>CAYFVR010000224.1:0-2115 GCA_964346545.1 uncultured Desulfobacterales bacterium | reverse complement strand
CGTCCCCGCCGGGACGAGAACCGCGTCCAGCGCCATCCATTTTCCATCCGAAAAAACAACGGGATTCAGGTCGAGCTGGCCGAGGCGGTCGCCCAGCGCCAGGGCCAGTTCGGAAACCCGGACCAGGAGATCGGCCAGACCGTCGGCGTCCAGCGTCGCGCCGCGATAGCCGGAAAAGAGGGGCGCGGCCCGGAGTTCGCCCAACATGCGAAGGGCTTCGGCCTTGCGCAACGGGACCAGGCGAAAGGCCACGTCTTCGTAGAGTTCCGTGAGCACCCCGCCCGCGCCGACCATGATCGCCGGGCCGAAGGTGGGATCGTGGAGCGCCCCGATGATGAATTCCGGCCCGTCGAAATCGGCCATCTCTTCCACCAGCACCGCCGAGCCGGGAAAGCGCTCCCGGATTTGGCGAACCGCCTCGGGAAGGCCCCCGCCGTCCAGCCCAAGGATCACCCCGCCGCCGTCGCTTTTGTGGATCACCGCCGGATCGCAGACTTTGGCGACCAGCGGCGGACGCAAATCGCCGATGTCCGGTTCTTCCCCGGGCGGGAAACGGCGGCCTTGCGGAACGGGAATTCCGAATTCGGCCAGCAGCGCCTTGACCTCGAATTCGTCGGGGCGTCCGGGGATGGTGAGCGTTTCGAGCCAACCGGCGATGTCGGGGGATACGCACCGGTTTTTTTCCGCCGACCTCCGATCCATTTGGGGGGACTCGGATGGAATGGATTCGGGGCATTCCGCTCCGGACGGTTTTTCGGTTTTCCGTTTCCGGAGGATGTCCGCCCGCTCCGCCAGAAACCGGGCCGCGCGGATCGCCCGGGCGATGGAGGGAAAACCGACCACGCCTTTTTCGTGGAAGCGGCCGAGATGGTCGTCGGTGTACGGGCCGTATTGGGTGAAGACGATCACCGGCTTGGACGAGCCGGCGACCCGGTCGGCGATTTCGTCGATCATGTGGTCGGTGATGGCCGGGGGCGCGAAAAAGGCGGTGCAGATGACGATGTCCACGCCGGGATCGGCCAGCAGGGCGTCCAGGGCCGCGCCCACCATCCGGTCGTTGGCGCCGGCGGTCAGGTCCACCGGATTGTGGGGCGAGGCGAAGGCCGGGGTCACGGCCCGGATGCGTTCCTCGGTTTCCGGGGCCAGCCGGGCCATGCGCAGGCGGGCGGGTCCGGGCGACAGCTCCACATGGTCCGCGCCCATCACGCCGTATCCGCCGGCGGGCGTGAGGATGGCGACCCGGTCCCCGGCGGGAATGGGCAGGCCGGAAAGGGCCTTGGCCGCGTCGCAAAGGGCCTCGTCGTCGTAGGCCCGCTGGACGCCGAACTGGCGGAAGGCCCCCGCCACCACGCGATCCGACCCGGCGAGGCGCCCCGTGTGAGAACCCACCGCTTCGGCCCCGGCGGCGGATCGGCCCGCCTTGAGGACCACCACCGGCTTTTTCTTCGAGGCGGCACGGGCCGCTTCCAGAAAGGCGCGGCCGTTCGCGAAGCTCTCCACGTAGAGCGCCAGACAACGGGCCCCGGGATCGTCCGCGAAGCCGTTCAGGAAATCGACCTCGTCCAGGTCGCATTTGTTGCCCAGTCCCACGAAGGCCCGCATTCCAAAACCGGTGTTGCTGGCCAGCCCCAGCGCCTCCACGCCCACCGATCCGCTTTGGGAGATGAAGGCCACGCCCCCGCCGCCGGCCAGGGCTCGGTCTCCGTGTTCCACGAACAGGGTGTCGATGCCGATATGGGGGATGAAGATGCCCAGGGTGTTGGGTCCCAGGACGCGGGTTCCGTATGTTTCCGGAAGGGCGGCCAGCCGGTCTTCCAGTGCCCGGCCTTCCACGCCGGTTTCCCCGAATCCGCCGGCCACCACGATGACGGCGGGAACCCCGGCCTTGGCGCAGGCTTCGGCGGCCTCCACGGACTGCTGGGCGTTCACGGCGATGACCGCAAGGTCCACCTCCGGCGACAGGCAACCCACGTCGGGACAGGCCACGATGCCGAGCACGTCCGGCTCCCGGTCGGTTACCGGATACAGCGGCAGGCCGGACTTTCGAAGCTGCTGAAAAATAATCCGCCCCACCCGTCCCGGCGTGTTGGTCGCGCCAACCACGGCGATGGAGCG
>CAYFVR010000223.1:2777-8023 GCA_964346545.1 uncultured Desulfobacterales bacterium | reverse complement strand
GCCGGGCGAACCGGAAGAGATCACCGAATCCGCCGCCGCGTGGAGGAAATAGGAAACGGCCGTGACCACGCCGCCATAGATGGCCAGTTTCATGGACTGCCGAACCGGAGCGGCCGAGGAAACCCCGACCGCCGCGGTGGCCGCGATGTTCACGCAGACGCCGGTGACCAGCGCCCGCCCAAACGCGCCGGGAGTGGCGAGTTCTCCCCGCTGGACCCGGTTCAGGTTTCGCCCCAGGGTAAACGTCCCGGCCAGAAGCGAGGTCACCATCACGCCGGACAAGGAATTCGGCGAGGAATGGAGGAAGGGCGCGATTCCGAGGGGGGCCGCCCCGAATTCCACCGGCGAATGCCGAAAAAAGCCGTGGGGCGCGGCGCCGGGAAAAGCGCCCGGCGGAATGGTTCCGCGCTTGTGGGAGTCGTGATGGTGTTTCATAAAAAACGTCTTTCGTTTCGCGGCCATGCCGCTCCATCGGGTAAACAGGGCAGGGGCCTCATCCGGTTTTTCCGGCGCGGGGAAAAGCGACCACCTGGTTCTCCGCTTGCGCGGGGGCATCCGTGGCGGGCCGCCACTCCTTTTTGGGCCGCTTGGCCACCATGTGGGGCGGTTCGTAGGCCAACAGCCGGCCGGAGTTGGCCAGAATCCCGGCGGTGTGGATCACGTGGAAAAGACCCGCCAGCACCGGGGACAGCAGCCCGGCGGCGCCCAGGGCGACCCCGGCCAGATTGGTGCCGGTGGCCAGCCAGAAATTCTGGCGGACCACCTTCATCGTGGCGCGGCTGAGGGATCGGACGTAGACCACCCCGCTCAGCTCGTCCTTGACCAGCGCGATATCCGCCGCCTCGATGGCCACCTCCGATCCGCCCGCGCCCATGGCGATGCCCACGTCGGCCTCCGCCAGGGCCAGGGCGTCGTTGATGCCGTCTCCGACCATCAAGACCTTTTGGCCGTCGGCCTTGAGATTGCGGACGATGTCCGATTTTTCCTCGGGCAGCACCGAGTAGAAGCACTCGGAAATCCCCAGGTCGTCGGTGAGGCTCAGGGCGGTGCATTCCTCGTCTCCGGTGATCAGAGCGATGTCCAGCCCCTCGTCCCGGAAATGGCGCACCACCTCGGCGGCGGCGGGGCGGGTCTGGTTGGCGAAGCCCATCACGCCCACGACGTTCCGGTCCCGGGCCACGAAAACGGTGGTCAGTCCCCGCTCGTACATCCGCTCGTAGTCGGCCCGGACCGGCGACAGGGAAACCTCGAATTTCCGCATGAGCTTGGCGTTGCCGATGAGCACCTCCGTCCCCCGAATTTCGGAACGGACGCCCTTGCCCAGAAAGTATTCGCAAACGTCGTGGGGGAAGGGCTCCACCCGTTGCCGTTCGCATTCGTCCTGAATGGCCCGGGCCAGCGGGTGGGAATTGTGCCGCTCGGCGGAACCGGCGAGTTGGAGGATCTCCTTCTCTTCCGTTCCGGGGGCGGAGACGATTTCCCGAAGCGCGGGCTGGTTGGTGGTGAGGGTGCCGGTTTTGTCGAAGCAGACCACGTCCACCCGGCCGACCTCTTCCAAATACCGGCCGCCCTTGATGAGGATGTGGCGGCGGGCGGCGGCGCTCATGGCGGCGGCCACGGCGGTGGAGGCGGCCAGGACGGTGGCGCAGGGGCAGGCCATGACCAGCATGACGGTGAAGGCCCGCCAGGGACTGGCGGTCAACGCCAGGGTGCCCAGGGTGGAGACGAAGCCCACCCGAATCAGCCGCCGGGCCAGCTCCTCGGCCACGCCTTCGACGGGGGCCTTGTTTTCCAAGGATTCCTCCACCATGCCGAGAATGCGGGAGAGATAGGTCTTGTCGCCCACCCGTTCGGCCCGGACGTGGAGGACGCCTTCCCGGACAAAGGTGCCGGCGTAGACCAGATCGCCAGGGCCCTTGGGGCTCGGCTCGGATCGGCCGTTGATGGGCGACTCGTCCAGAATCGCCTCGCCGTCCACCACCCGGCCGTCCACGGAAATCTTCTCGCCGGTGTGCACCGCCACCAGATCGCCGGGGTTGACCTCGGACACGGCCACTTCCAGCTCCACGCCGTCCACCAGCACGTAGGTGTTTTTGGCCGTCACCTCCAGAATGTCCCGGATGGCCCGGCGGGAACGCTCCGTGATCCAGGCGGTCATCCATTCGCCGCCGGCGGTGATCCAGAGAATTTCCAGCGCGGCCAGAGCCTGGCCGGCGGCCGTGGCGGCCACGATGGCCCCGCCGAGGAAGGTCTCCAACGACCACCGGCCGGTTCGGGCGTCCCGAACGCCCCGAAAGACCAGGGGCAGGGCGGCCACCAGGGAGATGATCCCCAGGGGAGACCAGAGCGTCTGGGCGATGGCCACGCCCATGACCTTCTCCGCCGCCACGGCGGTCCCGGCGATCCCGCCCAGCCCGATGAAGCGCCGCAGGGCCCGGCGGGAATTCACCGGCCGGTCGGCGTTGGAACATACCCGGCAGGCGTCCAAAGCCGACGGGGCCGGAAAGACGGTTTGGAGGGCGTCTTTGAGCCGTTCCTTCATCCGGTCCGGCATTCGGGGCTCCGGCCGGAAGCCTACGACCAGACTGCCGCAGGCGACATTGGCACGGGACCAGATCACGCCTTCCAGTGCCTTCATCGTTTCTTCCAACGTTCGAGCGAGGTTTTGATTCCCCCGCATGGGCCGAACCCGAAATCGAATTCGACCGGGAATGGCGTGGCGGATTTCCCAGATGTTCCGGGACGATGTTCCGAGGTTGCAGGGCCCCGGGTCGAAGGCTTGCGTCATTTCATCCGTCCATTCCGTTTTCCGTTGCCAGGTCGACTCGGCGGGGGTGCGGTTTGGGTCGTGAAAACGGAGAATTCTGGTTCGAAAGTTCCACCGGTCCCTCCACAACGGGGCAGGAATCGGCCGTCAGATCAGCCCGTCCACGGAAAACCCGGCGGGGGGTGGAAAGTAGACGTCCGCCTCGGTCGCGATGGACGCGCCGGGAATTGAAACGGTAACGCTAACATTTTATTCAAATTTAAATTAAGTTTGTCTAACCTAACTTTTAGGACAAAAAAAACCGGCGCTTCGCCGGATCCAAATGCGGGGGGAAGGTCCAGCGGGAACGGAGGGCCACCCCCATCTCATTTCCCAGGCTCTGCCTCAATGGCGTTTAGTTTAAGAAGGAATCCTTTGGAATCGGAAGTGCCTTCCTTAAAAATGGGCGAATGATTTCAAAGCATTGCCGAAAAATCCCCCCTTGCCCCCCTTTAAAAAAGGGGGGGTAAAAACGCTTAACTTAACGCCATGGATGCTCCTCCTGGGAATGCATTCGGAGGCTCCGCCTTCCGTGCAACGGCTTCCAAATCCCCAATGCCGCCTCCCCGGAATGAGGCAGTTCTATAAAGCAAATAGAGTTTAGGCGTCAAGCCTTTTTTTGGATGACCGAATTTTCCCACGATCGGCTTCTTTTCCCCCATCCATCGAACCTCGCGTCCCGCCCACCCCATTTCCTTCCGGTTTTATCGTCCACATCTACGCCATTCACCCCATTCGATTTCTCGGCAACGAGGACTATGCTGAATGATGAAATCGGCCCACAAGGGGAGCGGGACTCTCCCAGGGTCCACGCGAACCCGTTGCGCGGAGGCATTCGCCGCCGGGAACGCGGGAGGCGCCATCATTCTCTTTCCCACGTTCACCGCCGGCTTTTCGGGAACAAATACCGCGCCGGCCGAAAACACCCCCGGCGGCCGGAAAAATGGCATTGGGCCGATTGGGGGTTCCAAGAGAGGCATCCATGACCGCAACCCAACGCGACCTTTCGCTTCTGACCGATCTCTACCAGCTCACCATGGCCGCGGTCTATTTCGACCGCGACATGCGGGCGCCGGCCACCTTCAGCCTGTTCATCCGGGAATACCCGCCGGATCGGGCCGGATTCATCAGCCTGGGGCTGGAGGAGGTGCTGGAATACCTGGAAACCTTCCATTTTACGCCGGATCAGCTCGATTATCTGGAAGGGACCGGACGGTTTACCGACGAATTCCTCCACCATCTCAGCGGTCTGCGGTTCACCGGTTCCGTCCGCGCGATTCCGGAAGGCCGGATGTTCTTCAGGGACGAGCCGATTTTGGAGGTGACCGGCCCCATTTTGGAAGCCCAGCTCGTGGAGACCTGCATCATCAACCGGATCAACCACGCCGTGGCCATCGGAACCAAGGCCGCCCGCTGCGTGCAGGCGGCGGAGGGCCGAAAGCTGCTGGATTTCTCCCTGCGGCGGACCCACGGAACCGACGCCGGGCTCACCGTGGCGCGATCCAGCTACGCCGCCGGCTTCGACGCCACCAGCAACGTGCTGGCCGGGGAACGATGGGGCATCCCCATTTCCGGAACCATGGCCCACGCCTTCATCACCAGCTTCGAGAAGGAGATCGAGGCGTTCCGGGCCTTCGCCAAGGTGTTTCCGGAAAACACGGTGCTGCTCATCGACAGCTACGACACCGTCACCGGCGCGAAGAAAGCGGCCACGGTGGCGGCCGAAATGGCCGAAAAGGGCCAGTCGCTAAAGGGCGTCCGGCTGGACAGCGGCGACATGACCGCGTTGAGCAAGGAGGTTCGCGCCATCCTGGACGACGCCGGGTTCCCCGACGTGGCCATTTTCGCCAGCGGCGGCTACGACGAGCATAAAATCGCCGACGCCGTCGCCGACGACGCCCGAATCGACGGCTTCGGCGTGGGCACCAAAATGGGCGTCTCCGCCGACGCGCCTTATTTGGACATCGCCTACAAACTGGTTCAGTACGACAACCGACCGGTGCTCAAGCTCAGTTCCGGCAAGAAAACCCTGGTGGGCGAAAAGCAGGTCTACCGCGCCGGCGAGGGCGAACGCTACGCCCACGACACCATCTGCCTGAAGGATGAATCCGCCGACGGCCGGCCCCTGCTGGAACCGGTGATGATCGACGGTCGACGGCTGGCCCGGCGGGAATCTTTGGAAACCATCCGGGAGCGGTTCCGGACGGATCGGGAACGATTGAATCCCGCCCATCTTCGGTTGACGAACCCGGAACCGTATCCGGTTCGCCTGGGTCCGGTGCTGGAAGAACTGCAAGGGGAAGTCATCCAGGAAATCCGGGAAAAGGAGTTGGGCGAGAGCTGAGGTTCCATTTTTTTCATCGCCGTTATCCAGGAAAACCGGGAAACGGCCAACAGCAACCCCATTCGCCGCCCCGTCCGCGCTTGAAATCCCAAGCCG
>CAYFVR010000223.1:0-2677 GCA_964346545.1 uncultured Desulfobacterales bacterium | reverse complement strand
AACGGCCAACAGCAACCCCATTCGCCGCCCCGTCCGCGCTTGAAATCCCAAGCCGCCGGAGCGGCTCAAAATTCACATTTCCAAGGAGGTTGGATCATGCTACGAAACATCAAGGAAATTCATGGATATGTTCTGGTTGGCGAAGACGGCGAAATCGGCCAGTGCCGCGATTTCCTCTTCGACGAACGATTCTGGGCCGTCCGCTACATGGTGGCGGATACCGGGAAATGGCTCCCCGGCAAAAAGGTGCTGGTTTCCCCCATCTCCCTGGCGGAACCCGACTGGACCATCCAGCGGCTGCCGGTGCGGCTGACCAACGAACAGATTGAAAACCAGCCGCCGCTGGAAGAACATATGCCGGTTTCCCAGGAGTACGAAGCCCGCTTTTTGACCTATTACGGCTATCCGTATTACTGGGTCGGCGGCGGCTTGTGGGGGCCGGGAAGCGTGCCCCGGGACATGTTCGGATTGGACCCGGACCAAGTGGAACGGGCCCGCCAGGAAGCCAAGGACCGGGCGCCCAACCCCTTGCGCTCCACCAAGGAAGTGACCGGCTACGGCATCGAGGCGTCGGACGGGGACATCGGCCACGTGGAGGATTTCATCCTGGACACCGACGACTGGGTGTTGCGATACGTGGTGATCGACACTCGCAACTGGCTGCCCGGGGGACGCAAAGTGCTGGTGGCCCCGGATTGGGTTTCCGGCATCGACTGGGCCCACGGAACCATGCAGGTGGACCTGACCCGGGACGCCATCAAGAACAGCCCGGAATACGATCCCAGCGAACCCATCAACCGGGAATACGAAATTCGATTGTACGACTTTCACGGCCGGCCCACCTACTGGTAACGGCCGGCGGGAGGAAAACAGGCTCCGATGTCGGTAAAGAACGGCGATGTCGCCGAGATTTTCGAAGAAATGGCCGATCTGCTGGAAATCGACGAGGCCAACGCGTTTCGCGTGCGGGCCTACCGCGACGCCGCCCGGCTGATTGGCGGCATGGGCGACCGCGTCGCCGACCGGGTTGCAACCGGCGACGACCTGACCCGCCTGACCGGCATCGGAGACGATCTGGCCGGAAAAATCCGGGAAATCGTGGAAACCGGCAAGCTGTCGGAACTGGAGGCGGTGCGCGAACGCGTGCCGCCTTCTCTGCGCGAGCTGATGCAAATCGAGGGGCTGGGCGCCAAAAAAGTCCGGGCGCTCTGGAAATCGTTGAACATTACCGACCTGAAAGGGTTGCTCTGGGCGGCGGAAACCGAAAAAATTCGCGAAGTATCCGGTTTCGGCAAACGCACCGAGGAAAAAATCCTCGAAGCGGCGAAGGAGCTGGAAGACGGCGAACGTCGGTTTTTACGCCCCAAGGCCGAGGAAATCGGCGAGCCGCTGCTGGATTATCTGCGGAACCTTTCCGGCGTCCGGACGGCGGACATCGCCGGCAGCTATCGCCGGGGCAAGGAAACGGTGGGCGACCTCGACATCCTGATCATCCGCGACGAGGGCGCGGAGGTGATGGGGTCGTTCGTGGAATACGAGGACGTTGAGCGGATTGTCTCCCGGGGCGACACCCGCTCCACGGTGGTTCTGCGGGGCGGCATGCACGTGGACCTGCGAGTGGTCGCGCCGGAAAGCTACGGCGCGGCGCTTCATTATTTCACCGGTTCCAAGGCCCACAGCGTCTCCCTGCGAAAGCGGGCCAACGGCAAGGGCCTCAAGATCAACGAATACGGCGTGTTTCGGGACGAGGAGCGAGTGGCCGGAGAAACCGAAGAAGCGGTGTTCGAGGCGGTGGACCTGGCGTGGATTCCGCCCGAATTGCGGGAGGACCGGGGAGAAATTGACGCGGCGGCGGAGGGAAATTTACCGGCGCTGTTGAGCCTGGACGACATCCGGGGCGACCTGCACTGCCACACCGACGAGACCGACGGCCGGGCCGAAATGAAGGAGATGGTGGAGGCGGCCCGGAAGCGGGGATACGCCTTTCTCGCCATCAGCGACCACACCCAAAACGTCACCGTGGCCAACGGGATGGACGAAAAGCGGCTGCGAAAGCAGTTGGAGGCCATCGACCGGCTCAACGACGAGCTGGACGATTTCGTGATCCTGAAGGCGGCGGAGGTGGACATCCTGAAGGACGGAACTCTGGATTTGCCGGATTCGGTCCTGCAAGAGCTGGATTTTCGGGTCTGCTCCATCCACTCCAAGTTCAACCTGTCCCGCGAAGAGCAGACCGAGCGCATCCTAAAGGCCATGGACAACCCGATGTTCACCATCCTCGGCCATCCCACCGGCCGCCTGCTCAACACCCGCAAACCCTACGAAGTGGACATGGAGGCGATCATCCGGGGCGCGGCCGAGCGCGGCTGTTTCCTGGAATTGAACGCCCACTTCGACCGCCTGGACTTGAACGACGCCCACTGCCGCATGGCCAAAGACGCCGGGGTGAAAGTGGCGATTTCCACGGACGCCCACGCGCCCTCGCACCTGGCCTTCATGCGCTACGGCGTGGATCAGGCCCGGCGGGGCTGGCTGGAAAAGGGGGATGTGGTGAACACGCGGGGGGTGGAGGCGTTGCGGGCGTTGTTTCGGCGGTAATCTCGGGATTAAAATCCAAAAAATTCAAAACCATATCGTGAGGCTGTAGGTTGGGTTAGCGAAGCGTAACCCAACATCC
>CAYFVR010000222.1:0-8028 GCA_964346545.1 uncultured Desulfobacterales bacterium | reverse complement strand
CATCGCGTCGGCGTGTTTCGGCGCAGGTTCGGTTGAATTTCCAGGAAAGCCCGTGTCCGGCTCCCCCGGGAGCGGAAACTTGAACTCGCCCAATCGGAGGTCGGCGGGAACGGAGGGATCCATGCGGGACGCCGCTTCCCGTGACGGTTGGGCGGTCCCGGCCATTGGGCGACATCTGCCGGGAAAAAACGGAATCACGAGGACGCGCATTTCCGCAAAAAATCCTTCAGCGACGCCATGTCCAGGGTGTTGGGGCGGCCGGCCCAATGGAAATGGGCGACGACGACCTCCCAGGGCGAACGTTCCGGGCATTTCCGCGAAAAAAGGTCGTAGCGGCGCCGGCTTTCCTCGTCCTTCAGCGTCTGATAGGCCTCGTTCAGGGTCGCGAACCGTTCGGGATCGCGTTCCGGGGGGCAATGGCGGATCGCCTCCAGATAGGCGTTTCGGACGGTTTCGTCGTCGGTATCGGGCGTGACGCCCAAAATATCGTAGGGGTTCAACGATTCTTCTCCGTTCTGCGTTTACGTCATTTCGAGGATTTTTTTCGTTTTCCGGAAAATGGCAATCGCTTCGCCAACGCCTTGATGGCCTCTTCGATATCCCTCGGGTCCATATTTTCGAGTTCGTCCAAAAGGTTTTCGAAATTTTCGGGCATGGGGAAGGGGCTGTCGTCGTCTTCGTCGTCCATGTCCCAATCAAAATCTTCATCCTCGTCCTCGTCGTCGTCCTCATCCATCGCCTCTTCTTCTTCCCATGCCTCCAATGCTTTTTGAATTTCCCTTGCGGTTTCGAGATCTTTTTGCGCCCGGGCCATCGTTAAAATGGTTTCCATCTCTTCGATATCGGCGGGTTCGGGACCCTCCTCGAAGATTCGGGGGAAATGTTTCACCATAAACCGATGATGTCGCAAAAACGCGTTGTCCGGATTTTTCCGAAGCCCCGCGTCGGCAAGGGCTTCGGCCAATTCTCTGGAACGACAGTTGGGGGAGTAGGCGTAATTCAGCAGGATTTTCGCGTCGGAAGCGTTCAGTTCTCCCTCCGCCAGCCGGAAGAGATAATCGTTGAACTGATCGCGGAATTCCGAAAGACCGGAGGGGGCCTTGGGAAGGTTGCCGGCAAAGTCCAGGGCGGTGACGATTTCCCGCGCATATTCGATTTGAGGTTCCTCCGCCATGATTTCCCGGATCCGGTCTTGGGTTTCGGCGAGGTGGTCGTCCGGAAGGCCGTAGTAGCTTCCGATCATCCAATAAAAGAGCCGGAGTTTAAACGGGTCGGAATGGGGATGGGCGTTCGCCTTCCGCCACAACGCTTCGGCTTTTTCGGGGTTTCCGAGAAGCCGCTCGAAGATCGAGATCCGGGCCTGAACCGTGGCCAGCCCCAGGACCCAATGGTGGGCGTGGGGATCGGCGGCTTCGATCATTCGGGGAAACAGGTTTCGGGCCTTTTCGGTTTGTCCGTTTTGGATGTACCGGAGCGCGGCCCGGGAGCAGATCACGAGATAATCGCTCCGCAGCCGCTTGTCCATGGGGTCCAGGGAAAGGGCCTGCTCCAGGTATTTCATTCCCTTGATCAAGGCGTCGCGGTTCATGCAGCGGGCGCCGGCCTTGTGCAATACTTCCTTGTGGGGCGGAAAATCGCGGATGACTTCGTCCAACAACCGGTTGGCGGCGGAATCGTCGCCGGTTTTTTCGTAAAAGGCGATCCGGTTCAGCTCGCTCTCGATTCGGGGGAGGGCTTTCGCCCCGGCTTCGAAGCATTCCTCGGCGAGTTCCGCGTTCCAAAGCTCCGGCGTTTTGCGCCGCCGGGAAAAGAAATGGCCAAAGGGGGAGGCGTCCTCGACTTCCCGGGCGAAAAAGTTTCCCATCCGCTCGTACACCAGCGCCTTGACCAACGGCGCGTCGCCCCGCGCCGCCGCGTAGCTGTCAATGACGTTTTTCCAGCGTTCCAGCACTTCCTCGTCCGGCCTTTCGAAACGCTCCGCGCCGATGGCGGCCATCCGGCGAGTCCAGAAAGATTCCGCGACGGCCGTTTCGGGCCGGTTGAACCAAGCCGTGATCAGGGCGTCCATGTATTTGGCGGCGGTTTGCGGGGGCTGAAACAGCGGCCAATTATAGTAAAATTCGGCCAAGCTTCGGGTGAGTCCGTTGGACATCGTGGGGAATTGCCGGAGCGTTTCCATGAGATGGGCATGGGAGTCCCGATGGCGATTCACGCGGCAGAGATATTGGGCCCTGGCCAGCGGCGCTGCGGCTTCGCCGCAACCGGCGACGGTGAACTCCGTCTCCAAAAACGCCGGGGGAGAAGCCTTTTCCTCCGATTCCGCTGGATCTTCCATCAGCTTCCGGAAAGGGCCGGCCGCCTTCCCGGGAACGGAGTCCGCCGGGATGGCCCCGAACGCCTTGCGGGCCTTGTGGTCTTCTTTTCGGTAAAAGGCGCAAACGCCTTTGACCCACCATTTCCAGGCGGCGAAAATGGAACGTATCCCGAGGGGTTTCACGGCCGCCAGGGCGCCTTCGTAGTCCTTCTCCACGACGCGACGGAGCGCGTCCAGAACGGCGTTCCGTTCCCGGGCGACGGTTTCGGGGAGATCGGGGGCATCCTCGAAGGACAGAACCAATGCGTCGGCGGCGTCGCCCGCCGCTTTGGAGCCCAGCGAAGCGTCGCCGGCCATGGCGCGCGCGGCGGCTTCCGCCGCCTTTGAAAAGTCCTTTTTCTGGAAATGCAGAGAAATCACTTCGGTCGAGGCCCCGGCCCCCGCCGTGTCTTCAATTTGCTTCAGTACCATGGCCGCTTCTTCCAGCATCCCCTTGTCCAGCATTTGCCGGTACAATCCTTTCCGGGCGGCCTGCATTCCGTCGGTGGGGGCGTTCGGGTCGGCCTTGGTCAGCCGTTTGAACGCATCCAGCGCCTGGCGAAAGCGGCCGGCCTTCAGGTGGGACTGAGCCCGGGCCTGAATCTCCCGGGGAGAGTCCGGGGCCTGGGACGCGCCGCCTTTTCCTTTTTTCTTCTTCTTTTTTTTGCCCATGGTGTGCGATGACTCGAAAATGCGAAGTGAATGAAAAACCGGAATTTTGGAATTCCGGATGGCAATCGGCGAATATTCGGCCCAAATACAGTCCCAGGACAGTCCCTGGACCATTGGTCCCGCTTCGACCCAGGGGGTATCCTGGGAGACGAACGCGAAGAGGGAATGGGAAGAACCGTCTTCCATTCCCCATTTTCCTTCTTCAGAAGTGCGGAAAAATAGAATTTTGCAGGTTATACTGAACGCTTGGACTTCGTCAACAGACAATTGACTTTTCCAGTTCCCTGGGGTATCCAGCCGGGAAAGTGCGAACGACTTTTGGAGGCGGAAATTCGGCCATGAAAATCATCCGGAAAATCCAGGAAATGCAAGCCTTCGCCGACGAGGTTCGGCGAGCCGGCCGGCGCGTCGCCCTGGTCCCGACCATGGGATATCTCCACGAAGGCCATGTGTCCCTTGTGCGGGAGGCGGCCCGTCGGGGCGACGAGGTGGTGGTCAGCATTTTCGTGAACCCGACCCAGTTTGGCCCCGGCGAAGATTTGGAGGCGTATCCCCGGAATTTCGATCGGGACCGGGCGCTTTCCGAATCGGCCGGGGCCACGGCGATATTCGCGCCGGAGGCGGAGGAAATCTACGCGCCGGGGTTTCAGACCTACGTGACCCTGGAGGCGCTTCCGGCCCATTTGTGCGGGCTGTCCCGCCCCATCCATTTTCGCGGCGTGGCCACGGTGGTGACGAAGCTGTTCAACATCGTCAAGCCCCACGTGGCGGTGTTTGGCGAAAAGGATTACCAGCAGCTCCTGGTGGTGCGGCGGATGGTCCGCGACCTCAATTTCGACGTGGAGATCGTCGGCGGGCCGATCGTGCGGGAGGAAGACGGACTGGCCATGAGTTCCCGCAACGCCTACCTGACCCCCGACCAGCGAAAACAGGCCCTCCGCCTCGGCCGTTCCCTTGCGGCCGCCGAGGCGGCGGTGAAGGCGGGGGAGACCGACCCCGCCCGGCTGATCCAAGACGCGCGGGAGCGCATCGCCGCCGAACCCGACGCCGAAATCGATTATGTCCGGGTGGTCGATCCCGAGACCCTGGAAGACGCGACGACCGTCCAGGCGCCGGTGGTGATGGCCCTGGCCGTCAAGATCGGACGGACGCGGCTGATCGACAATCGAATGCTCATCCCCTGATCCCAATGCCGTTCATTTTGGGATTTCCAACGGACGAGCGCCCGATTGCCCGAGGGCGAATGCAATCCGCCCCTACAAATTTTCGCCAAAATGAACGGTATCGCCCCTGACCCGCAAGTTTTTATTTCTTCAAACGACGGTCCGCCGGGACGATCCGGCCCCCAGCCGGAACCCGACCGACCGCGGGAGGCGCCATGTCTGAAAAATTTTTCTTCACCTCGGAGTCGGTGACCGAAGGACATCCCGACAAGGTCGCCGATTCCGTTTCCGACGCCATTCTGGACGCCATCATGGAGCAGGACCGGAACTGCCGGGTGGCCTGCGAAACCTTGGTGACCACCGGCCTGGCCTTCATCGCCGGCGAGATTTCCACCAGCTGCTACGTGGACATTCCCCAGGTGGTCCGGGACACCATCCGGGAGATCGGCTACCACTCCTCCCAAATGGGATTCGACTGGCAAACCTGTTCGGTGCTCACCAGCATCGACCACCAGTCCGAGGACATCGCCCAGGGCGTCAACGCCGGGCAGGGCTTGTACAAGGAGCAGGGGGCCGGCGACCAGGGACTGATGTTCGGCTTCGCCTCCGACGAGACGCCGGAGCTGATGCCCATGCCCATTATCTTCGCCCACAAGCTTTGCAAGCGTCTGGCCACGGTGCGCAAGAACGGCGCGCTGGACTTCCTCCGGCCGGACGGAAAAACCCAGGTCACCATCGAATACGAGGACGGGCGGCCCCGCCGGGTGGACACGGTGGTCATCGCGGCCCAGCATCGCCCCGACGTCGGCTACGACGACCTGCGGGAGGCCATCGTCAACGAGGTGATCAAAAAGGTAATCCCTCGGGAGATGGTGGACGGCGACACCCGCTACTTCATCAACGCCACCGGCAAGTTCGTCACCGGCGGCCCCATGGCCGACTGCGGGCTCACCGGCCGGAAGATCATCGTGGACACCTACGGCGGCCAAGGCAGCCACGGCGGCGGCTGTTTTTCCGGCAAGGACCCCTCCAAGGTGGACCGGAGCGCCTCCTACATGGGCCGGCACATCGCCAAAAACGTGGTGGCGGCGGGCCTGGCCAAGAAGTGCGAAATCCAGATCGCCTACGCCATCGGCGTTGCGGAGCCGGTCTCCATCATGGTGGATTTGCTGGGCACCGGCGTCGTTCCCAAGGACCGGGTCAAAGAGTTGATCCGCGACACCTTCGATCTGCGGCCGGCGGCCATCATCGAGTATCTGGACCTGCTCCGGCCCATTTACGGGAAGACCGCCGCCTACGGCCATTTCGGCCGAAACGAGCCGGAGTTTTCCTGGGAACGGACCAACATGGCCGACACCCTTCGGGAGAAGGCCGGGATTTAAAACCGGCCTCGTTCATTCCGCCGGCAAATTGTGGGGGCGAATTGCATTCGCCCTTGGTCAATCCAGCGAGCTTGTCCATTTAAAATGGCAAGGTGAACGGCGGCGAGGAGGAATCATGGCGCAAGCGGAATTGCGGGCAAGCCGGATCATTGCCGGTAGTAAGCCGAATGGGCGACGCCGGATTTCTCGGGCCGCCCCCTAAAATTCGGACACGATTCGGATGCGAAGCAACCGCCGCCGGGGCCGCCCCGGCGGCGGTTTTTATTTGGTGGGCGCGGCGAAAATCGCTTCCCAGTCCGGGGCGGGCGGCTCGGCCTGGAATTGCCGGCAGCGCTCCAGCAGCACCCGGCTGGGACCGTCGTCGGGGACCGCCCACAGCGCCGATTCGAAGGCGGTGACGGCCTTGTCCCAGTCCCGGTTCCGATAGGCGGCCAGTCCTTCGGCGTACCGGGCCATCATTGCCCGCGCCGGCCCCTCCGCCTCCCCCCGGATTTCAAAAAATCGGATCGGCCGTTTTTTGCCCACCGGGCTGATTCGGTCCACCTCCCGGGCGATCACCTCGTCGCCCGCCGCCGCCACGGTGCTTTCCGAAGCGGCCGAGTAGGTGCCGTAAAATTTGTTGATGCCCTCCAGCCGGGCGGCGGTGTTGACCACGTCGCCGATCATGGTGTAGTCCATCCGGTTTCGGGAGCCCATGTTGCCCACCACGGCGGGGCCGGTGCACATGCCGATCCGCATCCGGATTTCCGGCCAGCCCCGATCCCGCCAGGTCTCCCGCAACACCGCCAGCCGCCGCTGCATGGCCACCGCGGCCCGACAGGCCACCGCCGGATGGTCGGGCACGGCGCCCGGCGCGCCGAAAATGGCGATGATGGCGTCCCCCTCGAATTTGTCCACCGTGCCCCGATGGCTCAGGATGATGTCGGTCATTTCGGTGAGAAACATGTTGAGCAGTTCGCCCAGCCGCCGGGGCTCCAGCTGCTCGGCGATGCGGGAAAATCCCTGGATGTCCGAGAAAAAGGCGGTGATGTTGCGTTCCTCGCCCCGCAGTTCCAGCTTTTCCGGCGACTGAATCAGCTCTTCCACCACGGCCGGGGAAACGTAGTGGCCGAAGGCGTTTTTGATGAACATCTTTTGCCGGGCTTCCTGGAAAAATCGCCACAACGTGATGGCGGCGTACAGCCCGGCGATGACCAGCAGGGGATACACCACCGTCACCACCTGACCCTGGACGGCGAAAAGATATTGGGCCAGCCCCAGCCAGAGGGCGGTCAGACCCAGGGTCGCGGCGGACCCTCCCACGGCGCCCAGCCGGGCCAGCGGAAAGCCAAGCGCGACGCCCACGCCGATGACGCCCAGCAGATCCAGCAATGCCATGCCGCCCGATTTCCGCAAATAATCGCCGGAAAGCACGTTGTCCACCACGGTGGCGTGGATTTCCGGCCCGGGAAAAACCGTGTCGAAGGGCGTGACCCGGACGTCGTAGATGCCCACGGCGGTGGCGCCCACGACGACGATGCCGTCCCGAACCGCCTCCCGCCAATCCCGGGCTTCGGGATCGTCCGCCAGAATGTCGGTGACCGAGAAATGGGGGAAGACCCCCTCCGGCCCCTGAAAATTGATCCGCATGCGGCCGGCCGGGTCCACCGGGATGGCGGTCTCGCCCAGCCGGACGGATCGAACGCCGCCGGCGTCGATTCGAACCGCCAGGGGCGCTTCGGCGTAGGCGGCGGCGGCCATCAGGGAGAGCGGCGCGAAAAAATCCTCCCGGTAGGCCACCACCACCGGAATTCGGCGGACGACGCCGTCCACGTCGGGGACCATGTTGAAATGGCCCGCCGATTGGGCCGCGGCGGCGATGCGCGGGATGGAGGCCTCCGGGGCCTGGGCCCGGAGCAGGCGGTCCACGTCGGCGTCCGAGGCGACCGACTGAATCGGATAGGCGGCCCGGGCCAGCGCCGATCCCGCGTCGGCCGCGTCTCCCGCGCCGTCCGGGTCCCGAAAATTGGCCGTTCCTCCGGTGTGAAAAAAGAAGCCGAGCACCACGCGGACGCCCGCCGTTTCGGCGGCCTCGATGGCCTCGGCCAGCGCCTGGTCCGGTCCCCGGACGTTCGCCAGCAGGTCCAGGCAGGCCCGGGCGGGGCCGGAGGCCCGGGTTTCGGCCGCCGCCGCCCGCCGCAGCTCGGCGGTCAGTTCGCGCCATTGGGAGTCCGGCTCCAGAAAGCCGACGTCGAAGGCGATCACCCGGGCGCCGGCCTCGGTCAGCCGGTCCACCAGCCGGGCCAGCTTGGTGCGGGGCCAGGGCCATTTGCCCTCCCGGTCGATGCTGGCTTCGTCGATGGCCGCCAAAACCACGGGGCTTTCGGGGGCCTCCGGGCCTCGAATCCGGAAGCGGGCGTCCAAGGTGATCAGCTCCACGCGTTCCAGAAACGGAATTCCGATCAGGTAGGCCAGCAGC
>CAYFVR010000221.1:5670-8039 GCA_964346545.1 uncultured Desulfobacterales bacterium | reverse complement strand
TCGCGCCCGCCTCCGAATCTCCACCGGCGTCGGCGGAAGGCCCGCTGGAGGCCGGCGTGCGCGAGTACCGGGCCGAAAACTACGAGGAGGCGGTGGAACGGCTCCGGGAAGCCCGGGAGGCGGAACCGGATTCCTCCGTGGCCGCCTTCATGCTGGGCATGGCCCACAAGCAGCGGCTCGATTTCGCGGCCGCCCTGCCCCACCTGCGCGACGCCGTCCGGCTCACCCCGCGCATTCGGGACGCCGTGGTCGAATTGGCCTTCGTGCTGCTCCAGCTCGACCGGCCCCAGGAAGCCCACCAGTGGGTGGCCCTGGCCGAGCGGGAGGAGATTTTCCCGGCCCGGACCGCCTTCCTCAAGGGGCTGGTTCTCCAAAAGGAGGGCGAGGTGGACGGCGCCGTGGCCGCCTTCCGCCGGGCCAAGGAGATCAACCCCGATTTGGCGCAATCGGCGGACTACAACATCGCTCTCACCTACCTGGGCGACCGCCAATTTTCCCAGGCCCGGGAACAACTGGACGCCGCCATTCTCTTCGATCCCACCACGGACCTTGCCGACTTTGCCCGGCGCTACCGGGACGCGCTGGACCGGCGGATCAAGCTGACCCGGCCTCTGCGGTTCACGGTGGCGGTGCTGGGCCAGTACGATTCCAACCTGATCCTGGAGCCTTCCAATCCACTGGCCGCCGGCGTCTCGGCCGACGCCGACCGGGAAACCGCGGCCCTGGGCGTCTCCGCCCGGATCAACTACGTGCCGAATCTGGAAGGGCCGTGGCGCTTCAACGCCCAGTATCTGCTCAGCGGCCGGTTCCATCACGACCATTCCACGGCCTACGACGCCATCACCAACAGCCTCTCCGTCTTGCCGGGATACAGCTTCGGCCGGTTTTCCGCAAATCTTTCCGGCCGGGTCACCCATTCGCTGGTCCGGGACCCCAGCTACAAAGAATACGTCACCGAGGCCGAAGTGGGACCGCTGTTTCGTTTTCTGGCCGGGGAACGCCACCTGCTGGAGGCCGGGGCGGGCTATCTGTTCCGGGAGTACGCGCCGCCCCTTCTGGCCGACGAAGACCGGGACGGCGACGGCTTTACGGTCGCCGCCTCTTGGATTTGGCTGTTGGGGGAGGACGCCTTTCTGAATTTGCGGTACGAATTCGAGCGCGACAATACCGACGGGGCCAACTGGGAAAACCGGGGGAACCGGTTTTCCGCGGGCGCGTCGATGCCGCTGCTGGAATTGCTCTCCTTTCAGATCAGCGGCGAGGTTCTTCTCAAAGACTACGACAACGTCCATACGGTTTTCAATACCGAACGGGACGACGAGATTTACCAGTACGCCTTCGGGCTGACCTGGGAGCCGCTTCCGGAGACTTTCCTTATTCTTCAGCACAACCGCACCGCGGCCAATTCCAACATTTCGGTGTACGACTACCGGCGCAGCATTTACACGCTGGGGCTGGAGAAGCGGTTTTAAGCCCGATACCGTTCACTTTGAAATTCCAATGGGTCAATCGTGCCAAATTGACAAGGGCGAATGCGATTCGCCCCTACCGTTTTTCCGGTAAAATGAACGGTATTGGTTTTAAACCAGCCCCGTCCTCATCCCAAAAATCACTTCACCGCGGCGGTTCCGCCTCCGCCGCCGGAGGTGCCTCATGTCCCGTCCTCGTTTCGCCCTTGCGGCGCTTTGGTTTCTCGCCCTTCTTTTGCTTTTCGTTCCGGCCGCCTTCGCCCGATCGGCCGGCGAATTCACCGCCGTCACCGGCGAGGTGGACCTGACTCGGGACGATGACGCCGCCCGGATCGTTTCCATGGGAGACGCGGTGGCCGTGGGCGACATCGTCCGCACAAAAACCGGAGCCCGGGCCGAAATTGAACTGTCCGACGGCGCCCGGCTTCGGATCGGTCCCGGCTCCCGGCTGGAAATCGCCGCCCACCTGCTGGGGGACGAAAACCCCAAAACCCTGCTCCATCTCTTTCGCGGCAAGGTCCGAAACATCGTGGAGCGGGCCCGGGATTGGGTCCCTGGAACCTTTGAGGTTCGCACCGAAACGGCGGTGATCGGGGTGCGGGGCACCGATTTCGTGGCCTACCATCAGGCGGAAATCACCGGCGCCATTTTCCTGGAGGGCGAGGGGTATTGCTACAGCCTCGGCAAACCGGATGAAATCCGGCGCATTCTGGCCGGCCAGACCATGATCGCGGCCGACCGGTTCCAACCGCCCCGAATTCGCCGGGCCACGCCCAGGGAAATGGAACAGAACGTGGTGGACACCGCGCCGGAAGGGGCGGAAGCGGACGGATTGTCCGCCGCCAACGACCGGCCGTCCGCAGGTGAACCCGGCCCCGATTCCGACGGCGAGAGCGCTCC
>CAYFVR010000221.1:2490-5570 GCA_964346545.1 uncultured Desulfobacterales bacterium | reverse complement strand
CCGATGGACCCGATGGGCCGGACGGGATGGAGGAAGGCCCGGAGAGTTTTTCGGGAGACGGCCCCCGACCCCGGCCGGACGGCGGGATGTTGCCCGAAGGGTTCGGCGATTTTGACGCAGGCGATTCCATCGAGTTGGGCTTCGCGGACGGGGGCGGCGCTTTTCCCGAAGCCGGGGGGTTTTTGGCCGAGGGGGATTTCCGAATGCCTCGCGGCGGGGGCGACGGGATGATGGACTTCGGAAACGGCCCCTTGGATTTTGGGGATGGACCCGGGACTCCGGAGGATGTCCAACCCGACCGCCCCTTCACCGAAACCGCGCCCGATGCGGTGGAAAATGCCTACGCCACCGGCTTTTCCGCCCGGTTTTTCGGCAACGGCCCGGACGCCGAGGGCCGCTGGCAAACCGTTCCCGCCGGCGATTTCGCGGCGGAAATTCTGGGGTTGGAACCGGCTTGGTTCGGGTTTCCCGAAGCGCCCGCCTTTTTTGAGTTCTTCGGCGACTGGTTTTCCGAATTCTCCCCGGCTCCGGTGTTCTGGTCCACTTTCGACAACGACATCGCCCTGCTGGACAAATGGGGCGGAATCGCCATCGGGTTTTTGGCGGGCCGTTTCACCGAATTCGGCGGGAGCGAGGCCGGGCTGGAGGGCTTCGGCTTGTGGCTCACCGTGGACGGCGACGGCCGTCTCGGCGTGGCCCGGAATCCCCGGTTCAATTCCTCGGGGAACAATGCTCTTGGGGCGACCTTCGGCACCTTTTTTGGAGACGGAACCCTGGTGGCGGGCGGCGGATTCCAGGGCGCGCCCATGGCCGCCGGCCCCTTCCGGCCGGGGGATCTTCCGGAACGGCTGTTCCGAACCGACCTTTCGGCGCGGGCCACGGAACTCCAGGGGGAATTTCTCCAGGGCAACGGCGAGCGGTCCGGCCGCATTGGCGTGGACGACGTGGCCATCCGCCGCCACCAAGTGGGCAACCAGTCTTGGTTTGCCGCCGGCGTGCGGTCCAGCGGGCGGTTTCAGGCGAGTGAAAATCCCGCGAGCCAGTGGATCATTCCGTTGGCCTTCCCCGGCCAGGACGGCCAGGTTTGGGAGCGGGCCTACGCGGGCAACGGACTGGACGGCGGGATCGGCCGCATGGGCTGGATCGACCTGGCCACCGGCGAAACCGGCGTGGGCGGCGGCGACTTTTTGGGGGCGACCTCCTTGGAAAGCGGAACCTGGTCGCTGGTGGAAAGCTGGACCGGCATCGAGACCCGTCGCTTTTTGGCCATGGCCCGGGAAGCGGGCGGCGAGGCATCGCTGTTCACCCTGGCGATTCCCTCCATCGAGCTGGGCCGCACGTCGCTGTCCGGTTCCCGCGACGGGTTTTCGGTGCGCATGGACGACGTGACCTTTTTCCGCCATCGGGCCGGCGGCCCGGACGCCCTCTGGGCCGGCGAGTCGGTGACGGTGGCCGCCAATCGACCGCCCGCGACGGACACGGTTCTGCGGCTCACCGGCCCCGCCGGCGACCGGGTGGAGGCGGCGTTTCGACTGTTGCGGTGGGGCGGTGGCGTCTGGGCCGGAAGGGTCCGGGCGGGCCAGGCGGCCATTGCCGGGCTGGACGGCGAGGTTCGGACCCGCTTTTCCGGATACGCCGGGGGCACGCTGAATCCGGACGGCCTGGGCGGAACCGGCACGGCGGCCGGGATCGCCATCACCGACGTGCCCTTCGAGGTGTCGGCCTTCCAAAGCGAAGTGCTGGCCGGCGGCTGGACGGCGGTTCCGCTGGACGCGGAGTTTTGGATTCTGGAGGAAGCCGCCTTTCTGGCCGGCTTTTTGGAGGGGGCGGATTCGCTATGGACCGGGGACGGCGCGCCGTTTTTCTTCTACGGATTTTACGACCGCGACCCCGACTCCCCCGCCGAAATCTGGTTTTCCGATCCCTTGTACAGCGCCGCGCCCGATTCCCTGGACGCGGTCACTCCGGACGGCGGCGCCTACGTGGCGGTGGCCGACGGCCTGCGGGTGGACGATCCCGAATTCGACGAAAGCGTCCTGACCGGCGGCGTCGGCGGCGTTTTCGTGAATCCCAACGGCGGCGCGGGCATTTTGGTGGGCGAGATGGTCCCGGCGTTTGTGGACCCGGAATTTCCGGAATTTGATACCGAGGGATACCTGCTCCCGGTGGTGTTCGATCAGGTGGAGTTGCCGCCGGAATTTCTGGCCGACGAGGTGGTCGTCAACGACGCCTGGCTGTCCGAGTTCTGGGGCGAGGGCTACTTTTCCTTTTCCGGCGACGGGATTTGGGCCGACGACGTGTACCGGGCCTCCCTCCGCATTCCGGGCCGGCCTTGGGGCGTCTGGCAATTCGCCTCCGCCGGCGGATTTCAGGGGCCGGGATGGCTGGCGGAGGATTTCTGGACGTTCTATCTGGAAGACTACGAGCAGGGGATGTTCTGGAAAAAGGGGTTCGCCCGATATTTCGACTTCTTTTCCGATGAAGTCGTGTCCGCCGACGGCCACGCGGCCTGGGTGAACGCCGAGGAGGCGTTGACGGGCATCGCCGGCGGAACCTTCGCGGGCACGTTCGACCCCGAGGCCCATACCTGGCAGGCGGTGGAACGGTGGGCCGGCATGACCACGGGCCGGTTTCTGGAAATGGCCGCCTCCGAGGCGGGGCGGCAACGGCTGGCCGCCCTGAACATTCCCTCGGTGGAAATCGGCCGGGCGACGTTGGCCGGCAGCAGCGAACTCATGGACGTCCGGATGGAGGACGTGACCTTTTTCAGCCGCCGAACGGGGGGCGATCCCCGTATTTGGGCCACCGACCGGGTGGGCGGTTCGGTGCTGGAAGCGCCGGAGGCGGGCCATCTGGTGGAGTTGAGCGGCGGCGGTCTTTCCGCCGATTTCGAGGTGGGCCAGTGGGCGGGCGGAAAGTGGGACGCCCACGTCTGGGGCGACGGCCTGCTGGAGCGGAACGACGGGGCTGGCATCTCCGACGTCTACTTTGAGGGCCGCGCCGCCGGGAGATTCGGAGAGGGCGGCCGGTTTCAGGGCACGGCCTCCGGAATCGCGGAGGGCTTTCCCCACGACGGCGGG
>CAYFVR010000221.1:0-2390 GCA_964346545.1 uncultured Desulfobacterales bacterium | reverse complement strand
AGCGACAGGATCACCAGCACGATCACGTCCATGATCACGAAGGGGATGGCCTGTTTGGCCACGGCGTCGATGTCGCCTTTGATGAGGTTGGCGGCGGTGAACAGGTTGACGCCCACCGGCGGCGTGGCCTGTCCGATGGCCAGGGCGGAAATGAAGATGACGCCGTACCAGAGCGGGTCGATGCCGAAGGCGGCCAGCACCGGGATCAAAATCGGCATGATCAGGTAGGAGATGGAAATGGCGTCCAGCACCATCCCCAGGGCCAGCAGCAGCAGGTTGACCAGGATGATCATCATCGCCGCGTTGGGCGAAATCTGGACGATGAAGGCCGCCGTCTGGTCCACCACGCCGATGACGGAGGCCGCCCAGGTGAAAATGCCGGCGAAGACCACGATGAACATGATCACCGAACTGGTGACGCTGGCGTCTACCAGCACGTTCACGAAATCCGCGACGGAGAGCGACCGGTAGATGAACACCGCCACGAACAGGCTGTAGAACACCGCCACCACCGCCGCTTCCGTGGGCGTGAAAATCCCGGTATAGATTCCCCCCAGGATGATCACCGGCGAGAGAATCGCCCAGATCGACTGGCGAAACGCCGTCAGAATTTCCCGCCAAGACGCCCGCTCCGCGATGCCCCGATAGCCGTTCTTTTTGGAAATCCACCAGGCCACCAGCACCGTCCCCACCCCCGTCAGCAGCCCCGGAATCACCCCGGCAAGAAACAGCGCGCTCACCGAAACGCTGGTGATGTTCCCGTAAATGATGAAGGCGATGGAGGGCGGGATGATGATGGAGAGGTCCGCCGCGTTGGCGATGAGCGCCCCGGCGAAGTTCTTGTTGTAGCCGTGACGAATCATGGGGGCCAGCAGGATGAGCCCCACGGCGGCCGTGGTGGCCGGGCCGGAACCGGAGAGCGCTCCCCAGAACATGCAGGTGCAGACCGCCACCATGGCCAGGCCGCCGGTGGCCCGGCCCACCAGCAGCTCGAAAAACCGGGCGATGGTCGCCGCCAGCCCGGCCCGCTCCAAAATGACCCCGGCCAGCACGAAAAAGGGAATCGCCAGCAACGGGAACGAGGCGATGCCGGTGGTGAAATTGATGCCCAGCATTCCGATGCCCAGGTCGAAGGACCAGATGGTGACCACGGCGGAAATGCCCAGGGCGGTCCCGATGGGCAGTCCCAGGATCATGAGGCCCAGGAAGAGCGCGGAGATCAGCAGGATTTCCATCAGTCCGCGTTCTCCACGGACCGCAGCAGGTTCAGCCGGTGTTTCAGGTTGCGCAGAATGCCCCGGAACACGAAAATCGACAGCACCGGCACCCCGGCGTAGTAGATCCAGACCGGAATCCCCAGGGCGCCGGACATGGCTTGAAACAGGGTCACCTCGTCGTAAATGGCCCGGATCAAATACCAGTCCACCAGGATGAACAGCAGGGCGCCGAGCCCCGAACCCAGGTAGACGACCCCGATCTTCATGGCCCGGGGGAATTTGCCGAAGAAGGTGACCATGCCGAGCTGGGCGCCCCGCTCGAAGGCGATGCCGGAGCCCACCACCGTCATCCAGACGAAGAGGTTGATGGTGATTTCCTCGGTGGCGGCGAAGGAAAAGTGGAACAGGTGGCGGCTGAGGATGTTGACGAAGGCGACGGACGCCATGACGAACAGCAGGATGGCCGCGATCCAGTGGTCGAGGCGGATTTGGCGAAGTTCTTTGAACATGAGGCACTCCATGGGGCCGCGGAATCGGCGGGCGCCGGTCGGGGATTCATCCGCCGGGAACCTGCGGGAGAAGGGTTTGCCCAATACCGTTTATGTAGGGGCGTATCGCATACGCCCTTGGCGGCGGATGGATACAAAAACGCCCCGGAAACGCCGGTTGGCGTCCGGGGCGGAATTAAGCGACGGGCGTCAGTTGCCGGCCATGTCGGCCTTGGCCTTCTCGTAAAGGTCCTCGCCGATTTCCGGCACCCACTTGTCGTAGACGGACTTCGTCTTTTCGGCGAAGGCTTTTTGCTCTTCCTCGTTCAGGAACGTGACCTTCATCCCCTTCCCCTCCATGTGGGCCACGGGGGCGGGCACCTCCATCTCGAAGTCGAATTCTTCCTTGAGGATTTTCAGGCTTTCCCCGTCGTCCAGCCCGGCCCGGCACAGCGCCTTTTCAAACCGGGACGATTCCTCGGCCGCCTCCCGGATGGCCCGCTGAATGTCCGGCGGAAACTTCTGCCATTCCCGCTTGCCCCAGTAGACGATCAGCGGGTCCACCAGATAGTTCCAGAAGGTGGCGTACTCGTGATATTGCCAGATCTGCACCGGGATGAGCACGCCCACCGGGTTCTCCTGGCCGTCCACCACGCCCTGCTGAAAGGCGGTCTGGGCGTCGCCC
>CAYFVR010000220.1:0-8110 GCA_964346545.1 uncultured Desulfobacterales bacterium | reverse complement strand
CGCCTCATCCACTCCCGATACGCCCCCGTCCGCACCCGGTCCACCCATTCCATGTGGTCCCGATACCATTCCACCGTCTTTCGCAATCCCGTTTCGAAGGATTCCGCCGGCAGCCAGTCCAACTCGGTTTCGATTCGCGTGCAGTCGATGGCGTAGCGCAGGTCGTGGCCGGGGCGATCCGGGACGAAGGTGATCAGATCCCGGCGGGACGCGCCGCCGGGCCGGGGGGCGATTTCGTCCACCAGGTCGCAGAGGGTCCGCACCACGTCGATGTTCTTCTTCTCGCACCGGCCGCCCACGTTGTAGGTCCGCCCCACCGGGCCGTGCGTCATCACCCGCCACACCGCCCGGCAGTGGTCCGTCACGTAGAGCCAGTCCCGCACGTTTTCGCCTTTGCCGTAGACCGGCAGCGGCTTTTCCTCCAGGGCGTTTAAAATCACCAGCGGAATCAGCTTTTCCGGGAACTGGTACGGCCCGTAGTTGTTGGAACAGTTGGAGATGCTCACCGGCAAGTCGTAGGTGCGGTGGTAGGCCCGGACCAGATGATCCGAGGCCGCTTTCGAAGCCGAATAGGGGCTGCTGGGGTCGTAGGCCGTGGTTTCGGTGAACAGGCCCGTCTCCCCCAGGCTGCCGTAGACCTCGTCGGTGCCGACGTGATGAAATCGTTCGATCCGCGCCGCCCGGTCCCGGGCCGCCTCCAGCAGGTGGAAGGTGCCCACCACGTTGGTTTGGATGAAGTCGTCCGGCGACACGATGGAGCGGTCCACGTGGGATTCCGCCGCGAAGTGGCAAACCGCGTCGATCTCGAAATCGTCGAACACCCGGTCCACCGCCGCCCGGTCCCGCAGGTCCGCGTGGACGAAATGGTAGCGATCCGGGTGGGCTTCGGCGACGTCGGCCAGGCTGTCCGGATTGCCGGCGTAGGTCAGCGCGTCCAAGTTGACCACCGTCCCCGGGAAGTCGGATTCCGTGAACAGGAAGCGGATAAAATTGGCCCCGATGAAGCCGGAGCCGCCGGTGACGAGAAGCTGTTTCATGGATGGACTCCTATGTGGATGGCTGGGCGAAGATCGTCGTCGTTCCGATCTCTACCTTATTTCCCGAACCGGATTCAAGGCAATTGCCGCTCCGCCGCCGGGCCTTTTCGCCCCCTTTTGCCGCGGCAATCTTCGCCGATTGACAACTGCGCCCCCGCTTTGGGGTTTACAAACCTCGTCCGAAGGCTCTATGAAGGGTTGCGCCGCGATTCGCGGGCGCGTTGGTTTCCACCTTTTTCGATTCGTGATCTTTCATGCTCAGCGTTGAAAATATTTCCAAAAGCTTCGGGGGGCAGGTCCTGTTCGAGGACGCCTCTTTTCGACTCAATTCCCGGGAGCGGGTGGGCCTGGTGGGCCGCAACGGCCACGGGAAATCCACTTTGTTTCGGATGCTGGTCGGGCAGGAATCCCCCGACTCCGGCAAGCTCGTCCTTCCCAAGCAGTACCGGGTGGGCCACCTGGAGCAGCACATCGAATTTTCCGAGCCCACCGTGCTGGCCGAAGGCATGAGGGGACTGCCCGCCACCGAGGCGGACCACCACTGGAAAGTGGAGAAGGTGCTGGCCGGCCTCGGCTTTTCCGACGAGGACATGCGGCGGCCGCCCCGGGAGTTTTCCGGCGGCTATCAGGTTCGCCTGAGCCTGGCCAAAGTGCTCGTCTCCGAGCCGGACCTGCTGCTGCTCGACGAGCCCACCAACTACCTGGACATCACCTCCATCCGCTGGATCGAGCGGTTTTTGAACGCCTGGCCCCGGGAGCTGCTGCTCATCACCCACGACCGCAGCTTCATGGACCGGGTGGTGACCCACGTGGTGGGCATTCACCGGTGGAAGATGCGCAAGGTGGAGGGCGACACCGGCAAGTTTTACGATCAGCTCGCCCAGGAAGAGGAAATTTACGAAAAGACCCGGCAGAACGACGAGCGCAAGCGCAAGGAAATCGAACAGTTCATCAACCGGTTCCGGGCCAAGGCCCGGCTGGCCAATCTGGTGCAGTCCCGAGTCAAAACGCTGGCGAAGATGGAGCGCAAGGAAAAGCTGGAAACGCTCAAGGACCTCGACTTTTCCTTCCGCGATCGGCCCTTCGCCGGCCGACAGATGCTCAATGTCCAAGACCTCGGCTTCGCCTATCCCGGCGCGGCGCCGCTTTTTCGAGGGCTCAACTTTTCCGTGGGGCCCGGGGAGCGGGTCGGCGTGGTGGGGAAGAACGGGCGGGGAAAGACGACCCTGCTCAAGGTGCTCTCCGGCGCGCTGGAACCCGCGGAGGGAGAGATCAAGTACAACCCCAACGTGGAGATCGGCATTTACGAGCAGTCCCACCTGAAAACCCTGGTGGAAAGCCGAACCGTGGCCGAGGAGATTCTCTATTCCGACGCCGGGGTGGACCAGCAGCTCTCCCGGAACATCGCCGGGGCCATGATGTTCGAGGGCGACACGGCGCTGAAGAAGATCAGCGTGCTTTCCGGCGGGGAGCGCAGCCGGGTGATGATGGGCAAACTGCTGGCCAAGCCGCTGAATCTGCTGCTTTTGGACGAGCCCACCAACCATCTGGACATGACCTCCTGCGACGCCCTGCTGGCGGCCCTGGACCATTTCGACGGCGCGGTGATCTTGGTCACCCACAACGAGATGTTCCTGCACGCCCTGGCCGAGCGGCTGGTGGTCTTCGACGAGGAGGGCGCCACCGTGTTCGACGGCGGCTACGAGCAGTTTCTGGAGCGGGGCGGATGGGGCGACGAGGAGGGCGGCGGCCCGTCCAAAACCCGGCGTTCCACTCCCGTCGAAGCGGTCGCCCCGCCCGCCCCGGTCCTCGGCCGGAAGGAGCTGCGGAAACGCCGTTCCGAGATCGTGGCGGAGCGGTCCCGGGTGCTCAAGCCGGTGGAAAAGCAGATCGCCGGGCTGGAGTCCAAAATCGAAAAGGACGAACAGACCCTGGAGCGTCTGAACCACGACATGCAGGCCGCCTCGGAATCCGGCGACGGGGAACGGATCGTGGCGCTGTCCCAGGAAATCCACGAAACCCAGACCCGCATCGACGCCGACTTCGAAAAGCTGGAGGGGCTGACCGAGATTCTGGAGCGGGAGGGCGCCGCCTACGAGGAAAAGCTGGCCCAACTGGACGTGCAGGGTGGGGCCTAGCGCCGGAATCATTTCTTTTGCATGGCGGGCTCCGTTCTGTTATAGTCGCGCCCTAAAAATCGAGCGTGTTGAAATCTAAGGGAAAAATTGCCATGGCCATTGTCGGTGACCTGCTGGAAATTCTGGTGTGCCCCCAGTGCAAGGGGGATTTGAAACTGACCGAGGCCGAAGACGGGCTCATCTGCGAACCGTGCGGGCTGATCTACGAAATCCGGGACGACATCCCGGTGATGCTGCCCGAGGAGGCCCGTCCCCTGAATCCCCAGGGATGAGCGTTCCGCGCCTTCCCGACCCGGCCAAGCTGGTGGTGGGCGTGGTGCTGCGGGAATCGGACGACGTGGCGGCCATCGCCGCTCCCCTGGCCGAGGCGTTTGGGCCGCCGGACCTGGTGAGTCCCTGGCTGCCCTTCGACTACACCGATTATTACGTGCCGGAGATGGGCGGTCCCCTGCGCCGGCGGATGTTCGCCTTTCGGACGCTGGCCGCCCACGACGGGCTGCCGGAGATCAAGAAGACCACCAACGCCCTGGAGGATCGCTTTTCCCAAGACGGGAAGCGGCGGTTCAACCTGGACCCCGGCTTCGTGACCCGGGAGCGGCTGGTGCTGGCCACCGGGAAGAATTTTACGCACCGGATTTATCTCGGGAAGGGCATCTTCGCCGATTTGACGCTGATGTATACCGGCGGAGATTTTCAGCCGCTGCCCTGGACCTTTCCCGACTACGCCGACGATCCGTTGCGGACCTTTATCCGCCAGGTCCGCGGCCGCTACATCGCCCAACTCCGGGCGCGAAACGCCATCGACCCGGAAGACGACCCGAGTCCAAATCCGATCCCGAAACCGGAGACCCGATCCACATGATCAAAAGCATGACCGCCTACGCCGCCGCCGAGCGAAGTTCCGAGTCCGCCGCCGCGGCGGTGGAAATCCGAACCGTCAACAGTCGCCACCTCGACCTGACGCTTCGGCTGCCGGCGCTGTTGCAGCCGCTGGAAGAGCGGGTGAAGTCGATGATTTCCGGGCGGATCGCCCGGGGCCGGGTGGAGGTTCGGGTGCAGATCGAGGACCGATCCGAAACCGCCGCCGCCTTCGAAGTGGACGACGAGAAGGCCGCCGCCTACCGGGACGCCCTGCGCGACCTTCAAACCCGCCTCGATCTGCCCGGGGAGGTGAGCCTGGAGATGATGGCCGGGGTGCCCGGCATGATCCGGCTGAAGGAGTCGGAAGCCGACGCCGAGCCGGTCTGGGCCGTGACGGCCGAGGCGCTTTCCGCCGCGCTGGACGATCTGGAAGGCATGCGGGAGAAAGAGGGCGCCTTCATGGCCGAGGACTTCGCGGCCCGGCTCGCCGCCATCGAGGCCGACATCGACCGAATCGCCGCCGAATCCGCGGGGTTGTTGGAACATTATCGGGACCGGCTTTCCAGCCGGATCGCCGCGCTCACCCAGGGCATGGCGGAGATCGACCCGGCCCGCATCGCCCAGGAGGCGGCCTTTTTGGCCGACCGGAGCGACATCTCCGAGGAGATCACCCGGGCCCGCAGCCACGCGGCCCAGTTCCGCGCCATGCTGGCCGACGGCGAGCCCGCCGGCCGAAAGCTTAATTTTTTGTTGCAGGAGTTCAACCGGGAGTTCAACACCATGGGCTCCAAGACCGGCAGCACCGACGTCTCGCACATCGTGGTCCGACTCAAGTCCGAGCTGGAAAAAATCCGGGAACAAGTGCAGAACGTAGAGTGAGGAAAGCGAAGACGTGAAACGCCAAAGCAAACATGCGGGCAGGTCCGATCAGACCCTGCTCAACATCGGGTTCGGCAGCACCGTGGTCGCGGATCGCGTGGTGGCCATCGTGTCGCCCAATTCCGCGCCCATGAAGCGGCTGAAGGACGAGGCCAAGGAGGAAAAGCGACTGGTGGACGCCACGCACGGCCGGCGGACCCGCTCCATCATCATCATGGACAGCAACCACATCGTGCTCTCGGCCATCCAGGCGGAAACCATCTCCCAGCGGTACAGCGCCGCCCGGGAGGCCGAGCGCAAGGAAGAGGACGCCGAATGATCCGTTCCCGGGTTCCGAATCGGCCGATCCGCCGGATCGCGGTTCCGAGGCCGCCGGTCCCGCGACGAACCGGGGACGCGCCGGGTTTGCCGGGGACGCGTCCATCCGCACGGAGAATCCGATGACCGAATCAACCGAGTCCCCAGAGTCCCCAAAGGTTAACGACGCCCGCCGAGGTCGGCTGTTCGTGGTTTCCGCCCCCTCCGGGGCCGGAAAGACGACCCTGTGCCGGGGCCTGCGCGAACATTTCGGCGACATCGCCTACTCGGTCTCCTTCACCACCCGTTCGCCCCGGCCGGGGGAACGGGACGGCGTGGATTATCATTTCATCTCCGAGGCCGAATTTCAGGCGGGTATCGAGAGCGGACGCTGGGCGGAATGGGCCAACGTGTACGGCAATTTCTACGGCACCTCCGCCGCGGCGCTGGAGCGGGCCCTCTCCGCCGGGCGGGACCTGTTGCTGGAGATCGACGTGCAGGGCTGCGCCCAGATCGTGGAACGCTTTCCCGAGGCGGTGACCATTTTCATCATGCCGCCTTCCTTCGAGGCGCTGCGGGAACGGCTGGCCGGCCGGGGCAAGGACGACCCGGCGGTGATCGAGCGCCGTCTCCAGGCCGCGAAGGAGGAGATGGATCAGGCCCACCGGTACCGCCACGTCATCGTCAACGACAAGCTGGAAACCGCGCTGGCGGAGCTGATCGCGGTGGTCCGGGCCGCCCGGGAAGGCTGACCATGCGCACCGAGGTGCTCTACGGCGTTCATCCCGTGACCGAGACGCTCAAGGCCGGACGGCGCAAGGTGGTGGAAATCCTCATGGCCCGGGGACGCCCCGCGCCCCGGCTGGCCGAGGCGGTGGAGGCGGCCAAAGAGCGAACGGTTCCGGTTCGAGAAGTGACGGCGGAGCAACTGGCCTCCATGACCGGTTCGCCCGGCCACCAGGGCGTCGCGGCCAAGGTGGGGCCGTATCCGCTGGTGGAATTGCCGGATCTGCTCGCCGGGGAGGCCCCCTTTCTGCTGGCGCTGGACGGCGTGGTGGACCCCCAGAACCTGGGCGCGCTGGTCCGCAGCGGCGTCTGCGTGGGGGTGGACGGCGTGATCATCCCCAAGGACCGGGCCGCCCCGCCGACCCCGGCCGCCTCCCGGGCCTCCGCCGGGGCGATGGAACACGTCCGGATGGCCCGGGTGACCAATCTGGCCGCCGCGCTCCGCGAGCTGAAAGATCGAGGCGTCTGGATTGGCGGGCTGGCCCGGGCCGAGGCGATATCCCTGTACGACGCCGATCTGACCGGCCCGTTGGCGCTGGTGGTGGGCGGCGAAGAAAAAGGCCTCCGGCCGCTGGTGCGGTCCCATTGCGATTTCGGGCTGGCCATCCCCCAAGTCGGGCCCGTGGATTCCCTCAACGCTTCGGTCGCCGGAGCGGTGGCCCTGTACGAAGCCTACCGGCAGCGCCGAACGCCCTCCCCTTGATTCCCGCCGTCCCCGGCCGCATATTGTCCATTTACCATCAACGTCTTCCAGGCGCGTGGCATCTTCCGGAGCCGGTGACCGGCCGCCGGCGGCCGTCCGTCAACTTCAACCGAGAAAGGATCTGGACATGGGCGAAAAGATTACCCAAACCGGCGACGGAAAACTGAACGTACCCGACAACCCGATCATTCCGTTTATCGAGGGCGACGGCATCGGCCCGGACATCTGGCGGGCCACCCGGCGGGTGATCGACGCCGCCGTGAAGAAGGCGTACGGCGGAAAGAAGTCCATCGATTGGCTGGAGGTGGACGCCGGCGAAAAGGGGTTCGAGCGCACGGGCGAATGGCTTCCGGACAAGACCCTGGACACCATCCGGGAGCACGTGGTGGCCATCAAGGGGCCCATGACCACGCCGGTGGGCAAGGGCATCCGCAGCCTCAACGTGGCCATCCGCCAGCGGCTGGACCTGTACGCCTGCGTCCGGCCGGTTCGCTACATTCCCGGCGTGCCCAGCCCGGTGAAGCGGCCGGAAAAGGTGGACATGGTGGTTTTTCGGGAGAACACCGAGGACCTCTACGCCGGCATCGAGTGGGAATCGGGCGGCGAAGGGGCCGAGAAGCTGGCCGCTTTTCTGCGGGACGAAATGGGCGCGAACGTGCCGGAGAAGGCGGGCCTGGGCATCAAGCCCATCAGCCCGGGCAACACCAAGCGGCTGGTGTCCAGCGCCATCCGCTACGCCCTGGATCACGGGTTGACCAGCGTGACCCTGATGCACAAGGGCAACATTATGAAGTTTACGGAAGGGGCTTTCGCGAGCTGGGGCTATGAAGTGGCCAAAGAGGAATTCGCCGACCAAACCATTTCCGAGGCGGAGCTGTACGACCAATACGACGGCGACCGGCCCGAGGGAAAAATCGTCATCAAGGACCGGATCGCCGACATGCTTTTCCAGCAGATGCTGCTGCGGCCCGAAGAATACCAGGTGATCGCCACGCCCAACCTCAACGGCGACTATCTTTCCGACGCCTTGGCCGCCCAGATCGGCGGGCTGGGCATGGCGCCCGGCGCCAACATCGGCGACGAATGCGCCGTGTTCGAGGCGACCCACGGCACCGCGCCCAAATACGCCGGGCTGGACAAGGTCAACCCCGGCTCGCTGATGCTCTCCGGCGCGATGATGCTGGAGCACATGGGCTGGGACGAGGCCGCCGAGGCGGTTCGCAAGGGCATCGCCGCCGCGGTGCAGGCCGGCACGGTCACCTACGACCTGGCCCGACAGATCGAGGGGGCCACCGAGGTGAAATGTTCGGAATTCGCCGAAGCGATCGTCAAGCAGATGGAAGGCTGATTCCCGGCGGGCTTTTTGCCTCCCTGCGGGATCTGCTGTTTCCGCTCCGCTGCCATGTTTG
>CAYFVR010000219.1:3203-8111 GCA_964346545.1 uncultured Desulfobacterales bacterium | reverse complement strand
ACCAGAGCGGAGCTGAGATTGGGGCTTTTTTCGTACCCCGTGACCCAGACGGCGAGGTAGGTGTCCACGTAGTCCAACCACGCCCGGAAGGTGTCCGGCCGGGCGCCGTGGCGGAACAGCCGGGCCGTGACCACCGCGCTGCCGGCCGCGTAGTGGCGGCAGTCGTCGCAATCGGTGTCCGGCACGCAGCAGGCCGCCTCCCGGTCCCAGTTCAGATCGGTTCGGTATTGGCGAAAGGAGCGGCCGAGCCCCATGTCCGTGGAGGGATTTCGCCGGGGATAGGAGCAGGTGAAGAGATCGTGGAGCCCCAGCCGATGGGTGTGGGCCACCGCGCTGTACGGCGAGAACAGAACGTGATTCGGGAACCGTTCCAGGAGCGACAGCATGGTTTCCCGGCTTCGCAGCAGGGATTCCTCGGTGTGGCGCAGGTCGCCGTCGTAGCCCACCGGCGCGGAGAACATGTTGAAGGTCAGCTTGGCGTCCGCCGACGCGAGGACTTCCGCCACCGCGCCGGCCTCGTCGATGTTGTGCCGGGTGAGGGTGTAGACGAAGACCGCCCGGGGATCGTTCCGGTACAGGTCGATCTGGCGGCGGAGCATGTCCTTGGCCCCGCGCACCCGACGGCTGGTCTCGTCGGTCCCCCACACCGAAACATGGATTTTGTATCCCACCGATTCGGGGATGAATTTCAACCCGTTGGTGGCGATGGCCCCCAAGGGAATCTCCTCGTGGCAGACTTGGCAGAGTTCCGGAACCAAGGACGGCTCCGCGCCGGCCAGCACCACGAAGGTGATGCCGCGCTCCTTTTCCGACCGCATGAGTTCGCGCCAGGCTTCGGTGTCCCGGTTTTCCGCCGCGAACTGTTTTTCGCCTTCGTAGTAGTAGCAGCCTTCGCACCGGATATTGCACCGGTTGCTCATGTCGTAGGTCGATTCTCGCAGGAAAAAGTATTTCCGAACCTTTTCCCATCGTTCCCGCACTTCGGGATCGGCCAGAATTTCCGAAAATTTCCACGTTCTTTGATCCGTCGGCTCGGCGGTTTCGCCGGTCGGCACGGCCTTGCTCGTCACTTGGGCTTCCACGTCCAACGCTCCAGTGCATCCCCTGCGGAAGATCGGCGTCCCGGGGATGTCTTCCCCTCGCCGGCCGTCCTTGGTTACGCCGCCTTTCGGGCCTGAATGTAGTCCGCGATCCGGCGGACGGTGGTGAGCTTGATATAATCGTCCTCGTCGATCCGGATGCCGTATTCGTCTTGCAACACCAAGGCGACGGTGGCCAAATCCATGCTGTCGATCCCCACTTCGTCCACCAGGTCCACGTCGGGGTCGAAGGTTTCGGCGGTCACGTCTTCCAGCTTGAGTTCGGAAATCATCACGTCCGAAACGCGCAGGATGACGGGGTCGTTGTTAGCGGTCATTCGGTGGATTCTCCTTCCTGGCGATCCTCCAGGGATTCCAGAATCAGCGCGCCCATGCAGGCGATGTCGTCGTTTCGTTTGATTTGGAAGGACCAGCGGCGTTGTCCGCGGCCGGTCCCGGAAGTTTTTTCTTTGCCGGTTTCGGGCTTGACCGTGACGGTCAGCGGCTCCCCCGGCCGGATGACCTGCTTGAAACGGACCCGGCGCACCCCGACCAGCCGGAATCCTTCCGGCGTCGCGGTTCGCAGGGCTTCCAGCGCCATGTGAAGCTGGGCGATGCCGGGCAAAATGGGTTCCCCGGGAAAATGGCCCGAAAACCAGGGGGAATCGGCCGGCGCGTCTGCTTTCGCGACGACCGCACCGGACGAATCGCGCCGGGCGTCGGAGACGGAATGCCAAATGGGGGAAATCGGGTCTCCGGTCATCGGGCGAGGTATTCCCACAGGGGCCCGGAAAATCCCCGGGCGTACATTCGGGAGAGGATGGCTTCCATCTCCGGGCCGCCGGAACCGATCACCCAGTTGGGCCGGCCGTTCGCCCGCGCCGTGACGATCCGGATGACGTCTTCGGAAGACAGGGCGGGGGACTGGTAGAAGACCGGTTCCAGGAGGGAGCGGCCGGGGTCGATCTGGCCTTCGGCCGCCGCGATTTCGTACAGCGGCGTGTGCGGGTAGATTCGCATTCCGCAGAAAAAAAATAAAACCGTTTTCGCCAGCTTGTCAACACGGGAAAGCGTCTCCTCCAGGGTGTCCCGGTTTTCCCCCGGCCCGCCCAGCAAAAAATAGTGGGCCACATGCAGACCGGCCTTCCGGGCGGTCTCGTGGGCTTTTGGAACATCGCCCGAGCGGAAGGGCTTTCCGTAGCTTCGCAACACCGTGTCCGACAGGGATTCCGTGCCGAATTCAACGTGGGTCAGTCCCGCGTCGGCCATTTCCCGATAGAATCCGGACGGCGGCGCGGTGGGCGCGAAAAAGGCCCCCCAGGGAACGGCGAGCCCGGTTTCCCGGAACGCCCGGGCCACGGCGCGGGCGTGGTCGGGACTGGCGTTGAAGGCCGAATCGGTGATGAACAGGTACTTCGCCCCGGCCTGCTGAAGCCGGAGCGCCGTTCGGGCCGCCTCTTCCGGTGGCACGAAGCGGGGACGCCGTCCCTCGATGTGCGGATAGGTGCAGTAGACGCAGCGAAACGGGCAGCCTCGCTGGGTCTGAAGATTGAGCATTCCGCCGCGCCGAAGGTAGAAATCCAGATGGGGCCGCAAGCCGTGAAACTCGGGATCGAACCGGCCGTTCCAGGGACCCGGAGAAAAATCGTCCGAACCGCCGTGAACGTCCTCGCCCCCCTTCGTGCGGGCGGCGGAGACGGAGCCTCCCCTCCGAACGAGCAACCCCGGCATTCCCTCGATCTTCCCACCGTTGGAAAGGGCGTCCGCCAAATCCCGCAGCCGCTCTCCCTCGCCCACGATGCCGTAATCCGCGTCCAGGGCCGCCATCAGTTCCCGAGGAAAAATCGTGAATCCGCTGCCGCCCAGCACGATGGGCGCGTCGCTGTGCCGGCGGACGGCGGCGACCGTCTCGCGGTAGCGGCCCACGAAGCCTTCGGGGGCGGTGGTGTCGGTGTTGTCCACGTTTCGCAGGGCCATGCCGACCAGGTCCGGAGCGAAATCCCGGAGCAGTGGCGCCAGGGCTTCCGCCGGTTCCAGCGCGTTGAGGTCGGCGATCTTCACCTCGTGTTCCGGCGCCAGGGCGGCGGCCACGAAATCGAGCCCCAGCGGATAGACCGGATACGGCGCGGCCAGGGTGTTGGCGGAGATCAGGAGAACCTTCATGGATTTATTGGGCCACCACGGGGGACTTTCGGCCGACGAAATCGGACAGGGCCCGGAGGCTGCCGAAGACCTCGGCGCCCAGCTCCTTGTTGTCGATTTTGACGCCGTAGTCCTTTTCGAGCATCATCACCAATTCCAGCACGTCGATGGAATCGATGCCCAGATCGCCGCCCACCAGCGGCGCCTCCTCCCGGATGTCTTCGGGGGAGACGTCGATGAGGTTGAGGGTGTCGATGATTTTGCGTTTGAGTTCCATTACAAGAGAGGTCATACTTGGATATCCTGGAGAAATGAGTTGAATCGGCCCGATGGGGCGGCCGGGGAAGGGGGGTTCGCCGGCGAGTCCAATCTTTACAGGGCGAGCAATTTCATGTACGAAAACGAACTTCGCACTTTACCGGTTTTTGGTTCGGGTTTCAATCGGTTTTCCGCCCTTCCCATTCCTTTTGGAATAAAATCCCCGCACATGGGAGCCCCTCCATGCCCGCCAAGATCGACTTGTCCGTTGAAGATTTGATTCCCCACCGGGACCGCATGAAATTGCTGGGCGCGGTTCTGGACGCCGACGGGAACTCCGCCACCACGGAATGCCGCATCGCCGAAAATTGGCCCCTGCGGCAAGACGGCGGGGTGAACGCCCTGGTCCTGATCGAGGTGGTGGCCCAGACGGCGGCGGTGAGCATCGCCTGGAAGGAATATCTCGACACGGGGGCGGTGGGCGGGGGCAAGGGCTGGCTGGTGGGCATCAAGGCGGCGGATTTTGTCGCCGAAACCCTGCCGCTGGACGGCCGCCTGACCACCCGGGCGGAAGTGCGGTTCAGTCTGGATCAATACTCGGAAATTCAGGGGGTCTGCCGCGTCGGCGGCGAGGTGGTCGGCGAGGTGACCCTTCAGGTGATGCGGGCCGGAAAGGAGGCCGAGGGTGAGTGAACAACCGGAACGGAAAACCGCCATCGTCACCGGCGGAAGCCGGGGCATCGGCCGGGCCGTGGCCGTGGAACTGGCCCGGGCGGGCCACTACGTCGTCGTGAACTATCGGGGCAACGACGCGGCGGCGGCGGAGACGCTCCGCCTCATCGGAGAGGCCGGGGGCGAGGGCGAAACGGTCGCCTTCGACGTGGCCGACGGCGCGGCCTGCGCGGCCGCGCTGGACGACATCCTGTCCCGGTTCGAAGCCATCGACGTTCTCGTCAACAACGCCGGCGTGGTGGCCGACCAGCTTTTCATCATGATGCCCGAGGCGGACTGGGACCGGGTGGTGGATACTTCGCTGAAGGGGTTTTACAATCTGACCAAGCCGGTGCTCAAGGCGATGATTCCCCGGAAGCGGGGCTCTGTGGTCTCCATGGCCTCGGTGGCGGGGCTGATGGGCAATCGCGGACAGGCCAATTATTCGGCGGCCAAGGCGGGCCTCATCGGCGCGAGCCGGGCGGTGGCCTCGGAGGTGGCCCGGCTGGGCATCCGGGTCAACGTGGTCGCCCCGGGGCTCATCGACACCGAGATGATCGAGAAGGCCCCGGTCAAAGAAATCAAACAGATGATCCCCATGGCCCGGATCGGCAAGCCGGAGGAGGTGGCGAAGGTGGTTCGCTTCCTTTGCTCCGAGGACGCCTCCTACGTCACCGGGCAGGTGATTTCGGTCAATGGGGGGATGTTCTGAGGTGGG
>CAYFVR010000219.1:0-3103 GCA_964346545.1 uncultured Desulfobacterales bacterium | reverse complement strand
GGGTTGAAATCGGGCTTTTTCCAGTTCCCGGCCGCTGCGTTGGCCGTCCTCCTCTGTGCCGCTTTCCTTTTTATCGGCTGGGGCGGCACCTGGGATTCCATCCGCGAGAACGCCGGGAAAATCCAATCGATCCGGGCCGATTTCGTGCAGGAAAAGCATTTGCCCATTCTGGCCCGGCCGTTGCGGTCGGAAGGCCGATTTGTCTTTCGGATGCCCGACGACCTTCGTTGGGAGTACACGAGCCCGGTGCGGAGCGCGCTGCTGCTCCACGAGGGCGAGGCCCGGCGGTTTCTTCCGGACGGGGAAGGCGGCTGGGTCCGGGACGAAACCGCCCGGCTGGAATCCATGGGCGTGGTCTTGGGCGAGATTGCCAACTGGCTCAACGGCCGCTTTGACGAAAACCCGGATTTCACCGCCGAGCTGGCCCCGGATCGCCGTATCGTTCTGACGCCCAAATCCGAATCCCTGGCCCGGATCATTTCCCGGATCGTCCTGGCGCTTTCCGAAACGCCGGGGCTGATGGAATCGGTGACCATTCACGAAGGGCCGGATTCCTTCACCCGGATCGTCTTTCCCGCGCCGGAGCTGAATCCGGAGATCGACGATCGGCTGTTTCGGGAGCCGGGAGCGGAATGAGGACCTCTTCCGACTCGCCGGGGGAAGCGTCTCCCCGTTCCATCCCGAGAAGCTCTCTGAAGAGGGCGATTCCGCCAGGCCCGTGCAAGTTGGATTCGGATTCTATTTCAGCTCCTTTCGGCGGGCTTCGCTCCTTTGGCCGGGGTTGGCATCTCCGGCTTCTCCGCGGATGGACGTGTCTTTCGATCCTGTTTTTTTTCCTCGGCTGCGCGACCCGGCCCGAGCTTTCTCCCGTGGTTCCCTTGGATTTGGAGCGGCGGGCCGCCCAAATCCAGGCTTGCGACCGCATTTTTCTCCCGGTCCCCGCCCGTTTCGTCCATTCGGTGGAAACCGATTTCGCGGGCGGACGCAAGGGGATGATGCTGGGCGTCACGCTCATCCGGCCCGAGGAGCGGAAAATCCACGCGGTGATGATGACCATCGAGGGGCTGGTGATGTTCGACGGCCGCTGGGAGGCGGGGGAAGTGACCATCGACCGGGGCGTTCCGCCCTTCGATTCGTCCCATTTCGCCCGGGGCTTGCTGGAGGACATTCGCCTGGTTTTTCTGCCGCCGGAGGGAGCGCCGTCCGCCGTCGGAATTGCCGGGGATGGAACGCCGGTTTGCCGATACGAGGGCGACGGCGGGGAGACGGTGGACCTAATCCCGAATCCGGACGACGGCTGGCGGATTGATCGCTTCGGGGATGGGAAACGGTTGCGGATCGTTCGGGCCGAATCCGTCATTCCAATTGCCGAACCGGAACCGTTTTCCATTCCCCGGAAAATTACTCTGACCGCCGAAGGCCAAGGGGCCGCGCCGGATTATGCGTTGACGCTGACGCTGTTGGAGGCGGAGCCCTTTTCCGAATCGAAATCTTCTGAACTTTCTACGCCACCTCGCTGGTTTCCGGCGAAGGACGGCGTTTCTCCATGATCCATAGGAATTCCGATCCATGAAATTCAAACTGATCTATCCCAAGTGGCCCAAGTTGAGCGGGCAGACCGAGTTTCACTTGCCGCCCCACGGGCCGGTGGTTTTCGCCGCCGCCCTGGCGGACAACGTCGAGGTGGAGTTCGTCGACGAGAACCTGGAAACCATCGACTTCGACGCGCCCGCCGACATCGTGGGCATTTCCATGATGCTGACGGTGCAGGTGAAACGGGGCTGGGCCATCGCCGACGAATTCCGGCGGCGGGGCGTGAAGGTGATTTTCGGCGGAATCGCCACCATGCTCCACGCCGAAGAAACAATGGCGCACGCCGACGCGGTGTTCATGGGCGAGGCCGAGGGGCGGATGGCGGAGATTCTGGACGATTTCCGCGCCGGAACGCTGAAGCCGCTCTACGACTACCGGATCGATCTGCCGCCCATCGAGAGCGTGGGACCGGCCCGGCGGGACATTTTAAATCGGGAGCTGTACAACTACAAGGGCGTCCAGATGGTGGACCTGGTCCACGCCTCCCGGGGTTGCCGGTTCCACTGCTATCCCTGCGCCGTGGCGTTTCTGGGCGGACGGCAATTCCGGCCCCGGCCCATCGACCGGGTGATGGAGGAGATGGCGGGAATCGACAACAACCGGCTGTTTCTGGTGGACAACTCCCTGGCCCAGGACACCGCCTGGGAAAAGGAATTGTTCCGGGAGATGATTCCGCTGAAGAAGAAATGGTGCAGCCACCCCATCGAGGACGATCCCGAGGTGCTGGACCTGGCCGCCCGGGCCGGGGCCTGGTACGTCTATCAGGCGGTCTTCGACACGTCCGAATACATCCGGGAACGAATTAAGCGCTATCACGACCACGGCATCGGAGTGGAGGGGACCATTCTCCTTGGCTTGGACGATCACAGCGAGGACGACGTCAAACGGCTCATCGACTTTCTGCTGGAGATCGACCTGGATCTGGCGGAATTCACGGTGTTGACCCCCTTTCCCCACACCAAGGCTTACGACCAGCTCCACCGGGAAGGCCGAATCCTGTCCTACGACTGGAACGAGTACACCGCCGACAAGGTGGTCTACCAGCCCAAACAGATGTCTCCGGAAAAGCTGACGGAGCTGTTCCACTACGCCTGGGACGCCTTCTACGCCGACGAACCCCAGCAAATCAAAATGTTCAAACTCTATGAAAAAGTCGTCCGCCGGGAAATGGCCGACGGCACCTATCGGCCGAGGCGGCGGGAGAAGGCGCGGGAGGGGTTTGGGCGGGAGGTGCGGTGAAGTGAACGTGGCTTTTCGGTTTTTCGGAGCTTTTCATCCCATCCCGGCGGGCTTCCCAATTGGGGAGCATTGGTGTTCTGCGGAATCGCCCCAAAATCCTTTGTGATTCCCGAAACCGAAAATAGGCGTCCGCAATTGTCGGAGCGATCCGTCTTCGGCTTTGCCCCCGGCACGGCGGCGGAAAAAGCGGATCGCCGACCCCGCGGATTTCGATCGATTTCCTTCCCTTCCAAACGCCCCCCCGCCGCGCCTTTCGCGGCGCATCCCCCCG
>CAYFVR010000218.1:1837-8190 GCA_964346545.1 uncultured Desulfobacterales bacterium | reverse complement strand
CGATTCGCACCTTCCGGTTGACCCGGCTCCCCGGGGGCTCTATGCTATCCCAATGGAGGGAAAGACGACGCGGCCCGCCGGAGCGCGGGGTCTTTGCCGTTGGCGGCCGTTCCGGGAATGCCACCGGACGCCCCGGCCCGCGAACGCCTTTCCCGTCTTTCGGCCCCGAAACCCCGAGCCCCATGCCTTTAGCGAATGGAGACCTATTTGTCTCGTCCGTCATCTCTTCCGCCCGACCCGCCCCCCTTTCAGCCATTGAAAATCCCGCCCTTGGTCTTGCTTCGCATCCTTCCGCCCCTGATTTTGGCCCTGGTTCTCCCGGCGTTCGCCCGGGCCGCCTCGATTCCGATGCCGGAAATGCAGGCGGACGCCACCCGGGCGGACGTGATTCTGCTGGCGCTTTACGTGCTGCTCGCCCTGGTGTTTTCCTTTTTATGCTCCATCTCCGAAGCGGTGATTCTCACGGTGACGCCGCCGTTCATCGAGGGGCTGAAGGAGGACAATCCCCGGCTGTCCCGTCGTCTTTGGAAGCTCAAGGTGGACAACGTGGATCGCTCCCTGGCGGCGATCCTGACCCTCAACACCATCGCGCACACGGTGGGCGCCCTGGGGGCCGGCGCCAAGGCGACGACGGTGTTCGGGAGCGCCTATTTCGGCCTGTTTTCGGCGGCCATGACGTTCATGATCCTGTTCCTTTCGGAGATCATCCCCAAAACGCTGGGCGCGGTCTACTGGCGGAACCTGGCCGGGATGACGGCGGTCTTCGTCCAGAACCTGATCTGGATGATGTATCCGTTGATCCTGATTTCCGAGGTGCTGACCAAGTGGCTGGCCCGGGGGGACAAGGCCCATTCCTTCAGCCGGGACGAGTTTATCGCCATGGCCAACATGGGGGAGCAGGCCGGCCAGCTCAAGGAGGACGAGTCGCGGATCATCCGGAACCTGTTCATGCTGGACAAGGTGACGACGGAGGACATCATGACGCCTCGCCCGGTGATCGAGGCCTATCAGGAAGACATGACCGTGGCCGAGGCGGCGGAACGGACGGCGGAAATTCCGTTTTCCCGCTTCCCGATTTTCGGGGAGAACCGGGACGACATCGGCGGATTCGTGCTGAAAGACGACATTCTGCTTTACCACGCCCAGGGCCACTCCGAGACGACGCTGGACAAGATCAAGCGGGACATTCCATCGGTGCCCGAAACCATGCCGTTGCGGGAACTGCTGGAGTTTTTGCTGGAACAGCGCCGCTCCCACATCGCCCTGGTGGTGGACGAGTACGGCGGCACCGAGGGGCTGGTGACCCTGGAGGACGCGGTGGAAACGCTGCTGGGCATGGAGATCGTGGACGAGGTGGACGAAAACGTGGACATGCAGGTGCTGGCCCGAAGCCGGTGGAAGAAGCGGGCCCGGGAAATGGGCATCAACCCCGACCGGGCCCTGGAGCCGCCGCCCAGAGCGCCGGAGGCGAACAAGGGCGAAAAGGGCGAGTAGGCGATTTCCGTTCGCGGGGGCGGCCCTTGCGGCCGCCGTTTGTACCCCGCGCTTCCCCGTCAAACCGGAACAGATGTCGCGGTTTTTCGGGTCCGATCTCCGTTTTGGGCGTAAAACGGAAGATGCAACCCCCCAATTCAATCATTTCCCGTCCCAATTTCGATATCCCGGTCAATGAAACCGGGATCCCCCCCATCCCGCCGAAGACAATCCAAAACAGAAGGGATTTTCTCCTTCCTTTTTTCATGTTTTGGGCGATTCCATCCGATTTCAGGACGATTTCGGCCGCGATTTTGTGGATTCAGGCGTACAAAAACCGGATTACAGTTGCTTTCGGGAAAAGAATCGAGGACAATGCGCTGGTCCATCTGGTTTCCATCCCCGCGGGAATTTGTTTCGGAGAGAAAAGTCCGTATTTCATCCCCGGGATCATGGATTGAACGGAAGAAAATCGAGATTGAGCGCGAAAAATTGGGCGTTCCGGCGACTCGGCACGGTTGCCCGGGCGCCAATCCAACAAAAAAAGGAGGATTCGGGCATGAAGAAATGCAAGCCATTTCGGGCGGTTTCATGGATGGCCTTTTGGGCGCTTCCGCTCCTTTTGTTGATCGGTTGTTCCGGTTCCGGGGACGATCCGGCGATTCGGGAGGGGGTGTTCGTGGACGCTCCGGTGGCGGGGCTGAATTACGAAACGCCCACCCGATCCGGAGTGACCGATGAAGCCGGAACCTTTTTTTACGAAGACGGGCAGACCATCCAATTTTTCCTCGGCGGATCTCCGCTGGGGGAGGCGCCGGCCGGGCCTCGGCTCGGCCCGTTGGATTTGGTGGACGGCGCCACCGGGCCGGCGCATCCCGCCGTGACCAATATGGCGCGGCTGCTGTTGACCCTGGACGCGGACTGCGATCCGTCCAACGGGATTCGAATCGACGAATCCCTGACGGACCTTTTCCCGGAACGCCCTTTCAATTTTTACCTTTCCCCCGATGATTTCGGCCGGGACCCCGAGGTTCAGGCGCTGTTGGCCGGGCTGAATGCATCCAATGTCTTCCCCTGCGCCCCGTTCGGTTTGTGGGCGCCCATTGCGGCCCGGGCCCATCTTCGGGAAACCCTGGGGCTGGACGCCCCCCGTTACGCCCTGACCGTGATTTTGGAAGGGGAGGGGAGCGTGGTTCGGACGCCGGATGCGGCGACCTATCCGGAGGGGAGCGAGGTTCAACTCGCCGCCGTTCCCGCCGAGGACTGGGCCTTCGCCGGATGGGACGGCGATTTGACCGGCGACGAGGCGACCCGGATCGTGGTGATGACTGGGGACCTTTCGGTGACCGCCGCCTTTCAGGCCGTTCCCCCGGATTCCTTTTCGTTGACCGTGAACGTGGACGGCCGAGGGGAGGTGGTTTTGGACCCGCCGGGCGGGGTGTACGAAGCCGGGACCGAAGTGTCGCTCACCGCGATCCCCGCGGAAGACTGGGGATTCGCCGGCTGGTCCGGCGATCTGACGGGTTCCCGGGAGACGAACACCCTTTTCATGGACGGGGAGCGGTCGGCGACCGCCCGCTTCGTGCCGCTGGAACCACCGCCGCCCCGGTTCTCGCTTGTGGCGGCGGTGGAAGGGGAGGGGAGCGTCCAGGCCGAACCGGCCGGGGAGGACGGCGTCTATGAAAACGGGACCATCGTGACGCTCTCCGCCCGGCCTTCGGACGGCTGGGCTTTCGTGGGCTGGTCCGGCGACCTGGAAGGGGCGGAATCGCCGGTTTCCCTGGCGATGGATGCGGATCGGTCGGTGGTGGCCCGCTTCGAGGAGATTCCCGAGCCGGAGACCTTTCCGCTGGCCGTGCGCGTTTTCGGCGGGGGTTCCGTGACCCGTTCTCCGGCGGAGGGACCCTATGTCGATGGCGCGGAAGTGACGCTCGTCGCCGTCCCGGACCCCGGCCGGCTCTTCGACGGATGGAGCGGCGATCTGTCCGGTTTTCGGTTCGAGGAAACCATTGTGATGGATGAAGCGAAAACGGTGAACGCCCGGTTTCGGTTTCCGCCCTCGCCTCCGCCGCCAAATCCGGACCCGGACCCGGACCCGGTTCAATATTCTCTCGCCGTGACGGTGGTGGGCGAAGGCGGGGTTTCTCCCAACGGCGGCGTCTTTGCCGGGGGCGGCGAAGTCTCTTTGACCGCAACCCCGGCGGCTGGATGGGAATTCGCCGGATGGAGCGGCGATCTCTCCGGCGCCCTTTCCCCGGCTTCGGTGGCCATGAACGGGGATCGGGCCGTGACCGCCACCTTCCGGGCGATTCAATACGCCTTGACCCTGGGGACCGAAGGAGAGGGGCAAGTGTCCGCCTCCCCCGACCAGGCCGAATACGATCCGGGGACGGTGGTCACGCTCACGGCCGAGGCGGCGGAAGGCTGGACTTTCGTCGGCTGGTCCGGCGACGCGACCGGGACCGACAATCCCACTTCGGCGACCCTGGACGCCGACCGGGCCGCGACGGCGACCTTCCGTGAATTGGCGCCGACGCTGAGCGGGCAGGTCACGGCCCAAGGTCTTCCCGTGACGGGCGCCCGGGTCCGGGTTGCTTCCGCGGAGACCCTCACCGACGGCGGCGGCAATTACCAGATTCCCCTTTCCCTGGACCAGCGCATCAACGCCGACGGCGCGGCGCCCGGCGGACCGGTTTTTCCGGTGACGGTGACGGCGGACGGCCACGCCACCGGCCACGCCAAGGCGGCCTACGAACCGGGGCGGGAGGCGTACCTGTTGAACGTGCCGCTGATTCCGGTGACCCGTGTGCTGGACGGCGACGACGACGTGACCAACCGGGTGGACATCGAGAAGGACGGGGAAAAGGTGGGTGAACTGACGATTCCGGCCGGTTCCCTTCCGGCCGGGGTCACGGAGGTTCGGGGCGCCATCAGCTACATCGATCCCACCACCCGGGACATCGACGCCTTTCCCGGCGGCGATTTTCTGGCGGTGCGCGAGGGCGACCCCAACGCTTTCGAAATTCTGGAAAGCTACGGCCTGATGGAATTCGATCTGCGGGACCAGAACGGAACGCCCATCGAAACGCTGCCCGGCGAGGCGACGGTCTGCATGAAAATTCCCGGAACGCTGTCGGTTTCCGCCGGCGAGACCATTCCGCTGTGGTGGTACGATCCCGCCGCCGGGTTGTGGCGGGAAGAGGGGGCCGGAACGGTGGAGACGCGGGCCGACGGCGGCGGTTGGGTGTGCGGGGAGACTTCGCACTTCACTTGGTGGAACTATGACCGGCCGGTGGAAACCCATGCCTGCTTCAAGTTTGCCTTCGTCCGGGAGTTGGACGGCGGGCCGGTGACCGATTTGAACTGGTTCGCGGAAGGCGTCAGCTACGCCGGCGCTTCCCCCGCGCGGCCCTGCGCCTGCGACGGAGACGATCCCGCGCCCTGCCCGACGGCGGCCATTTCCTCCTTCACGGTGATGCGGGGTTCCCAGGTGCGGGTGTACGCGGTGCTCAACAACGGAACCCGCTATTATCTGCGGGACGACGGCGACGGCACGTTCAGTCTTTCCACGGACGAGGGGTCGGCCACGATTTTCGACGCCCCGGACGTTCAGGGGAGCTGCCTGCGGGAGGAGAACGTGGACGCCTGCGAATTTCTGGGCGGGGGCGACGGCGTGCTGCCGTTGGGCGGGATCAACTACGCCCCGGACATCCTTTCCTTTTCGGTGTCCGATCCCGACGGCAACGGGCAAGTGGACGCGGCGGAAACGGTGACGTTGACGGTGTCGGCCACCGATCCGGAAGGCGAGGCGATCACTCCGGACTGGGACCCTGGCTGTTCCGACGCGACCCTGGCCAATTTTGTTCAAACCGGGGACCAATTCCAGGCCGATTTCACCGCGCCGCCCAACCTGGCCCGTTGCGCCGTGACCTTTTCCGCGTCGGACGCGAGCGGCAACCGGTCCCAGGTGGTGGAGTCGCTGCGGGTGGTGGGGGAACCGGCCTTCGGGGCCATTGAAGGGACGGTCTTTGGTCCCGACGGCGCGCCGGCGGGGCAGGCGCCGGTGCGGCTGTATCGAGCCGAGGACCCGGACGGGGCCTGGGCGGCGCGGGAGTGGATCGTCTACTCCCGGGTGGACGGCACGTTTCTGTTCGACGAGGTTCCCTGCGAACAGGACGATCCGTCTCAGGCCGGCGAGTTCGTCTTTTCCGGTTCCCTGGGCGCGACGGTGGAAATGGAAGGCGCGGAATGGACGCTGGAAAACGCGGTGAACTATAATTGCGCGGATTTCGGCAACGCGGCCTGCGCCTACGATCTCCATTTTCCCACCCGGTGGGGAACTCTTCAGGGCGAGGTGCCGGGAGATCCCCGGACGGACGTTTCGTTCCGCGCCGGCGGCGGCGGGGAAGGAACGGACCAGGAAGGCGGGGGCGGGCGGTTGTCCGCGACGGTCCCGGTGATCGGCGGAAGTTACGGGCCGCTGGCGGTACCGGTGGGGATGGTTTCGGTGGTGGACCCGGCCCTGAATTCCTGGGAATGGTATGGATTTCCGGTGTTCCGGGCGGGCGAGGCGGTCACGGCGGACATCGGTTCCGGGGTTTCGGGAACGATTCAGGGCGTGGTGTACGACGACGCCGGAAACCCCGTGGCCAACGCCGACGTGAACTTGAGGCTGAAAGCCGGCGGTTCTTTGACGGCCGCCACCGATGGACTGGGCGTCTATGTCTTTCCCGACGTGGGGCCGGGCATGCATTCGCTTTTCGTCCAGGACGGCGGTCTGGGCTTCGCAACGGGCGCCGCGGTGATTTTCACCCAGGGCCAGGAGGCGACCGCGGACATCAACGGAACCGGGGTGACGGTCAACGCGACCTTGTTTGAAT
>CAYFVR010000218.1:0-1737 GCA_964346545.1 uncultured Desulfobacterales bacterium | reverse complement strand
CACGGTGGACCTGGAGCTTCAATTGCCGCCGCCGGCTTCGGAATGCGCGGGGTTTTTCTTGCCGTAGTTTTTTCGGGATTCTCCCCCATTTGCAAATGGGGGAGAAACCCGCGGTCGGAGCCGTCTGTCGATGTTGAAATAAAGATTGGCGGGAATAAAAAAAGAAGGGGATGGAGCGGCGGCTTTCCGATGGGAGGTCGCCGTTTTTTATGGCGTTTTGGGTTGGTATGAAGCGAATTGAATCGCTACATTTTTAATGATTTGTATCGCTTCGTTTTTAATGGTTTGTATCGCTTGGAGGAATTCCATCTGCCGGGGAGGCTTATCCTTCGTCCCTCCGGACGGAAAAATCCACGGGGTTCCGGAGCCGGTAGCCTCGTCCCTCCCTTGTCAGACGGCCGGAGCAGCGGACGGCGTGGCCGTCCCGATGGGCCGCGACGGCTTGGCCGTACTCCGGTTCGGCGAGTTCCAGTTGGATTTTGCGATGTTCGGTTTCCACGGGAGCGTAAACGGTCACCGTTCCGGTGGGCGCGCCGTCGAGCCGGTCCAGGCGGATCACGGGGCCTTCCAGGTCGAAATCCTCGACGGGTACCCGGGAGCGGAACACTCGCGCGGCCTCTCGCACGAAGGGGATACGGTCCCCGGCGATGCGGATTTGGGAAATTTGACCTTGGGCCGGCGGGCGATTGGGGGACCAACTAAAACGGAATTCCAGCGTGCGGTCCCGATCGTTTTCCGTTGAAATCCCGGCCAGGGCCTCGCAAAGGTTGGCGGAAACGCCGACGGGAACGGCGGCTTCGAAGCGATCCATGGACTGGCTGGCGGCGGAGAAATCCGCGGCCTGCTCCGTGGCTCGAAGCGCCCGGGCCAAGCCGGCCGTTACGCGTCGCTCGAAGGGTTCGTCCATTTCCTCAAAAGGCATTTGTTCGCCCGTGCGGAGCATGGGCGCGACCCGGGAGAGGATGGTGAACACGTAGCTGCCCCGTTCGCTTTGGCCGATCCGTACGCTCCGAAGGTAGTTCACCGCCTGGTCGGGTTTGCGTTTGTGCCAGACCGGGCGGGAGTCGATGGCGGCGAGGGCGGCGGCCATCATCAGATCGCGGGTTTTCTGGACGGTTCGGGCGAAATCCTCGATGGCCATGCTGCCGTCGGAAAGGTCTTCGTCGTGGAGGCGGAGACGGATCATGTCGGTCCCGGTGAGCAGAAGATCGGAGAGGATGTCCAGTTGGGAGCGGTCCTCGACCAGGGCGAGGGTTTGCAGCAGTTCCGCCATGCGGCGCGCGAAATCCCGAAAGTCGGAACGAAGGGGGAGCAGCACTTCAAGATCGTCCTCGCGGGTCCATACCGAATACCGGTCTTCCTGAAATTCGGCCAGGGTCCAGCCGTTGGTCCGGAGGTAGCTGGTGACGTTCAGTGGGCGGAGAAGTCGGAGTATATCGGCGTCTTGGATTTGGGCCTTCATGGGGTTTCTCCGTTTCCGATGCGGTCCATGATGTGGGCCAGGGCTTCGGGGCCGAAGCGGTTTGTCCGGGGAATGGAAATGCGGACGGAAGTATGGTTTTCGGTTTCCTCCATTTCCCTCAGGCTTGTCCAGTATCCGCACCAGCGCAGCAGCAGGGCTTCGTCGGAGCAGTCGATCCATTGATCGGGATTTTCCGGAACCCGGACCACGACCAGGATTCGGGGTACAAGAACGCCGGGGTCGCGGAGGTCGTTATAGTTTTTGAGATTCAGCGG
>CAYFVR010000217.1:0-8272 GCA_964346545.1 uncultured Desulfobacterales bacterium | reverse complement strand
AGCGTTTCCGCCATGGCCGACGACATGGGAAACGGGAAGGCCATGGATAAAAACAAGAACATCCCAACGACACGTTTTCTCATTTTTTCACTCCGAAAGAAGTCAGTGCCCCTTTTCCCCAAGACGTGAAGGAAACGGTGAAGGCGGAAGCCAAAAAATCTCCCGATCAAATTTATAATAAAAATCATCCCTGTTTGGAGTCCCACATAACGGCGAAACAGAACCTCCGTAAGTGAAGCAGATCACAAAACGGGGTTAGATTTTTGTTAAACGCGCAGAAATGCCTTTATTTCAAAGGGAAATTTTTTTCACGGAGAGAAACTTTTCGGAGGCTTTACGTTGTCGTTTTACGGAGAAACCGGACAGGCCGAAGGGGGGGTGAAAATTTCAGTCCAAAATGCCGGTGGCTGAAATCCGAATTTTAACCTATCGAAAAACCGATGGGAACCGCGGCGTCAACAATATCTTTGACTTGACCATCAAAAACTCGGATAATCGACAAGTCCAATCGACACATCCCCCAATTCGCCCACGATTTTTGCGACCTGAGGGATTGCGAAGACGAGCGCCTGCTTCTGGGCGAGGCGATGAGCTTGGGCGTGGAGCCTTTTTTGGAAACTCCGAAAGAATACCCGTGATTCGAATCTGTTCTCTTTGGCTTTCGGCCTTTTTCTCTCCTTGGCGACTTGCCGCGCCGCTGGTTCTTCTCTTTCTTTTCCATGCCCCCTCCGCCCTGGCCCTCCGCTGCGACGGCGCCATCATCGACGAGGGCACGTCCAAGCCCGAAGTTCTGCATCGGTGCGGGCAGCCCCACTGGCAAGATCGGCGGATGGTGGAAACCCTGGAGCGAAAGGGCCGGGACCTCTGGAACGTCCGTTCCGACGTGATCGAGGAGTGGCTCTACAATTTCGGCCCCACCCGGCTGCTGCGGATTCTCACGTTCCAAAATGGAACCCTGAAGGAAGTTCGAACCGCCGGCCACGGATTCGTGGCCAATTCCCGTCCCAAAAACCGGCTGGAGACCGCCGCGATTCAGGTCGGCGACACAAAGGCCGAAGTCTTCTCCCGCTGGGGTGAACCGGATACGGTGGACGATTTCTACGAGGAGCGGATCGCCAGGCGCACGCCGGACCAAGTTTATCGGATCGGCGTACAGATTTCCGAGTGGACCTACAACCCCGGGCGGAACGCCTTCATCCGGATTCTTCGCTTTGAAAACGGCCGCCTTCGGGAAATCGTCACGGGCGAAAGGGGATACTGACCGGTGAAATATACGCCGCGTTTGCCCGAGAAAAACGACAATGTGTCGGAAACCTCCGGCCTTCGAGAGTTGGCGGTATTGCTGGGCGGCCTGCTGGGGATCGTGGTGGGCGTCTATTTTTTGCTGGGGCTGGCCGTGGATTGGGTGGCGCCCCATGTTTCCCCCCGGCTGGAGCAGGCGCTGGGCGCGAACCTGATCAATCGGTTCGTGGAAGAGCAAGCGTCGGACGCCTCCACCCTCGCCCTGCGGGAGCTGGCCGATCGCGTCTCCGCGGGCTGCGTGGATTTGCCCTACCAACTCAAGGTCCATCTCTCCAAGGAGGATACCGTCAACGCCGTGGCGCTGCCCGGCGGCCATATCGTCGTGTTCGCCGGTCTGGTCGATCGGCTGGATTCCGAAAACGAGCTGGCCTTCGTTCTGCTCCACGAAATGGGCCATTTCGCCAACCGGGATCACCTGCGGGGGCTGGGCCGGGCGCTGGTGCTGTCGTTCATTTCCGCGGCGGTGCTCGGGCCGGACAATCCCATTTCCAGCATTCTTTCCGGCGGGCTTCGGCTCACGGAACTTCATTTTTCTCGGGAACAGGAAATCGCCGCCGACGAATACGCCGTGGAGGCGCTTCACTGCGCCTACGGCCATGTGGCGGGGGCGGACGGCTTTTTCGTGGAATTGAAGGAGGAGGAGGGGAGGGCGGATCGAATGACCGCCTACCTGCGGACGCATCCACTCTCCGGCGACCGGGTGGAGCACATCGCGGAATACGCCCGGGAAAATGGGTACATGGTCGAAGCGCGACAAAGCCCGCTGCCGGCGGCCTTGCGGAATGACGGTGAAAATCAGGAGTAAAACGGTCGGTCGCGGGGAGTCATCCCGGCGGATGGAATCCGAGGGGACGAATCAAACGGTGTGGGTGGGGGAGCAAAAGGAAAAAAACGGGGCCATCGCGGCCCCGTTTTGGTTCGGGAAACGTGAGTCAGCTGCTCAACACTTTCGCCCCGGGAATCTGCTCGAAGAAGTCCGAGAGCGTCAGCGTCTTGTTTTCGTTGATCAGCTTGGCGCCGATGGGGTTGGAGCTGTCGATCTTGGCGATGACGACCACGTGCCCCTTGTCGGTGGAATCCAGCGGGACGCCGAAGGATTCGCCGGTGTCGTCCATCAGTACGACGTGACCGTCGTAATCGGCGAAGCTCACCTCCCGCCCGGCCACGGCGTCGGTGTAGTTCAGCGCGCACAGGTAGACCGCTTCCAGGTCGTCCAGCTTGGTCATGCGGATGGTTTCCTGGTTGTCGCCGCCGGCGCCGCCCACGCCCGCGTCCTGGTCGAGCTGGATGAAGGGGAAGCTGTTCAGGTCGCCCCGGTTTCCGCCGGGATATTGGTCCGAAAAGACCCCGCCGGTGTTTCCGTCCTTGGCCTTGTAAAACGCCATCAGGTCCAGGTCCACCCCCTGGGTCCACTTGAGCTGCACCATCAGCTGCTTGATGGGCACGAACGCCTCGTCGCCCTTTTGCTTGAGCACCACTTTGGCTTTGATCTCGGCCATGCTGAACTCCTTATGTATTTCGGTTTGCGATAGACCAAGGTAACGCGTTTGCGAGGAAATGCAATCCGGGGCCTGGCGGGAAAGGGAGGTTCGCCGTCGCGGGATGGACGCCGCGGGCGGAACTTTCCCGGGGCCATGCCCATAAAAAACGGGGCGCAAAAAGGCCCCGTCTCAAAAATTCCAAACGCCGTCCGGCTCAGCGCCCGCGCCACTCCGGTTTCCGTTTTTCCAGAAACGCCTGAACGCCTTCCTGGGCGTCTTCGGTGGTGCAGAGGCGGGCGAACACTTCGCTGTTGTAGGCCAGCCGCTGGCGAAAGGGCATGTCCAGCATCCGGTAGTAAAACTGCTTGCCCATGCGCACGGCCACCGGGCTTTTTCCCGCCAGTTTGCGGGCGAAGGCGTAGGTTTCGTCCGCCAGCTTCGCCTCCGGGACGACCCGGTTCACCAGCCCCAGCCGTTCCGCCTCTTCCGCGTCGATCATGTCGCCGCTCAGCAGCAGTTCCAGGGATTTTTTCTTGCCCACGCCGTAGGTCACGGGAATGATGGGTCCGGTGCAGAGCAGCCCCACGTTGATGGCCGTGGTGCCGATCTGGGTGCCTTCCGCGATGAAGGCGAAATCGGCGGCCAGCAGCAGGCCCGCGCCGTTGGCCACGGCGTATTTTTTCGCCATGGCGATCACCGGCGTGCCCATCTCCGCGATGGTCAGGTGCATCTGGTCCATTCCGGCGATCCATTCCTGGTATTCCGCCGGCCGTTTGCCCGGAAACTCGGTGATGTCGATGCCGGTGGAAAAGACCTTGCCCGCGCCGGTCACCACCACGGCGCGAACGCTTTCGTCCTTGTCCATTTCCATCAACCCGGCGTTGAGTTCCTCGGCCAGTTGGCTGCTGAAGGTGTTGAACTGGTCGGGCCGGTTCAGGGTGAGGGTGCCCACGCCGTCCCGAACGTCCGTGAGAATCGTTTCGTACGCCATCGAATCCTCCCTTTGGGTTTCCATCGAAACGGGGAATTCCGGAGTCCCGCCATGGGGATTATTTGGACCGGAAGACTCCGCGGCAGAACTAAAAATTCTGGGCGTGCTCCACGCTGAAGACGTGGGAGTGAAGATTGGAAATCCACTGTTTGCCCTCTTGGGTCACGGCCAGGTATTTCAGGGCATTCCCGATGTAGGGCCGCACGACGTTCCAGTAAAACCGGGCGTAGTTGTTCCGCATGTCGCCCGGGTTTTCGTATCCGATGGGTTTGTTGGCCCCGGTCTCCTCGAATTCGTAAAACAGGGCCGGGATTTTGCGCAGATAGTTGGGATCGCCGAGTTGCCCGATGAAATCCGCGGCCCGCAACAGGCCGGGAAAATCGTCCGTGGTCTGATAGCCGGCGTCTTCGGGGACCGGGAAGCGGGAACGCTCGATGTAGGAAACCACCACTTCCGCGTCCACGTCCACCATCGTGTTGCCGCCGAACCGTTCCCGGACGAACCGTTTGCTCCGATCCACGTGGTAGGGCGCGAGGCTCGCGCTGGAACCCCGATCCCCGATTTCGGCCACTTCCTCGCCGATCCCGGTGGCGTAGCGGCCGTTCTCGTCCAGGGAGAGGATCCCCCGCACATAGCCGATGTCGTGGCAGAGCAGGGCCAGGATGAAATGGAGCCAGTCCACGGGCCGGATGCCGCCCTGGACGAGATGTTTGCCGCGCAGGATTTCCTGGCCGGCCAGGGTGACCATGATGGTGTGCTCCACGTCGTGATACAGCGCGTCGCAGTTGGCGATGTTTTCCAGGGCGAACTGGCCCGACCACCGAATGATGCTGGAATAATGGGGCTCCGCCATGCCGTAGGCCCGTTCGTAGGATTCGGCCAGGGCGTCCAGAAAAGGATCGATCAGGAGTTGGTGCACGTTGAACACGGGAGGTCTCCTTGCATGAACGAAGGGTCGCGGAAGGGCAACGAGGACGCGGGCCGGATTTGAAACCCGCGACCGGTTTCGGTCACCCGAAGGCCGAATCCGGACAGGGTGCGGGAAAGGGGCCGGCCGAAAAGCAGATCGGTCCAGCCCGCGGGAACCAGACCTCGACGAACCGGTTCCCGCCGGACCAGGCGGTCCATTTCGAGGATTTCCCCCAGGCGAAGGCGCGCCGTTTCGGCGTCCGGGCCGCCCAGCATTCCGACGATTTCCCCGACGGATTCATAGCCGCAGTTTCCCTGATGATCGCGAATCAATCGCCATAAATCGGAAATCGGTTGGAAGAGGTCTTTTCGGGTCAGGCGGTCCCGGCGGTAAAGTTCGGCGATGGACGCCGTGTCTCGGCAATCGAGCGCTCGGCATTCCACCGGCCGGTCGGCGTAGATGGTGCAGCCGGCGACGGGATCGTGACAGACGCAGGCCGGCGTCCCATCGGTCCCGCGCAGCTTGATGATGTCCGAATCGGCGATTTGAATTCGGTCGGCCACGTTGTCCCGCACCGGCTCTCCGGCCCGGATGGTGAACAGCAGCCGGGCCGGAATCCGTCCCGATTCGATTAATTCCCGATCCGCCAGATGAAACGCCGGGCCGCCTTTTTGGCAGCAGGTCCCGCAGCGGCGGCAACCGGAGGGCGCTTCGGGGGAGGCGCCGCGGCGGGAGTTCATGGGCGGGTTCCCGTTCCGGTTTTCTGGGCGCGTCCGTACCATCGCGTCGCGCCGTCCCATCGCCGAAGTTGGAGACAGGCGAAAAAAGCCAGCTTCGCGGCCTCCGGCGTGTGGCGCAAATCCCAGGCGGTTTCGGCGGCCTCCAACGCCTCCCGGCCCGCCCGGCGTCTCAGCCGCTCTCGGCCCATGGTCAGATAACGGGACGCCGTTTCCAGAATTTCCCGAAGCGCCCGCACGTCCGCACCGCACCGGGGACAGTCGGGTTCTTCCGGAATTCGTTTTCGGCAGGCGGGGCAGGAGATTTCCGGCACGGATCAGTCCTCCAGATAAAACAGCATGTCGGACAGGGATTCGTTGAGTTCGGACAGCCGGTCGAAGTTTCCGTCCGCGATGGCTTTTTCGCTGTCCGCCAGTAGGCCGCGCACCTCCTCCGCGTCGGTGGGATCGATCTCTTCCAGCAGCGGTTCGGCCCGCTTGCGGAGTTCCTTGGCCACGATGACCGCCGGGTTGTTGCCGCCGGACGAACCGCTCGGGGCTCTCGGCGATTCGACGCCCATCGCGCCCGCCAGCCGATCGCGGGCCTCTTCCAGATCGAAGGCCTCGGCCCCGTCGGTGGTTTCCATGGTGACGCTTTTGGAGAGACCCGTCCGCTTTTCCATCGCGGTGACTTCCAGAATGCCGTTGATGTCCAGGGCCAGCGTCATCACGATTTCGTTGCCGGCGGGCACGTCGCTCAATCCCTCGATGAGGAAGTTCCCGATGAAAATATTGTCTTCGGCCAGGGGCGCCTCCCCCTGATAGACCCGTACGTCCACCGCCTTCTGTCCGTCGTACACCGTGGCGAAGGCCTCCGCTTTTCGGGCGGGAAGGGCGGTTCCCCGGCGGATGATCGGGACGAAAACGCCTTCCCGGTATTCCCCCGCGTAGCTGCCGATGGCCGTGGTGCCGAAAGTGTACGGCGTAATGTCCACCAGAATGCTCGACGTTTTTTCCCCGCGCAAGGCCCCGGCCTGGATGGCCGCGCCCATGGCGACGATCAAGTCGGGATCGATTTCGTGGCGGGGTTCCACCGGGATCTCGTGTTTGAGCATTTCGGCCACCAGGGGCGTCCGGGAGGCGCCGCCCACCAGGATGACCTTGTCCACTCCACCGGGCAGAATCTCCGCGTCGGTCAGGCAGCGGTGGACCGAATCCAGGGTTTTCCGGAGAAGGGGGCGGATCATTTCCTCGTATTCCACCCGGGAGATTTCAAAATCCAGATGGAGATCCCCGGAAATATATTCCTCCCGAATCCGGGCGAAGGGGGCGTCGGAAAGCGCGCGCTTGGCCGTTTCCACGGCGGTCCACAACCGATTGGCGGCGGCGGGGTCTTCCAGAAGCTGAACGTCGTGTTCTTCGCGGAAGCGGGCTTCCACATGTTCCATCAACAGCCGGTCGAAGTCGTCTCCGCCCAGCCGCGTGTCCCCGTGGCTGGCCTTGACCTCCACCACTCCGTTTTCCACCACGACCAGGGAAGCGTCGAAGGTTCCTCCGCCGAGGTCGTAGACCAGGATGGTCTGGTTTTGGGTCTGGTCGGATTCATAGGCCAGGGCCGCGGCGGTGGGTTCGTTGATGATGCGCCGGACTTCGAGACCGGCCAGGGTTCCCGCGTTCCGGGTGGCCTTCCGTTGGGCGTCGTCGAAATAGGCCGGAACGGTGATCACGGCCTCGGCAACCGGTTCGCCGACGAATTCTTCCGCCGCCGACTTGAGCTTGCCGAGAATCAGGGCGGATATTTCTTCGGGGCCGAGGGTTTGGTCGCCCAGGGGAACGGTGGTGTTTTCGCCCATTTTTCGCTTGATGGACAAAATGGTATTCTCCGGCGCCGCCGCCATCTGGTTTTTGGCCACTCGACCCACCTGAATCCGTCCCTCGGAATCCAACCCCACGCAGGAGGGCATGGTGGGTTCCCCGTCCACCGGGATGATTTCCGGCCGGCCGTCCCGGATTCGGGCGATTTCGGAATTGGTGGTGCCCAGGTCGATGCCCACGATCAAACTCATGAAGAACTCCTCTTTCGGATGGCGATTTTCACTTCGGCAAATTTTAGGATTTCGTTGTGGTGGAAAAATCCCCGGGACAACTCCTCCATGACCGTATTGTGGGGGAATGCGTCGGTTTTTTCCACCGCCGCCGCTTTCATGCGGGTGGGGTCGAATTCTTGGCCGATGGTGTTCATGGCCACGATGCCTTCGGCTTTCAGGAGGGATTCGAAATGTTCCCGCAGCAGGACGAACCCCTGCTCGAAGGATTCCCAGGCGTTTTTCCATTTGGATTGGCCGAACCAAAAGCCGGTCGGCGGCGGCGACGCCAGCTTTCGCTCCATTCGGTTCAGCCGTTCCAGCAGTTCGGCGAATGGGGTCAGCAGTTTTTTTCGCTCGACCCGATCCCGGCGCACGTTCTCGCTTCGTTCGGCGGACAGCCGCCGGCCGAATTCTCCCATGCCGCTCTGAATGCTTTCCAGGGTTTCCGTAAACCGGGAAAGGGTTTCATGGTGACGCCGGGAGCTTTTTCGAATGTCGCCGGTCAGCGCGGTCAGCGCCTCGTAAAAAGAATAGAGATCGGGCGCGGAGGGCGCGGGTTCCGGCGGAATCGGGGGTTCTCCCCGGGCCTCCATTTCGTTCATCCATTCCCGGAAATTGTCTTCGATTTCGGTTTTCCAGTCGTTCAACATCAGGGCGAAGCTTTCCGCGCAGGGGTGCGGCTTTTCAAAGGAGAGAATCCCGCGCGACATGGCGCCGGGCGGGGGATTCCCATCGCGTCGGCGTGTTTCGGCGCAGGTTCGGTTGAATTTCCAGGAAAGCCCGTG
>CAYFVR010000216.1:0-8275 GCA_964346545.1 uncultured Desulfobacterales bacterium | reverse complement strand
CAACGTCAACACCCCATCCCGAACGGTATATCCATCCAGCCGGTTGAAAAAGCCCATGCCCAGCAGGGAATGGCTCATGCCCGCCTCGTTGACGGAAGCGGGAACGTTTTGGAGGACCAGATCGCCCACGGAAAGCCGTTGCAGCCGAACCGAGGCTCCCCGGCCGAGGCCGTTGGCGGTCTGGTACATTCGGTCGAATCTCAGTTCGTCCGGATCGTATCCCACCCGGCGGGCGGCGGCGGGGGACAGCACGATATCCGTGGCGCCGGTGTCCGCCAGAAAGCGGACGTCCCGGCCGTTCACTTCCGCCGTGATGTAGAAATGGCCGTCCGCCGAGGCCCGGAATTGCATTTCGCCCGGCGCTTCGGAGACGCCCCGACCCGGCATGACGTCGCCGGCCACCCGGTTCCAGACGTTTCCCAACTCGAACCGGTAGGCGTGGCCCACCGCCAGCACCAGAAAAATGGCGACCCAGGCCGCGGCGTACTGGAGCGTTTTACGGAGCCGCGCCCCCGCCAGATCGTCCAGCCGGGTGGCCACGAAATAGCTGGCCAAGGCGGACAGGGACAGGGCATATGCGATTTCGCCGGCGTTTTCCCGCCAGCTCAGTGGATTGGGCACCCACCGGTTGATCAGCAGGGCGCCGCCGCCGATGAGGCCGAACACGGCCAGAAAGCGAAGCCCCATGCTCAGGTCCGAACCTCCCCGATTTTTTCCCGCACCGAGGCGGTTTTCCCGTCCAGCCCGCCGCTTCGGCCTTTGCGGACGTCGAACTTGGCCGCGGCGTAGACCCGTTCGGCGTCCGGTTCCAGCTCGGCGTAGGCCCGGCGAAGAATCTCCACCGCCTCTTCCATGGTTTCGGTTTCCACGATGGTGCCCATGGGCGTCAACTGGTAGGCCGCGCCGCTGTCTCGCACCATCGCCACCACCCGGCTCACGTATTCGCCGACGCTGGCTCCTTTATCCGTTGGAAACATGGCGAACTCCATCAGAACGGACAATCGTCACTCCTTTCCCATTCTTGACATTTCTCATTCCCCCGCTTACTCTCCTCGATTACACGCTTTGGATGTCCCGGTTTTGCGGCCATCCCGGCGGGATCGGACGGGAAGTTGGCAAAAGGATTTTTGGGAAATCCATAGGTTTCCGGTTTTTATGGAACGAATATTCTTCCCGGATTTCGAAATTTTCCGGATTGGGAATGTAACCGTTTGGCTTCGAATTCCGACCTTTCCCAAAGGCCCTTCAGGTTGGCGGGGTGGAATTCCATGATTTGGATTCCCGCGGTCGGGCGGGCCTTCCCAATATAATTGTTTCATCCGGACACCGCAACGGATCGAATTTTTATGACACTGGACACGCCGTGTTTTCGCCGCCCCCCGTTGGCGGCGTTGTTGTTGATGGCCCTCTGGTTTACGGCCGGTTGCACCGTCCACAGAGTGGAACCGGTGGGGATTCCGCCGGAGACGCCGGCGGCCTTTTCCCGTACCGGCGAGGCGGTGCGGCCCCGCTGGTGGCAGGCGTTCGACGATCCCGATTTGACCCGGCTGGTGGAACGGGCGCTACGGGAAAACCCCGGCCTTCTCCAGGCGTGGGCAAGGCTGGATCAATCCCGCGCCCTGGCCGATCGGGAGTCCGCCGGCTTTTGGCCCGAATTGGACCTGGAAGGCCAGGCCAGCCGGAGCCGTTCCAGTATTGACGTGGCCGGCCGGGAAATTGTGTCCCGAAGCAATCGCTTTTCCCTGACCGGCGCGGCGTCCTACGAGGTGGACCTCTGGGGCCGAATCGCCTCCGGGGCGCGGGCGGCGGATTTGGACGCCGACGCGGCCCGGGCCGACGCGGAGACCGCCGCCATCACCCTCACGGCGGAGGTGGCCGACGTCTGGTTTCAGGCGGTGGAGCAGCAGGCCCGGCTCGATTTGGCTCGGGATCAGCTCCAAACCAATCAGACCCTGCTGGAGCTGATTCAGACCCGCTTCGGCTACGGCCTTTCCTCGGCGCTGGACGTGTATCAGCAAAAGCAGCTCGTCTCGGCCAGCGAGGCGGAGATTCCGCCGATCCGCTCCAGCCTCCAGGTGCTCCGCCATCGCCTCGCCGTGCTGCTGGGGCGGCCGCCGGGGGAATCGGTCGTCGCGGTGGGCAGCCGGCTGCCGGAGCCGCCGCCCCTGCCGGACATCGGCGTGCCGGCCGATCTGGTGCGCCGTCGGCCGGACCTCCGGGCGGCGGGATTGCGACTGGCCGCGGCGGATCATCGGGTGGCCCGCGCGGTGGCCGATCGCTTTCCGGCGCTGCGTCTCAGCGCCAGCGGCGGCTATCGGGCCGGCCAACTGGCCGATCTGTTTTCCACCTCGGTCTGGGACCTGCTGGCCGGGGTTTCCGCGCCGCTGGTGGACGGCGGGCGACGGCGGGCCGAGGTTCGCCGGGTGAAGGCCGTGGTTCGCGAGCGGACCGCCGACTATCTGGAAACCGCGCTCACCGCATTTCGCGAGGTGGAGGACGCCCTGGTCCGGGAATCGTTTCAGGCGGAATTCATCGACCGGCTGGAGGAGCAGATCGCCAACGCGCGGCAGGAGCTGGAGCAGGCCCGGACGCAATACGAAAACGGAATCCGGGATTACTTGAACGTGCTGACCGCGCTCCGCAACGTCCAGTCGTTGGAGCGGCAATGGGTGGGCGCCCGCCGGCTGCTGCTGACCCGACGGGTTGAACTTTACCGGGCCCTGGGCGGCGCCTGGACCGGGACGTTGACGCCCCCGGAGGCCGCGAAGGCCCGAGGGAACTCCTGAATTTAAAAAACGATCTCCCGCCTTCTCGTTCCCAGACTCTGCCTCACTGGCGTTAAGTTAAGGAGCAACTCCCATGGAATCGGCAGCGCCATGCTTGGCAAGGGCCGAATGATTTCAAATCATTGCCGAAAAATCCCCCCTTGCCCCCCTTTAAAAAAGGGGGGTAAAAACGCTTAACTTAACGCCATTGAGGCTCTGCATGGGAATGCTTTCCACAATGCTCTGCCTTGCGTGGCGGGAGGCGGAGCCTCCCCAAGTGTATTGCGAGGCGGAGCCTCGCGACGAGATGGATAGAGAAAAAATCGGCCGTTCGAGTGGCCTGTTCAAGTCAAAATAAGGAACAATCCTCTTCATGAGACCCGTAATCAAAATTCTGGTGGTGATCGCCATCATCGGCGGCGGCGTGCTGGTGGCCATGGCCCTGGTGAAAACCCGGCCCACGGCCCAGCGGAAGGCGATTTCCGTGGGCACGCCCCGGGTGGAGGTGATGACCGCCCGCCCCGAAACCCGCCAGACCACCATCACCGCCATGGGCACGGTGGTGCCGGCGCGGGAGGTGACCTTGCAGCCCCAGGTCTCCGGCCATATCGTGGAGGTGTCCCCGACCTTCATGCCCGGCGGCCGATTCGCGGAAGGCGAGGTGATTCTCAAAATCGACGACCGGGATTACCAGATCGCCGTGCAGCAGGCCCGGGCCCAGGTTTCCCAGGCCCAGGTGGAGTTGAAGACCGAGCGAGGCCGGGGCGCGGTGGCCCGAAAAGAATGGGAGCTGCTGGGCGGTGAAATCCGCACGACGCCGGAAGGCAAATCCCTGGCCCTGCGGAAGCCCCAACTGGAAAACGCCCGGGCGGGCCTGGAATCGGCCAAAAGCAGTCTGGCCAAGGCCCAGCTGGATTTGGAACGGACGGTCATCCGCGCTCCGTTCAACTGCTTCGTCCGGGAGAAAAACGTGGACGTGGGTCAGTTCGTGACCGCCTCGGCGCCGCTGGCGACCTTGGTGGGGAGCGACCGGTTCTGGGTGCGGGTATCCGTTCCCGTGGACAAGCTGCCGGTGGTCCAGGTGCCCGGCCCGCAGGAGGTGGTTTTGGAAGAAACCGGCTCCGAAGGCGAGGGACGGGTGGAAACGAAAACGGGCTCCAAAGTCCGCGTGATCCAGGAAGGTCAGGGCGCCAATCCCCGCCGGGTGGTGCGCCACGGCCGGGTGGTGCGGTTTCTGGGCGACATGGACCCCCGGGGTCGGATGGCCCGCGTCCTTGTGGCGGTGGAAGACCCGCTGGGGATCGCCGCCGGGGACGCGGGCGTGGTGCCGCTGCTGGTGGACGCCTACGTCCGCGCCGAGATCGAAGGGCCGGCCGTCGCGGACGCCTTTCCGCTGCCGCCCCGGGCCATCCGCGACGACGGTCGGGTCTGGACCGTGGACGACGAAAACCGGCTGGCGTTCCGGGATATTGAGCCGGTCTGGGAGACGGCGGACGAGGTGCTGGTTCGCGGGCTGGAACCCGGAGACCGGGTGGTCCTGAGCCGGATCGGAACGCCGGTGGCAGGGATGGAACTCCGGGTCGGGTCCGATGAAATGGCCGGTTCCGAGGGAGCGGAGAACGTTTCGGGTTCCGGCGGGAACCTGGCCCGCGAGGACGACGGCGGCGGAAACCCGAACGGCGAATCCCGCCCCGTGGCCGCTTCCGGCCGATCCGAAACGCCCCGGGAGGAGGCGGCGCAATGAACGATTATCGCGAACCCACCGCCATCGCCTGGATGGCCCGGAATCCCGTGGCCGCCAACCTGTGCATGCTGGTCTTTCTCATCGGCGGCCTGATGATTCTGCTCTTCGGCGTCCGGCAGGAGGTCTTCCCGGCCTTCGAGGTGGACGTGGTGCGCGTCACGGTTCCGTATCCCGGCGCGTCGCCCGAAGAGGTGGAGACCGGGATCATCTTGGCCGTGGAGGAGGCGATCCAAGGGTTGGAAGGGATCGATCAGGTCCAGTCCACCGCATCGGAGGGCGTGGCCACCATCATGGTGGAGCTGCGCTCCGACGCCGACGCCGACGACGTGCAGACCGACATCAAAAACGAGATCGACCGGATCGTCTCTTTCCCCGACGACGCCGAGGAGCCCACCGTCAGCATTCCCACCACCCGGCGGGAGGTGCTGAGTCTGGTGCTCTACGGCGACGTGGAGGAAAAGACGCTGCGGGAGCTGGCCGAATCGGTGCGCGACGACCTGCTTCGGGACGACGAGATCGCCCAGGTGGAGCTGGAGGGGGTCCGCGAGCCGGAAATCAGCATTGAAGTGCCCCAGGCCAACCTGCGGGCCTACGACCTGACCTTGGAGGAGATCGCCCGGCAGGTGGCCCGCTCGGCCATCGAGCTGCCCGGCGGCGGGGTGAAGACCCGGGGCGGCGAGATTCTGCTGCGCACCGACGAGCGGCGGGAACTGGGCCGGGAGTTCGCGACGGTCACCGTCATCAGCACCCCGGACGGCGCCGAGCTGAAGCTGTCGGACATCGCCACGGTCATCGATGGCTTCGAGGAGACAGACGTGGCCAGCTTTTACGACGGCCGCCCGGCGGCGCTGGTCAACGTCTACCGCACCGGCGACCAGACGCCCATCGACATTTCCGCCGCCGTGCGGGAATACCGGGAGGTGCTGGACCAGAACCTGCCGCCCGGAATTCAGACCGCCATCTGGCGGGATCGATCCGAAATCTTTAACGACCGAATCGACCTGCTCCGGCGCAACGCCATTTACGGCCTTTTTCTGGTGCTGGGAATCCTCGGCCTTTTTCTGGAACTGCGGCTGGCCTTTTGGGTCACCATGGGCATTCCCATCAGCTTTTTGGGCTCGTTTCTCTTCCTGCCCGCCGCGGACGTTTCCATCAACATGATTTCGCTGTTCGCCCATCATCACCCTGGGCATGGTGGTGGACGACGCCATCGTGGTGGGGGAGAACGTCTACGTCCACCGGCAGGGGATCGACGGGTCCAAGGAATCCCGAATTCAGGCGGCCATACGGGGCGCGGCGGAGGTGGTGACGCCGGTCACCTTTTCCATTCTCACCTCCATCACCGCGTTCGCGCCCATGTTTTTCGTGGAAGGCACCTGGGGCAAGGTGTTCCGGTTTTTTCCGGCCGTCATCATTCTGGTGCTTTTGCTCTCCCTGTTCGAGTCGATTTTCATCCTGCCGGCGCATTTGGGCCATTTGAAGAAGGCGGGCGGCGAGGGGCTGTTGGCCCGTGCGGGAAGGCTCCAGCGTCGCTTCGGTTTGAAGGTGGAGTGGTTCGCGGAGAATATTTACGGCCGGATGGTCCGCTGGTGCGTCCGCAACCGATGGATCACCTGGGCCCTGGCCGTGGCCATTCTCGTGGTGGCGTTGGGCGTGGTCCGGGGCGGGCGGGTTTCCGTGGTCCTGTTCCCCAAGGTGGAATCCGACTGGGTGGTGGCCGACGCGACCCTGCCCTTTGGCGTGTCCCGAACCGAGACGGAACGGGTGCAACGCCGAATGGAAACGGCCTATCGCGAGGTGGTGGACGAGTTGACCGGCGGGGAGCCTTCGAAGCTGAGTCGCGGGCTCTTCACCAAGATCAACGGGACCCACAGGCTGACCCTGACCGGCGTGCTGGTGGCCATGGACCGGCGGGACGTTTCCGCCACCGAATTCACCAATCGCTGGCGGAAGGCGGTGGGGTCGGTGAGCGGGGTCGATTCCCTCGCCTTCGACGCCACGGCGGGCGGTCCCCGGGGCGGCAAGGCGGTGGACGTTCAGCTCAGCCACAGGGACATCGACACTCTGGAGCGGGCCGCCGAAGATCTGGCCCGAAAGCTGACCGCCTTTGCCGGCGTCACCGATATCGACGACGGCGTGGCCGAGGGCAAACCGCAGCTCAATTTCAAGGTTCGGCCGGAGGCCCAGAGCCTGGGCATCACCGCCGCCGAGCTGGGCCGCCAGACCCGGAACGCCTTTTGGGGGGCGGAAGCCCTGCGGCTGCAACGGGGCCGGAACACCGTCCGGGTGATGGTGCGGCTGCCGGAGTCGGAGCGGGAATCGGAGTACGACATCCAGTCCCTGCTGATCCGGACGCCCGACGGCGGGGAGATTCCGCTGTTTCAGGCCGCCGAGGTGGAGCGGGGGCGGTCCTACACCAGCATTCAGCGCACCGACGGCCGTAGAACCCTGAGCGTGACCGCCGACGTGGACGGGAATGTGACCACGAGCGCCAAGGTGCTTTCCGCGCTGCGGGAGCAGGAATTGCCGAGGCTCATGCGGGATTTCCCCGGGTTGAGCTTCTCCTTCGAAGGGGAGGCCCGGCAGGGGCGGGAGTCCATGGTTGGCCTGTTCAAGGGCTTCGCCGTGGCGATTCTGGTGATGTACGTGCTCATCGCCATCCCGTTCAAAAGCTACGTCCAGCCGTTCATCGTGCTGTCGGCCATTCCTTTCGGGCTGGTGGGGGCGGTCATCGGCCACATGGTCATGGGCTATTCCCTAAGCATCATCAGCATGATGGGCCTGCTGGCGCTCTCCGGCGTGGTGGTCAACGACTCGCTGGTGCTGGTCCACCGGGCCAACGACTATCGGAAGGAATACGACGACGTGCGCGAGGCGGTGGCCGACGCCGGGGTCCGGCGGTTCCGGCCCATTCTGCTCACGTCGCTGACCACTTTCCTGGGGCTGACGCCGATGATCTTCGAGACGTCGCTTCAGGCCCGGTTTTTGATTCCCATGGCCATCAGCCTCGGCTTCGGCGTCCTCTTCGCCACCTTCATCATTCTGCTGATGGTTCCGGCCTTCTACATCATCACCGAGGACCTGTGGGACCTCTTCCGAGAAATCGGTCGGGACATCGGAAACCTTCTCCGCTGGCGGCCCAAACGAAAATCCGGGGAGTCGCGGTCCAAGCCGGAACGAAACCTTGGCCGTCCCGCTCCCCCGGAGACGCCGGATTATCCCGTGACGCCCGCCGCGCGGCGGGAGGGGGGCGGGCCGCGATCCTGAACTGTCCTTGGACGTTCCACAAACCAAAAAATTCACCACCATGCCGTTCCGAAATGTAGGGGCGCCCCTTGCGGGCGCCCTTTTCGCTTCCAATCCTCCCACGTCCCCATGCACCTCTTCCCTTGAACGATCCCCCCGAATGCCACAATTTGGATTCCATTTCCCTTGTCGCAGCCCGCTCTCCATGGAAACCTTTCCCCCTCTGTACAAAACGTCCATCCTGGGATAAAAAACGCCCCATTCGTCCACCCCGTCCCCGGAGAATGCGCAATGAACCATCCTACCCACGCCGAAGTTTCGCCGCCGTCGTTGACCAACGCCGAAGCCATGTCCCTCGCCCTGGCCGAAGGGGAACGGGCCCTGGCCGCCGGAGAATTCCCGGTGGGCTGCGTGGTGGTCTACGACGGCCGCCTGATCGTGGCCGGGGCGCGGGAAGGCACGGCCGCCGGCGGAACCAACGAAATCGACCACGCCGAGATGGTGGCCCTCCGCCGGCTGG
>CAYFVR010000215.1:2073-8332 GCA_964346545.1 uncultured Desulfobacterales bacterium | reverse complement strand
GACGGATTGCGGTCGATCCACATGAAGCACCGGACGCCCGGCTCCTGAAGCGGCGACCCGACCCGGGTCCGATTCATTCCCATCAGATTAGAACGAACCGGACCAGGCCAGGCCGGGTCAGAGCCGACCGGACCCGCCGTCAAACCGACAAATCCATGTCCGCCCGAAGGTCGATCCGCAGCAGCAGGTCGCCCGACTCGGCGTCCGTCGTAACGGAGAAGCCCAGGCGTCGGGCCAGGGCGATCATTCGCCGATTTTCGGGCAACACGAGCCCCCAAACCCGGCTGAGGCCCCGGTCCCGGGCGATGATGAGGCACCGTCGCAACAGCTCGGCCCCGATGCCCCGCCCCTGCCAGGGGTCGCCCACCATCACCGCGAATTCTCCGGTTCGACCGCCGGGCTCCCCAATCACCCGGGCGACCCCGAGGAACCGGTCCCGTTCCGGTTCGGGCAAGGCCACCAGCGCCGCTTCCCGGTCGTAGTCGATCTGCGTCAAACGGATCAGAACGTCCGGATTCAGTGCCTTGAGCGGCGCGAAAAACCGGTAGTAGACGCTCCGGGGCGACAGCGTCTCGAACAGGCCGGTCAGCAGGGGCGCGTCTTCGGGGCGGATGGGCCGAATGAAAAGCCGCTCTCCGTCCGCCGTCTTCACGTGGGCCTCGTGCCGGTTGGGGTAGGGGCTGATGCTCAGATGAAGGGGCGGGGCCACCTCCGACGGGGCCAGAACCGCCCGCGCGTCCGCCGCCACCAGCTCCCTTCCGTACACCATCAGCGGGTCCACCCGCACCGAAGCCAGGTCGGGAAGGTCGATGGCCATCTGGGACAGCCGGATCAGCAGCTCCTCCAACCGCTCCAGATCCAGCAAACTCCGCCCGTTCACGCCCTTGAGCACCGCGTAGACCGCGGTTTCCTCCATGAGCCGGCGGGCCAGCAGTCGGTTCAAGGGCGGCAGGCCCAGGGCCTGGTCGCAAATCAGCCCCTTGCGAATGCCGCCGCTCCCGAAATGGATCACGGGTCCGAAACCCGGGTCCCGGGTGATGGCCATCATCAACTCGATGTCGGGCCGCCCCAGCATCCGCTGCACCGTCACCCCCTCGATCCGGGCCCGGGGCGCGCAACGACGGGTGGAGGCAACCACTCGCTCGAAGGCCTGATAAACTTCGAATTCGCTTTCCAAGTCCAACGCCACGCCGCCCACGTCGGTGCGGCATTCCACGTCCGGCGACTGGACCTTCAACACCACCGGAAAGCCCATCTCGTGGGCCAGCCGCCAGGCGGCGTCGGGGGTTTCCGCCACCACGGTCGGGTTGGCGGGGATGCCGTAGGCGGCCAGCAGCGCCTTGGAGCCGACCTCGTCCAGGGCCGGACGCCCCCGGCCCAGCGCGGTGGCCACCATGCCCAAGGCCCGGACCCGCTCCACCGGCATATCCGGCAGGGCGGGGGGAATTTCTCGGAGCATTTCCACGTACCGTCCGTGGCGGTAGAGGTCCGCGGCGGCCCGCACGGCCCGTTCCGGGGTATCGAAGGTGGGAATCCCCTCCCGGTTGAACCGGTCCTTGGCGGCATCCACTTCCGCTCCCCCCATCCATACGGCGAATACGGCGCGTTTCTTTTCGCGAAAAAGGGGAATCATCGCCTCCGCCGTTTCCACGGGGCGGGTCCGGCGAAACGGCGCCAAAATCACCACCAGACCGTCCACGCCGGGGTCTTCCAGACAAATCTCCGCGGCCCGCCGGAAGCGCGACGGATCGGCGTCCGCCAGGATATCCACCGGGTTGCCCCCGCTCCAGGCCGCCGGCAGGCGTTCCTCCAGTCGGGAAAGGGTCCCGGGTTCCAGCGCCGCCGGAATCAAACCATGGGAGGCCATGGCGTCGGCGGCCAGCACCCCGGGTCCGCCGCCGTTGGTGATCACCGCCAGCCGGGGACCGGCGGGCCGGGGCGCCTTGGCGAGCAGCTCGGCGCAGTCGAACAGCTCCTCGAAGGTCCGCGCGCGAACGATGCCGGCCCGACGGAAGGCCGCGTCGTACACCGCGTCGTCCCCGAGAATCGCGCCGGCATGACGGCCCGCCGCCGCCCGGCCGAATTCCGCCCGACCGCCCTTCATCACCACCACCGGCTTGACTCGGGAAACGGATCGCGCCGCGCTCATGAAGGGGCGAAACCGTCGCAATGATTCCATGTACAACAAAATGCCGCCCACCCGGCCGTCGTTGCCCAGGTAGTCGATGACGTCGGCGAAATCCACGTCGATCATGGTCCCGAGGCTCACGAAGTGGCTAAAGCCGATGTGCTCCCGGACGGAAAGGTCCAGCATCGCGGCGTAAATCGCCCCGCTCTGGGATACGAAGGCGGTGCGCCCGGGGAGAGGGAGCCGGGCGGCCAGGCTGGCGTTGAGTTTTTCGCCGGTGGAGACCAGACCGGCGCAATCCGGCCCCAGCAGCCGAACGCCGGCGGCGCCCCCGGCCTTGCGGATGGCGGTTTCCAGCGCCGCGTCCTCCCGCGCCCTTCTCCGGCCGCCCCGGTCAATGATGGCCGCTCCGCCCACCCCGGCCGCCCCGCAGGCGCGGATCGCCTCCGGAATTTCCGAAAGCGGCAGGGTCAACAGCGCCAGATCCGGCGTCCCCGGCAACGCGTCCAGGGCAGGCCAGGTGGAATATCCGGAGATCTCCGCCGGACGCTCGGTTCCCGGGCCCGCCACGGGATAGACCGATCCCTCGAAACCGCCCGACTTCAGGCCTTCAACCAGGGCCCAGCCCGGGTCGTCGGGACCTTCACCGACGCCCACCACGGCCACCGCTTTCGGATGAAACATCCGCTCCAGGTTCAAAATGCCCATTTCCCTCCCCTCTCCCGCGTCATTTTCATGGCCCATCGAACGACCGATCCCGGTTTCAATGCCGCCGAATGCTCAACAGCGGAACGGGGCAGCGGCGGAACATCTTTTCGGCGGTGGAGCCGAACAGCACGCCGGCCAGTTTGCTGCGGCCCCGGGCGCCCATGACCACCAGATCCACGTTTCGGCTTTTGGCGATCTCCACCAATTCCAGATAGGGTATCCCGATGCCGAACACCTTTTGCACCGGGGTCTCCTCATCGCCGGCCTCCCGAACGATCCGGTCGATGAATTCCGCCCGATTCCGCTCCTGGGATTTAATGTAGTTGGGCACCGACACGGTTTCGACCTCCGAGGCGATCCGTTGTATCATATCCACGTCGCGCTGATGGAGGACGCTCGCCACCAGCAGTTCCGCGCCCAAATCCCGCGCCAACCCCAGACCGAACACCAGGGCTTCGATGGCATTGTCGGACATGTCGAAGGCCACCATGATTTTCCGCACCGTCGATTTCATCTCGTCCTCCTTTCCCAATGGTTACCCTGAAAAAATGCAACGGATATGCCACGGTGAAAAAGAGAGCAATCAAGCACAAACACTTTATTTTATTTTAAATTTCTGCCCAAAAACATAATGGCCGGAAACCGGGTGGCGGCGAAACCGTCCGGTCTTTTTACAGTGTGTCAACGCGATTTTCTGGGGCGGGGAAAAGACATGCAACGAGATAAATGACAGAGGGAAAGGAAAAGCGAAAACGCTTCTTCCAGGTGGGCCGGCGGGACAAGTCAGGCGCCTCCGTCTTTGACCGAAGTCTCCATCTCAATCCCGAATTTCTCGATTTTGGCGTGGAGGGTGGGGCGGGAGACGCCCAGCAGTTTGGCGGCGCGGGAGCGGTTGCCGCCGGCGAGGGAAAGGGCTTCGCCGACGAGGAGCGCCGCGAAGCGATCCATGAGCGCGTCGAACCGGGCCTCTTCCCCCGGCGCGGAAAGCGCCCGGCGGGCCAAGTCCCGCAGCACGGCGTCCAGATCGCGGCCGTCCTCGCCGGGTCGGCCCGGACGCGGCTCCAAAAGCGCCTGGGATAGGAGATCGGGAGTCAGCGGCGCGCCGCGATGAAAAATCAGGGCCTTCTGGATGACGTTGGACAATTCCCGGACGTTGCCGGGCCAGGGGTATCCGGCCAGCAGCCGAAGGGCGGCCTCGGTGACGCCGGGGTTTTCCAGCCCTTCCTGGCGGGCGTACCGCGCCAGGAAATACTCGGCCAGCAGGGGAATGTCCCCCGACCGCTCGGCCAGGGGCGGCAGCCAGATGGTGACCACCTTGAGCCGGTAGTAGAGGTCCTCCCGGAAGCGGTTCTCGGCGATGGCCGCCTCCAAATCCCGATTGGTGGCGGCGATGATCCGCACGTCCACGGGAATGGTTTCCCGGCCGCCCAGCCGCTCGATGCTTTTCTCCTGAAGCAGCCGGAGCATTTTGGATTGCAGGCTGAAGGGCATGTCGCCGATTTCGTCCAGGAAAATCGTGCCGCCGCCGGCCTGCTCGATTTTGCCCACCCGGCGGTGCAGCGCGCCGGTGAAGGCCCCCCTTTCGTAGCCGAACAGTTCGCTTTCCAGCAAGGTGTCGGGAATGGCCACGCAGTTGATGACCAGGAAGGGATGGCCGCGCCGGTGGCTGTGCTGGTAAATCGCCCGGGCCGCCAGCTCCTTGCCGGTGCCCGAATCTCCCCGAATCAGCACCGTGGCGTCGGTGGGCGCCACCCGGCCGATGGCCTTGTAGACCGCCTGCATGGCGGGACTTCGGCCCACGATGGCCTCGCCCTGGGCCGCCGCCGGTCCCGCGTCCATCTCCACCGGCGACCGCATGAAGCGGCCGGCCTCCAGCCCCTGGCGGATGACCGACAACATGCCGGATACCTCGAAGGGTTTGAGGATGTAGTCGAAGGCCCCCATCTTGATGGCCTCGATGGCGATTTCGGTGGTGCCGAAGGCGGTCATGATGATCACGGGAAGGCGGGGTTCGACCTCGTGGACGGCCTGGAAGGTTTCCAGGCCGTTCATGCCGGGCAGCCGCAGGTCCAGCACCACCAGGTCCGGCGGCGACTCTCGGACCATCTCCAGCCCCGCCTCGCCGGACGCCGCGCCCCGGGCCGTGTAGCCCTCTTCGTCCAAGAGCTTGAGGAAACTGGTTCGCAGTTGGTCGTCGTCGTCGATGATCAGAACGGTGTTCAAGGGATCAAACCTCCCCCATGCAAAGGGGTGAAAATTCGGTGTGGAAAAACGGGATCGAAAACGGCGTGGTTATGCCTTGCCCGAAAACGTGTGGGCAAAAAGTTGGCGCTGAAACGATAGAAACCTTGCGGAGAAACAAATTGCGTTTTCGGAAAATCCCGCGAAATACGATGGAATGAATGGTCGGAGCCGAAAAAATTTTTTTTGGCATCGACAGATAGTCAAGCACAAGAATTTGATTCTACTTGTTTTTTTAGTCTCCGCTTTCTGCGCACAAGCCGCTTTCTTTCTGCAAACTGAAGATGGCTTAGCTAAGCTCCCATTGTGGCTGAGAACGCGAGCCGCTGTTATGAATCACCCCTGACCTGCGTAGCTTCGTGAGCAGATTGGCAATTTTCTTTTTCTTCCGGTCCTCGTCCAAGGCATCACTCAATTTGTCCATCAACAGCTTGTCGATCTCCTCGCGGGATGCGTTCTTGAACTTTTTCAGATAATCGGTAATGAGTTTGCAGTAATAATCGTCATCTTGTGCCCGAGTTCTGATGTAGTCAGCCTTGCTGGCTGTCACCTTCGCCACGGAAGCGGAGACATGCAGATTCGGCTTGCGCCCCTCGATGAGACCATCGCGTCTTAGGCGTTTGATCATATCGTCGGCCAGCGGCAAGCGTTTCTGCACCCGATCAAGCGCAAGGATTTCATCAAGAGGCAAATTAATCTTTTGGATAAGCAAGCGGCTGTAGGCCGGATCGACGATTTTCCCGTAAATCGTAACCTTTACCGCGTCCGGTTCGCTCAGATCATAATCCGGCATCGGAAAATAACGCCGTGCCTGTCCAATATGCATGGAGTAAATTCCGTAACCCATGGTATCGATCATATTCAGCTCAGCCATGGCCTGGGCAAGGAAGGCGTTGCGGTAACGGCGCGGTGTCTTGTCTCCGGTTACATAATCTTCAGGCTTTCCATCGAAGAAACCTCCCTCGTTTTCAAAAATTAACTTGTCCGGGAGTTCGGTCACCACAATGCGGCCGTTGCGGGCATAGTCCTGATGGGCAATACAATTATGCAAAGCCTCAAAAACAATCTTCTGATCGTATTTGGACACTTCGACGGCCAGCAACTGATCTTCAGGCAGGATACGAAGCTGAATTCCACGACCTCGCTTTCCCAGTCATGAATCAACTGATCGAGCACTGCTAT
>CAYFVR010000215.1:0-1973 GCA_964346545.1 uncultured Desulfobacterales bacterium | reverse complement strand
TGAATTCCACGACCTCGCTTTCCCAGTCATGAATCAACTGATCGAGCACTGCTATCATCTCGTGCTTTTCGTGTCTGTGGTGGTTCATATCGACTCCACTTGGGCGCCGGGAGACATCTATTTGAAGATTTCCGCTCCCCGTTGACTTGGACGGCGTCGGAGACGAAGACAGCGTCACGGAAAACCACCCGCAGCGGCTTAAAGTGCGCCAGTTCTTTGGATAGGTCTTCATCCACGCCGGTCGCGCGAAGCCGGCGGCAAGAGCCGCGAAACGAATGACGAGGTGGAATCAAAATCCGCCGCTTTACCCCGTATCCACCAGCGTTTGCGGGGCGAAACGGAGCCATGCGGTACCCGATCTGAGCCCCAAGAATCAGGGCCCAGCCACTGGAAGAGTGACGAAAAAGGTAGCCCCTTCGCCATCCCGGGATTCCACCTCCAACGTCCCCCGATGCTCGGTGATGATCCGGTGCGCAATGCTGAGTCCGAGTCCGGTCCCGGCCTCCCGAGTGGTAAAAAAGGGCTGGAACACCTTCCCGATCAGCGCGGCCGGTATGCCCGGGCCATCGTCGCCCACGAGGATGGCCGCGACCCGGCCCATGCCGGGTACGATTTCGTCTCGTTCCGTCACCGTCACGGTTCCCGACCGATCCCGCCCCATGGCCTCGCAGGCGTTGATGACGAGGTTCACCAGCACCTCCTTGAGCTGCTCGGGATCGGCCGACACCGCCGGCAGGGGCCGTTGGCGGTTGAGCCGGACCTCCACATGATAGGACCGAAGCCGGTGCTCCAGCAATTGCAGGACCATGTCCACCACCGCGGACGGGCTGATCTGCTGCATTCGCAACCGGGGCGGTCGGGAAAATTCCAAAAAATTCCCCACGATGGTGTCCACATGACGAATTTCCCGGCTGATCACGTCGAAATCCTCGCGCTGGGCCGGGTTCAGCTTCAGGCTCCGGCCCAGGGAAAACAGCCGCATTTGAATGGAGGTGAAGGGATTTCGAATGCCGTGGGCCATTCCGGCCGCCAGTTTGCCCACCATGGCCATTTTTTCGGCTTGGAGCAGCGTCTCCCGGCTTCGCGCCAGTTCGGATCGGGTCTGATCCACGTTTTCGATGAGCCCCCGAACGCTTTGGCTTAGGGCCGAAATATCGTCGTCCGGCCGCTTCCCCAAGGTGGAGCCTTCCGTCTCCCGGGCCAGTCGCCGCACCGGCCCCAGGACGTTCCGGGCCAGGATCGCGGCCAAAAGGCCGCCCATGCCCAGAGAAAGGAGAACGGCCAAGGCCGCGGCGACTCGAAGATTCCTCGCTTCGGCGCGACCGGCCGCCTTGGCCGCCATCATCAGCTCCTTGTTGAGCTGTTTGTAGGCCTCGCAAAGGTCCAGCACGTCGAAAAAATGATTCCGGACCTTCCGGTGCAGGGCCGCCCCCTCCGTCCGCCGGCCGGCCAGGTAAAGAGAAACCACCTCGTCCTTGGACGTGATGTATTGCTCGTATTCCGCCGCGATTCGGTCCAATACCTCTTTTTTCCGGGGGCCGGCGGCCAGGCCCAGCGCGTGCTGAAAACGATCCCGATAGAGAAGGCGGGATTCCTCCAGTTGCCGCAGCCATCGGGAATCGCCATCCAGGAAAAAGTAGGTGACGAAGCCGCGCTGGCTGATCAATGCATTTTCCAGGGCCTGGGCCGATTCGAAGGCGGCCATGTCGTCGCCGACGATCGCCGTCAGCAAACGCTCCATCCGCCCCACGTAGAGCCACATGGTCAGCCCGCCCGCCGCGGTGATCAAAAGCAGCGCGCCCAGCAGCGCGTAGACTCGATGGGTCAGATTCAACCGGCGCCACATGGCGACGTCCTTTTCGAAAAAAAATGACCCCGGCGCGGAAGCCGCGGCCGTCCGCCCGATTCGCGTTTCAGCCCCGCCCCGCCGCCGCCCGTGCCGATCCGGCGGCCCGGGCCATCACTTCGGCCTC
>CAYFVR010000214.1:0-8375 GCA_964346545.1 uncultured Desulfobacterales bacterium | reverse complement strand
ATGAAATAGGCGGTCATGGCCGATCCCGTGGCGCGGAGGAATGAGGCGGCGTAAGCGTTTCGACACTATAGCAACATCGGCCAATGTTCTCAAGCCGGATACGAAAAACCGAGGGCGGCGACCGGGGCCGCCCTTCGGTCGCGGCCATCAGTTGATCTGGAGCTTCGAAACCACCTTTTCCACCGACTGCACGTTGTTCACCACTTCCAGGACGTGTTTTTCCTGTTCCTTGGACGTGACGGTGCCCGTCAGGGTGACGGTCCCGTTATCGGTGCCGACGTTCACGTTGGCCCCCTCCATGCCTTTGCTGGACATCAGGGCGGCTTTCACCTTGCCGGTCAGGAAAGTGTCGCCGACCGCCGCCGCCGCCTTGTCCACCATGGAGGCTTCCTTTTTTTCCGCGCCGCGAACGGTGATCCGGTTTCGAACGGACTCGACCCCATCGGTGTTTCTCGTCAATTGTACCGCCAGGTCTCGTTCCGCTTCCGACCCGACCGAACCTTCAAGGGTGACCACGCCATTCTCCGTGGACACCGCGATATCGGTGCCGGAGACATGTTCGTTCCAAAGCAGATTGGATTTTACCTTGGCGGTGAGGGTCGCTTCGGTCACCGACTGGTAAAAGGCCGAAGGCTGTCTTTCCCGGTCGGATTCCCGGTTGACGCCGATGTCGTTTTTCACCGACTTTACGCCATCCACGCTTTTGGCGATCTGGCCGGCCAGCTCCTTTTCGATTTCGGTTTCCACCTCGCCGGTCAGGGTGACCGCGCCTTCCGTCACCGACACCTCGATGTCGAAGGGATTCAAATGTTCGTTCAGCCCGTAGGTGGTGATGAGCTGGGTCTGGATCCAGGCGTCGGTGGCCGCGTGGGCCGGGACATGCAGGCCCACGACCAGCAACAGAATCATCCATCCGGAAAAAAGGGCGCCCATCCGTGCGATTGGTTTTTCCATTTTGCATTCCTTTCGTTGTGCGTTGAATGGCGGGAGAAATTTGTCCGACCGGAAAGGCCCGAGGCGCTCGCCCCGAAGCCGGTCGCGGGCATATGGATATATCCGTTCGAAGGCGGGATCAATGGCGGTCGCCGGAATTCCGGCGAATCCCGGCGCAAGATCGGGGAAAAACGGTATGCGGGAATTTCGCGGCGCGGCACGGCCGGTTGTGCGGGCCGGATGGCGGGCTATTCCTTGGGGAGGGGAACCATCGCGATGAGGACTTTCGCCTTGGAAACCAGGACGGCGCCGTCCGCCGATCGCCGAAAAACCTCCGACTCCACGAAGGACAGGCGCGCGCCGGGTTTCAAGACGGTGGCCCGGCATTCCAGCAGATCGCCTTTCGCGGGGCGCATCAGGGCGATGTCGAATTCGGCGGTCAAAACGCGACTGCCCTCGGGGGCCAGGGTGGCGGCGGCGATCCCGGCGGTATGATCGGCCAGGGTCGCCTGGACCCCGGCGTGAACGAAGCCGTCTTGTTGCAGGTGATCCCGGCGCAGCGGCAGGACGGTTTCGCATACTCCCGCCGAAGCCAATTTCAACTCGATCCCCAGGAGGCGAATGAAGGGGGCGGAGTGAAATATCCGGTCGATCTCCCGCCGACGGGCGGCAAGCTTCGAATCGGCGTCCATGGAGGCCCTTTCGCTGGAATTGGGCGAATTGAACGAATTTTCATACCGGGAAAACATCCCCCTTGAGGGGGGTCGGGGGGGTGTTTGGGGCTTCGATATCGGTATTTTTGCAAACCGCCTTATTCGGCGGCGTTCATTCCGTACGGCTTCGGGGTGACCACGGCGGCGGCGGTTTTTCGCTGCTTGATCTCCTCCCACTCGTCCATCCGCCGGGCCGACTCCATGATGATTTCCATGGTGTTGATCTCCTTCATGCTTCGCTGATCGAAATCCAGCATGCAGTCGCGGTATTCGAAGGCGCCCTCCTTCCAGAAAAAAAGCTCCAGCACCGCCTCCTGGACCTGTTGCTGGATGACGCTCCGCAAAACGCTCTCGTCGATGAAGTTTTTGGAGAGGAGCACTTCGCCCAGCATTTTGTCCCGCTCTTTGGCCGTCGTCAGGGCCTGTTTGAGCCGTTTTCCGGAAATCATCCCATTGTTGAAGAGAATCTGGCCGAGCCGAAGCCCGTTGCTGTCGCTTGCGGCGATAATGTTGCCGTGGTTCAGACAGATTGTGCTTTTGAAATGGCCCCGGGAAAGTTGGAGGATGCCGGTCTTTTCCTTGGAGGCGAGCATCTGGAGAACCGTGGCCAGATCGATGGATTCCAAATTGCCGCGGAAGTCCACGGTTCGGCTGGCGTTGTGGAATCGAATGGAAAGGCGAAACGGATTCCAGAAGAGATGTTGGTCCCGGAGGTTCCAGGATTGGATGGCTTTTTCGCGGGTATCTTCTTTGGGGCCGCCGGCGCCGCACAGGCAACGGACGGAGAATCGTCCGTCGGGATAGGCCCCGACGGACATCCATATCCGGCCGCAAAACGGACATTGTTTGAATTCCTTGATGGGGTGGGAATCGGACTGCATGTCTGACATGGAAAATCGACCCTTTCCGGTTGGCTTGCCGTTTCCTGGGCGTGGGCGAGACGGGGGGATGGGGGTACCGATACCGGGCATTCAACCTCATTTTATGGACAACTTATCCGGAAAAGTCAACAAATGGACCCGCATCGATTTTTTTCCCGCCCGGCGCTTCGCTCCGGGCGGTCGGCCCTCCGGGGCCTCTTGGTCAACTATCGAAGCTGGCCACGACATACAAGGGGCGGGCCCCGTGCCTGCCCTGTTCAACGAAGGGCAGGCACGGGGGCCCGCCCCTACGCCTAATTTTCCGTTTTTCGATCCGGTTTGCTCCGGCGGGCGTTTCATGGTATGGCGATCCCAAAAATGGCGAGCGTGGAACCTCATTTCACCGGGAGAGGCGATGAAAATTTACACCGGCGGAGGAGATCGCGGGAAGACGAGCTTGTTCAGCGGCGAGCGGGTGTCCAAGCACGCGGAACGGGTGGAGGCGTACGGCGAAGTGGACGAACTCGGGGCCTTTTTGGGGGCGCTGGCGGCCGCCCAGCCGGAATCTTCGGCGGAGATCGCCGCGGAGATTCGGGCGTTTCAGGGCGACCTGCTGACCATCGGCGGTCTGCTGGCCACCACGCCCGATTCCCCCGCGCTGAAAAACCTGCCGCCGATGGACCCGGCCCGGGTTCGGGCGGTGGAGGCCGCCGTGGACCGGATGGAAAGGGAGCTGCCGCCGCTGAAATCTTTTCTGCTTCCCGGCGGTTCTCCCCCGGCCGTTTGGGCCCACCTCGCCCGCACGGTCTGCCGTCGGGCCGAACGGCGGGTCGTCAAACTGTGCGAGGGCTACGGCGGGCGGATTCCCGAACATTTGGAGACCGGCGTGGTATTTTTGAACCGGCTTTCCGACTATTTGTTCGTTCTGGCCCGGTTTTGCAACCAGCGGGCCGGCGCGTCGGACGTTCCCTGGAATTCGTGATCCATGGCCGCTTCTTCCGGAATCTGGACGGCCGAGCTGTTGGGCCGCGAATGGCTTTTCCGCCCCACCTTCGAGGCGGTTTTTTCATTCCCCGAAGGCTTCGCCTTCGAACCGGGACAGCATGTCCGCTTTCGATCCGACCGGCTGGAGCGGGAGTATTCGATGGTTTCCCTCCCGTCGGATCGGGAGCTTCGGTTCTGCGTGCGGGACACCGGCGCCGGGAATTTTTCTTCCGCCCTGGCCAACGTCCCAACGGGCCGCGTCTTTTCGTTCACGGGACCCCGCGGCTATTTCGGCTTTCGCCCCTCGGCCCGAACGCCCCTTTTCGTGGCGACGGGAACCGGCGTCGCCCCCTTCGTCGCCATGGCCCGTTCGGGCGTCGCCGACTTCATTTTGCTCCACGGCGTCCGAACGCCGGAAGAACGGTTTTACCGGACGCTTTTCCGGAAAACCGCCCGCCGGTACGTTCCCTGCGTTTCGGAAGGCGCCGCCGCGGGGCTTCCCGCCGAGGCGTTTTCCGGCCGGGTGACCGATTACCTGGAGCGCCATCTTCCTCCCGGCCGCTACGACGCCTACCTCTGCGGCCGGGGGGAGATGATCCGGGACGCCACGTTGCTGATGGACGAGCGGTTCCCCGATTCCCGGGTTTTTTCCGAGACGTTTTTCTGATCGATTTTCCAAATTTTGGCGACTTCGGCGGCCCGGCGGCGAGCCGAGACCCCGACCGACGCTTCGCCGTTTTCCCCGAACGAAACGCCGCTCAGCTCACCACCGGGATGCGATAGCGTTCCGTCCAGGTTCCGGCCGGATCCTCCCGGTCCAGCCGAAGGGCTTCCGGCAGGGCTTCCAGAACGTCCCGCGCGGTCGTCCCGTCGGGACCCAGGGCTTCCGCCGCAAGGTCCCCCGCGACGCCGTGCAAAAACACCCCCTTTTCCACCGCCTCCGCCGGCGTCATTCCCAATCCCGCCATCCCCGCGATGGTTCCCGTCAGCACGTCCCCCGCCCCCGCCGTTCCCATTCCCGAATTTCCGCTGAGGTTGAAGACGACGCGCCCGTCGGGGCCGCCGATCTGGGAATGGGCGCCTTTCAGCACGATGATCGATCGGAGGGATCGGGCGGTTTCCGTCAGAACCCCGATTCGATCCGAAACCACCGCTTCCACCGATTTTCCCGTCAAGCGGGCCATTTCTCCGGGGTGCGGGGTCAAGATGGTTTCGGCCTTCCGGTTTTTCAAAATTTCCGGATGGGCGGAAACGGCGGTGAGGGCGTCCCCGTCCAGCAACAGCGGCCGGGGGATCTCCGAAACCAGTTCCCGAACCAGCTCCTGGGTTTCCTCGTCCAGGGATAGTCCCGGCCCCATGACGACAAAGTCCGCGCGGCCCGCCATGTCCAGCAGCCGGCCCCGGTTTTCCGCCGCGATGGCCCCGCCGGCGGTTTCCGACTGGGGAGCGAAGACGATCTCGGGTCCCATGCCGCCGAGCACCGGAACGATCGATTCGGGGGCGGCCAGCCGGGAATAGCCGCCGCCGGATTTCAGGAAGGCCATGGCGGAGAGATAGGGCGCGCCGTAGTAGCTTCCGGAGCCGGCGATGAACAGCACGTCGCCGAAGCCGCCCTTGTGGCCGTCCGGATCCCGGATCGGGAGGGGCGGCGGATCGTTGATCCGCAGCTTCAGTTCCTCGGAGTCGTATAGCCCCGGCGGGAAGGAAATGTGGGTGACGCCCAATTTTCCGCCCCGGGCCGCCCCGGGATAGAGGAGATTGCCGATTTTGGGCAGTCCGAAGGCGACCGTGGCCTTGGCCTGAATCGCCACGCCCATGATTCGGCCGGTGTCGCCGTGGATGCCGGACGGAATGTCCAGGCTCAGCACCGGCTTGCCGGCGGCGTTGACCGCTTCGATCGCCTCCCGATGGCGGCCTTCCACGGGCCGGTCCAGTCCCGTGCCGAAAATGGCGTCCACCACCTGGTCGGCGGTTTCCAGGGATTCCGCCAAAGAAGACGTCGATTCCAGTTCCCGGGCCGGAAGTCCGAGCGCGCGGACGCTTTCCCAGTTCATGGCGGCCGCCCCGGCGTATTTTTCGGGAGAGCCCAGCAAGATCACGTCAACCGCTTCGCCGGCGGAGTGGACCTTGCGGGCCACCACCAGCCCGTCTCCTCCGTTGTTGCCGCCGCCGCACAACACCAGCGTTCGCCTTCCCCGGATTCCAAGCCGGCTGGAAAGCCATTGAAAGGCCGCGTGGCCGGCGTTCTCCATCAGGATCGCATCGGGGATGCCGAACACCTCGATCGCGCGGCGATCCATTTCCCGCATTTCCTTCACTCGGCTCACCTTCATGGCAACTCCTTCCTTTTTCGGAAATTTCGAGGGGGTCGATTCGGACGGAGGAAAATTCTACCCCCGGAATACTCCGATGGACCCATTGATCTTTTCAAATTAAGGCCGATAGTAATTGGATTGTTTTCAATTCGATGCCGAATGAGAACTTTTCCTCATTCTATCGATCGCTTCGGATAAATTCTGAAAATTCCCAAATTTAAAGTTAATTTTCCGCAATTCAATTAAGGCGGAAAAATTTCACGGAATATTTTTTCCGTTTCGATGAAATTCTCCCAAGGAAACGGCTTATGTCCCGTTCGAAACAAAGAAACGGAACGATTCGAATTCGAGGAGGTCATTATGGAAATGCATCGGCTTCTTTTTATCGGTTTGCTCGGGGTCTTCATTCTGGCGCCGGCCCTGGCCGTCGCCGAACCGACCCTGCAATGGGACCCGAGCACGGGCGACGTGAACGGCTACAAGGTGGTTTTCGGCACGACGCCCACCGAACTCGCGGAGGAAAAGGACGTGGGGAACACCACCCGGTATTCCTTGAACAACCTGCCGCTCAAGGACGGCACCACTTATCATTTCGCCGTCCGCGCCTACAACGGCCGGGAGGAGAGTCCCGATTCCAACCAAATCAGCTGGACGTCCGGCGATTCCACGCCTCCCATGCCGCCCCAAGGCGTCGTGGTGGAATAATGGCGAGGAAAAAGGAGAGGATCATCATGCATTCGAAAAAAAGCGCGTGGATGGCAAGCATCGTTTTTTTCGTCCTTTTTGGCGGCGTCTGCACCGTCTTCGGCGGCGCCGCCACCGTGAGCTGGACGGCCAACCAGGAATCGGACCTGAACGGGTATCGGGTCCATTACGGCGAGAGCAGCCGAAACTACGGACCCTACATCCCGGTTTCCTCCGGAACCCGGTACACGGTTGAAGGGCTGGAAGCCGGGAGAACCTATTTTTTCGCGGTGACGGCCGTGGATACCTCCGGAAACGAAAGCGGCTTTTCAAAGGAGGTCTCCAAAACCATCCCCGCCGTCGCGGACACGATAGCACCGCAAATCCAGATTCTTCAACCCACCGACGCCGAATTTTTTGTCGCTCAATCCTCCACCATCAGTCTGGCGGGTTCCGCCTCCGACAATGTGGGCGTGACCGCCGTTTCCTGGGCCACCGATGCGGGGGCCGGCGGCCAGGCGAGCGGAACGACCGCATGGGAAATTCCCGATCTGAGTCTGTCGGCCGAACAGACCACCATCACCGTGACCGCGATGGACGAGGCCGGAAACCGGGCCGAACGTTCGATCTTGATTTCCCATGCCGACAGTCGCTCCGCGTTTTCGGTGTCCCAGGTCCAGGCCGGCAGCGGGAAAACCTACGGTATTGAAACCCAGTTGGCAAACGGCGAAAGGGGTTTTATTGATCGAAACGACGTATACGCTGGCGTCCCCGCCGAACTGAGGGGGAGCCATTACATTCGGACTTCGAGGGAGGACAGCCGCTACGACGGGGACGATTTTCTTCGGTTTACCGTTTCCGAGGAAGCGGTTGTCTACGTGGTCTACCATGATCTGATCGACGGTCGGCCGTCGTGGATGTCCGATTTTGCGGACACCGGCGTGGATTTGACGTTGGAGGCTCGCAAGTCCAACGCCATGAGCCTGTACCGAAAGACGTTTGCCGCCGGAGAAATCGTTCTGGGCGGAAACGGATCTCCGAACACCAGCGCCTACATGTATACGGTTGTCGTGAAACCTTCTTCCGAAACTCAGCTTGGGCCGGATTCGGGGACGGAGCCGCCCGCCGAGGAGCCCGTTCCGGACGATCCGCCCGCCGAAGAGCCCGTTCCGGAGGATCCGCCCGCCGAGGAGCCCGTTCCGGACGATCCCCCCGCCGAGGATCCCGTTCCGGACGATCCGCCCGCCGAGGAGCCCGTTCCGGAAGATCCGCCCGCCGAGGAGCCTGTCCCGACCGATTTTTCCGTCGAGAACGTGGTGGCTTCAAACGGCAAGTCCTACCTTTTGCTGGAGGGATTGAAAAACGGCGAAAGGGGTTTTATTGATCGAAACGACGTATACGCTGGCGTCCCCGCCGAACTGAGGGGGAGCCATTACATTCGGACTTCGAGGGAGGACAGCCGCTACGACGGGGACGATTTTCTTCGGTTTACCGTTTCCGAGGAAGCGGTTGTCTACGTGGTCTACCATGATCTGATCGACGGTCGGCCGTCGTGGATGTCCGATTTTGCGGACACCGGCGTGGATTTGACGTTGGAGGCTCGCAAGTCCAACGCCATGAGCCTGTACCGAAAGACGTTTGCCGCCGGAGAAATCGTTCTGGGCGGAAACGGATCTCCGAACACCAGCGCCTACATGTACACGGTGATCGTGAAGCCGGCGAGCGCCGAATAGGTTTTTCGTCTCGAACGCCGGAAGGCTTCGCGGACGGAAAATTGCCGCCGGGCGACTTTCGCCCGGCGGCATTTCCAGTTTCTTCCATTCTCGTTTTTGTATGGAACGTCGATCTTGCCAACATTTTTTTGCAGAACCATTCCGCCCGACGGA
>CAYFVR010000213.1:0-8406 GCA_964346545.1 uncultured Desulfobacterales bacterium | reverse complement strand
GCCTCAACCTCTTCCCGGAAGAAGGGATTCCGAATCGCCCCCTCCTCCACGATATCCACCGGTTTTTGGAAAAGCGCCTCCAGGCTTTCCTTCAGGCCAAAATAACGGTCAAACAGAAGTCCAGGATAATCTTTTTGGAAAACGACCAGAAAATCGAGATCGTTCGGCTCCTGGAAATATTCGGACCGGATGGCGGAGCCGAACAGTCCAAGCCTTTCAACGCCGAACCGGCGGCATAATTTCGCGATGTCTTTTTGGTGGTTTTGGAGAGATTGCATATCCTTGGTTCCTCTCGTGACGGCCCGAAGATCGGCTTTCATTTGCACATCCTACCTTCTTGGACTTCCGGCCGCAACCTCATCGAACCAGCAGAATCATCAAATCGCAGACGTTGGTGCCGGTGGGGCCGGGCTTAAAAAGCGCGTCGGTTTGTTGGAAAAAATGGTAGGCGTCGTTTCGGTTCAGGAAATCGCCGATGGAAAGACCTCTCTCCCGCGCCCGGGAAAGCGCCTCGAAGTCGGCGAACGCTCCGGCGGCGTCGGTGGGGCCGTCGTCGCCGTCGGTCGCGCCGCTCAGGAAATGGATTTTTCGCGCGATTTCGGGCTCTCCCGCCATTTCCGCCAGAAACGCCAACGCGGTTTCCTGGTTCCGGCCGCCCTTCCCTTCTCCGCGCAGGGTCACCGTGGTTTCGCCGCCGGCCAAAATGCAGCAGGGCGTGGAAAGGGGGGCGCCTTGGGTTGCCGCGTCCGCCGCGATTCCCCACAGAAAGCGGGCCGCCTCTCGGGCCTCGCCGGTCACCCGGCTGGTCAGCGCCAGCGTCGGGAATCCCAGTTTTTCCGCCCGGGCCTTCGCCGCGGTCACCGCCCGGAAATTGGTTCCGATCACCCGGTTGTGAACCTGTTTGAAGATGGGAGCGTCCGGCCCGGGCGTTTCGGGGATTTCGCCCGCCAGCCCCCGTTCCAAAACCCTCCGCACCGAAACCGGAACCCGCTCCCGAATCCCGTACCGATCCAGAATCTCCGCCATATCCGAAAAGGCGGTGGGATCGGGGGCCGTGGGGCCGGAGGAGATGACGTCCAGCCGGTCGCCCACCACGTCCGAGAGGATCAGCGACACCACCGTCGCGGGGGCGAGCAACCCGGCCAGCCGTCCGCCCTTGATTCCGGATAAATGTTTGCGGACGCAATTGATTTCCCCGATGGCCGCGCCGCAGCCCAGCAGGAGCCGGGTGGTTTCCCGTTTGTCGGCCAGGGAGGTTTCCGCGCCGGTTTCGTCCCGCCAGGGCCCGGCCAGCAAGGCCGATCCGCCGCCGGAAACCAGATTGAGCACCAGGGTCCGGGCGTCCGCCGACCGGGCCAGTTCTAAAATCGCTTCGGCCGCTTCCACGCTGCCCGCGTCGGGCACCGGATGGCCGCCCACCTTCACGCGAATCCGTCGAAGCGATTCCCCTTCCTCCGGGAATTTGACCGCGATGACGCCATCCGAAATCCGGTCCCCCAGGATGGCCTCGGCCGCGGCCGCCATCCGCCCCGTGGCCTTTCCCCCGCCGATGACCAGCAACCGATCGAATTGGGGAAGGTCGATGTCCACCGGCTCGCCGCCGCCCCGCACGGCGAGGCGATCCCCGGAAAGGGACAGCGCCTCCTTCACCAGGCGTTCGGGTTCCACCGCCCCGACGCCGGCGTGGTAGATTTTCCGGAGGATTTCCCGTTCGGATTGGTCCATGGAGATTGGTCCTCATTGTAGGGGCGCCGCTTGCCGCGCCCTTTATTGTAGGGGCGCCGCTTGCCGCGCCCCGGAGCGTGGATGGAAATCGCCGATTCATCCCGGAGCGTCAAAGCGGGATTCGGCCCGATGGCAAGGCGAGGCGGGTATCATTTTCCGTGCCCGCTGGGGCCGGGGCGCGGCGAGCAGCGCCCCTACATCCCCCTTTCAATTTTCGGGTCGTAGGGGCAGCCCTTGCGGCCGCCCGGGGCCGTCGGAGGGATTTTTACTTCAGCCGAACCACCGCCAGCGTCACGTCGTCTTCCCGTTCGATTCCGCCCGCGAAGGTTTCCAAAGAATCCAGGATGGACTTTCGAATCGCGTCCGCGCCGTCCCCGGCGGCGGCGCGGATGGCGTCCTTCAACCGGTCCTGGCCAAACATTTCCCCTTCCCCGTTCCGGCGCTCCCGCACGCCGTCGGTGGTGACCACCACCACGGTTCCGGGCGACCAACCCTCCCGGGTTTCCTCGGAAAATTCGGCCTCGGCCATGACGCCCAGGGCCATGCCGTCGCCGTCAAGCGCTTCGAACCGATCTTCCGCCGGGTCGTACAGCAGGGCCGGATCGTGGCCGGCCCGAACCCAGATCAGCCGGCGGTTTTCCGGATCGATGATCAGGAAAAACAGGGTGATGAAGCGACCGGTCTCCCCGCTGTCCTCGGCCAGGAAGCGGTTGACGGCCGTCAGCAACTTCACCGGGCCGGTGAAATCTCGGGCGCCGAAGCGCAAAAAGGCCCGGGCGGTGGTCATGTGGAGCGCCGCGCCCACGCCGTGGCCGGCGGCGTCGGTCACCACCACGCCGTAGCAGCCGTCGGAAAGCTCCAAATAATCGTAGTAGTCCCCGCCCACCTTTTCGCAGAACAGGCTGACCCCGGCCAGATCCATGCCGGGCCAGTCCGGCGGCCCGGCCGGCAGCAGGTTCCGCTGCACCTCCTCGGCCACCTCCAACGCGGAAAGCAGTTGAATCCGATGGCGGAGCCCCTGGATCATCACGTTGGTGTAGCCGGCGATGACGCCGAATTCATCCCGGGTGGCCACGGGAACCGTTTCGGACAGGTCGCCCCGGGTCACCCGATCCAGCACGCCGGTTTCGGTCTGGAACAGCAGTTTCAGGTTGGTGGAAAAGGAGAGCAGCAGGTTCGTCACCAAAATCAGCAGCACGCCCATGATGAAGGCCATCTCCACCGCGACGATCCGGAGCGCCTCTCCCGTGGGCACCATTTGTTCTTCCAGATTGGTGAGCCAGACCATGTCCCGGGCGAACACCAGGCTGATGATCAGCACCATCAGCAAGGTGGTGCCCAAGGCCACCAGGAAGAATCGCCGGGTCATGGGATACAGGCGACCCGGCGCGGGCGCATGAATTTCTTTCCGCAACGCCTCGCGGATGATATGCCGTTCCCGGGCCAGCGCCATGTCCAGGGCGATGAAAAAGCCCAGGGCGACGAAGCCGATAAAAAAGGCCATCCCCGTGACCAGCATGATATGATAGGTGATCCGGTTGTAGATCCAAACCGCGAGGCCCACCGCGACGGCCAACCCCAAATCCAGGGCGAACTGGCGTCGGGGCTGTTCGCCCGGGTCGGCCGACCGGACCAGCCGTTTTTCCAGCGGCCCGTGGAGCAGCAGGGCCGGGAGATAACCGCCAAATGTGATGGCCCCCACCACCACGGGGGGCAAGGTCTCTAAAAACGGTCAGACCTGACCGCCGTACAGACTCAGCACCACCGTGGAGAAGAGGTAATGGACAAGAATGCGCATGGGATATCCTTTGAAAGGGGGAAGAACCGAGAGGGCGGTCGGCCATTGATCTCCGCCGCCGCCGGGGGCCGCTTTTGCTTTGACAAAGGAACGTCAATCTTTTTATAGTACCCGTTTTTTAAACGGATTCAACAGAGGAATGATGTCGATGGAATTTTTCCTGTCGGTGCTGGGCATGGTCCTTTTCGTGGAGGGCTTTCCCTACGCCGCGTTTCCCAAAAAAATGAAGCGGTGGATTCGCAAGATGATGGAAGTTTCGCCCGCCGCACTGCGCGGATTCGGGCTGATCCTCATGCTGACCGGACTGCTGTTCGTCTATCTGGCCAAGGGCGGCGATGTTCAGCCCTGGTGATTACCACTACGAGCTGCCGCCGGATCGGATCGCCCAGCACCCGGCGGATCGGCGGGAATCGTCCCGACTTTTGACGCTGAACCGCCAAACGGGCGAGACGGCCCACCACGTCTTTTCGGATCTGCCCGATTTCCTGCGTCCCGGCGACGTGCTGGTGGTCAACGACACCGAGGTCATCCCCGCCCGTCTCCTGGGCCGAAAGGAGAGCGGCGGCCGGGTGGAGGCGCTGATCCTCAACTACGGCGAGGAGCGCTGCCGCCGGGAATCCGACGGATCGGTGGTCTGCGAATGTCTGCTCAAGCTCTCCAAGCGCCCCCGGCCCGGGACCCGGCTCCACTTCGGCGAGGGGTTGGACGGCGAGGTGCTCGATTCCCGGGACGGCGTCCACGTCGTCCGCTTCACCAGCGAGGGGGATTTCGAGGAAACGCTCTACCGGCTCGGCAAGGGGCCGTTGCCGCCCTACATCCGGGGCGGAAGCGAAGAAACCGGGGACGCGGAACGATACCAGACCGTTTACGCGGCCCGCAAGGGGGCCGTGGCCGCGCCCACCGCCGGCCTCCATTTCAGCCCGGAATTGCTGAATCAGATCCGGGACCGGGGCGTGAGCGTGGCGGCCGTCACCCTTCACGTGGGCCACGGCACCTTCATCCCCGTGCGGGTGGACGACATCCGGGAGCACGAAATGCATCGGGAATGGTTTTCCATTTCCGCCGAAACCGCCGACACGATCAACCGGGCCCGGGAATCCGGCGGCCGGGTGGTAGCCGTGGGGACGACTTCCGTGCGGACGCTGGAATACGTTTCCGGCGAATCGGGCCGAATCGTCCCGACCCGCGGCGAGTGCGATCTGTTCATCTATCCCGGCTACCGCTTTCGGATCGTGGACGCCATGGTCACCAATTTTCACCTGCCGGAATCGACCCTGCTCATGCTGGTGTCCGCCTTCGCCGGCCGGGAGAAGGTCCTGGCCGCCTATCGGACGGCGGTGGAAGCCGAATACCGGTTTTACAGCTACGGCGACGCGATGTTCATTGGTTGACGTTTCGGTTTCGGGTTGGGATTGTTTTTCTGGCCGTCATGCGTACCTGAAATCGGCGGTCTTCGTTTCCCGCCCAGGGCGTATGCGATACGCCCCTACATTTGGGGCGCATCGTTCATTCTGAAGTCGTGAAATCTTTACGGACCTTACCATGCCCCATCCTTTTACGCTGCATTCCCAGTGCGCCGAGACCCGGGCCCGAACCGGATCGCTGGAACTGGTTCACGGCACGGTCCCGACCCCGATCTTCATGCCGGTGGGGACCCTGGCCACGGTCAAGTCGCTGACGCCCGAAGATTTGACCGAGGCCGGCGCGAAAATCATTCTGGGCAACACCTACCATTTATATTTGCGGCCCGGGACCGAGGTCGTCGAGACCTTCGGCGGGCTGCACCGGTTCATGGGCTGGGACGGCCCCATTCTCACCGACAGCGGCGGTTTCCAGGTCTTCTCCTTGGCCAAGCTAACCAAGATCACCGAGGAAGGCGCGACGTTTCAGTCCCATATCGACGGCGCCCGCCATCTGCTGACGCCGGAAAAGTCCATCGAGGTGCAGATCGCGCTAAATAGCGACGTGATCATGTGTCTGGACCAGTGCATTCCCTATCCCGCCACGGAGACCGAGGCCCGGGAGGCGCTGGAGTTGACGACCCGCTGGGCGGAACGCTGCCGAACGATCTGGCGGGAGAAGACCGGGGAGAAAAACGCGCTGTTCGGGATCGTGCAGGGCGGGATGTACCCGGAATTGCGCCGCCGTTCCGCCGAAGAGCTGATCGCGCTGGATTTCCCCGGCTACGCCGTGGGCGGCCTCAGCGTGGGCGAACCCAAGGAGCTGATGTACGAAATGGCGGAGTTGACCCTGCCCCTGCTGCCGGCGGACAAGCCCCGGTACGTCATGGGCGTGGGCACGCCGGCCGATCTGGTGGAGCTGACGGCCCGGGGTGCGGACATGTTCGACTGCGTCATGCCCACCCGCAACGCCCGCAACGGCCAGTTGTTCACCCGGCGCGGTCCCATCAACATCGCCAACGCCCGCTTCCGGATGGATACGGGCCCGGTCGATCCCGACTGCGATTGCGAAGCCTGCCGGAAATATTCCCGGGCCTATCTCCGCCACCTTTATATGTGCCGGGAGATATTGGCCTATCGGCTCAACACCGTGCACAACGTCCATTTTTATCTGTCCCTGATGGCGCGGATGCGCCAAGCCATCGCGGAAGATCGGTTTCCCGCCTTCCGCAAAGCGTTCCACGCCGATCTGGAAGAAGGGACTGCGGAGCGATAAGAGAGGGCGGCTTGCTACACTTGAAGACGGCACGGTTTGCGCGGAGATTCGGATGTAGGGGCAGGCCCCCGTGCCTGCCCTTCGGCGAACAGGGCAGGCCCCCGTCCGTTATTCGGCGAACAGGGCAGGCACGGGGGCCTGCCCCTACGTGTGCAAAATCCCAATTTGTGGACCCCGAAAGTATAATGGACAGGGACGGTATGCGGCATTATGGTTATGAGTTACAAAATCAACCCCCCTTTACTCCGAGAGGAAACCGATCATGAGAGAAAAAGTGGAAGCCGCCCTGGATAAGGTTCGCCCCATGTTGCAGGCCGACGGCGGCAACGTGGAGCTGGTGGACGTCACCGAGGACGGAATCGTCAAAGTTCGGCTGCAAGGCGCCTGCGCGGGATGTCCCATGAGCCAGATGACCCTTCGCAACGGCATCGAGCGGGTGCTGAAGCAGCACATCCCGGAAATCAAAGCCGTCGAACCGGCCTAAGGGGCGCCGATATGACCATTGCCAAGAAGATCGAGGCGACCATTGCCAAGTCGTCCTGGATTCGGAAGATGTTCGAGGAGGGCGCCCGGCTGAAGGCGGAGCACGGGGCGGAAAACGTCTTCGACTTCAGCCTGGGCAATCCCAATCTGCGGGCCCCGGCGGAGCTGGAATCCGCGCTCAAAGAGGTGGTGACCTCCGAGGAGGGCCGGGATCACAGCTACATGCCCAATTCCGGCTATCCCTACGTCCGCGCCGCCGTGGCGGAAATGGTGACCCGAGATCAGCAGGCGCCGGTTTCCGGCGACGAGGTCATCATGACCGTGGGGGCCGCCGGCGCGATCAATTCCACCCTCAAGGCGATTTTGGACCCCGGCGACGAGGTCGTCACGCCCGCCCCCTTTTTCGTGGAATACGGCGCCTACTGCGACAACCACAACGGCGTGTTGAAAACGGTGCCGACCCGGGCCGACTTCACCCTGGACCTGGACGCCGTTGGGGACGCCATCAACGAGCGGACCAAGGCGGTGCTGATCAACTCGCCCAACAATCCCACCGGGCAGATTTATTCCGCCGAGAGCTTGCGGGCCTTGGGCGAACTGCTGGCGGAACGGGGCGGAAAGTTTGGCCGGACGATCTACATGATCTCCGACGAGCCCTACCGGAAAATCGTCTACGACGGGGCGGCGGTGCCCAGCATTTTCGCCGCCTACCCGGAAAGCATTGTCTGCACCTCGTTTTCCAAGGACATCTCCATTCCCGGCGAGCGATTGGGCTATATCGCCGTGAACCCGGCGGCCACCCACAAGAAGGCGCTGTTGGAGGGCATGACCCTGGCCAACCGGATTCTGGGCTTCGTCAACGCGCCGGCGCTCATGCAGCGGGCGGTGGCCCGGATGGGCAACGCCACGGTGGACGTGGCCAAGTACGCCCGCAAGCGACAGCTCCTCTGCGACGGGCTGGCGGAATGCGGCTTCGAATTCGTGACGCCGCCGGGGGCCTTCTACCTGTTTCCCAAATGTCCCATCCCCGACGACGTGGAATTCGTCCGCGACCTCCAGACCGAGCGCATCCTGGCCGTGCCCGGCTCCGGCTTCGGCGGCCCCGGCCATTTCCGCCTCGCCTTCTGCGTGGACGACGACACCATCGTCAAGGCCATGCCGGGGTTTCGAAGGGTGATGGAGCGGTACGTTTCCTGACGCCGACCGGCGGAAATTTACCGTGGGGGAGGATGCAAGCATGGATATCGCGGAAGAAATCTATCGGGAAGTCCGGCGGATGCCGGCGGATGCGGCCCGGAAGGTGCTCGATTTTATCGAATGTCTCCGAAGGGAATCCGATTTTTCGATGGATGAACTGCGCCATTTGAAGGAGGCGCAGTCGATTTCCATGGTTCGCGTGTGGGACGACGAAGCGGACAACGTGTGGGACGATGATCCAACCCGCTGAAATTGTGGGGATACCGTTTCCCTATATTTTCCCGAGATGGAGGTGGACGATGCGAACCGCCAAGCAAGAGGCGTTGGAAAGGATCCAGAGCCTTCCCGACGAGGCAAGTTTATCCGAAATAGTGGAGTCCTTGCGCATAATCTCCAAAATCAGAGCGGAATCCGCCGAAATAAAGGCCCCGGTCGCCGAGGCGGGAAAGAAAGGGGCGCCCTCTTGCCATGACCTTTTGGAAGACATGCTTGGATCGGTCGAGGCGGAGCGCGATCTTTCGACGAAT
>CAYFVR010000212.1:2261-8410 GCA_964346545.1 uncultured Desulfobacterales bacterium | reverse complement strand
TAAGGGTTTTGAACCGCTGCAAAATGGCGTATTCCAGCAATTCCTCCAAGCTTTTCCTTCGCTCTTCCGACAAGCCCATGGCGTCGATTCCCGTTTTCCATTCCGTAACCGCCCGGGGAAGCTCCGCCTTATCGGACAAGGTCAACGGTTTCAGGACGACCAGGGGAGTCGCGTTGTCGGAGATGTTTTTCAGGCACTCGACAAGGTCACATCTCAACAGGCGGTTGGGCGGGGCGGGAATCAGCGGCGGATTTCCGGGGTCGAGGGAGATGTCGATGAACAGTACGACCGCGGCAAACGGGTGGTCGTTTTCCCGTGGTTCGTGGAAGGCGCAGATTTCCCGGAAGAGCCTCCAATAGATATTGTTGTCCCGGTAGCCCTGGATTTCAAGGAAAATATCGGGACCGGCGGCCTCCACGTTCTTGAAATAGCCGTCGAACCGCTTTTCCGTGCTTTTGACGGTGATGCTCTCGAACCGATAGGTCCCCTGGACGTTCAATTGAACCAATTCGAGCAGGCTTTCGGGACTGAAGCGGAAGAGTTCGTAAAACAGTTGATCGGTTTTCATGGCAATCCCTGCGCTCCCGTGGAATCGTCCAGCGGCTTGTACCAGACATTCATGCTCTCGATCCGTCCGGCGATGTGGGTGTTGTTGACCAGGGTGCCGGCAAAGGCGTAGCCGCTTCGGGCGAAGGCGAGGTTCATTCCGGGGGAGCCGGCGCGGGCGATGGTGTAGGCGGTGCGGATGCCGAAATTTCGGACCTCCTCCTCCATTCGGGCCAGCAAGCGCCGGGCGAGCCCTTGGCGGCGGAATTCGGGAAGGGTGGCGAAATCCGTCATTTCGGCGTTCCGGTCGGACGGTTCCATCTCGGCGGCGGCCAGGGCCGCGAGCGTTCCGTCCCATTCGGCCCCGACGTACAACACATGATTCTCCATGCAGGACCGCAAATAGTCGGGATCGAGGATGGGAAACGGGTAGCTGGGGAACACCGCCCCGTACAACGCCGCCATTTTCTCCGTATCCGTTGGCCGGAGAATTCGGAAACGAACGGGAGAAAGGGTCGAGGGTTCCCAAGCGGAACGGGACGTTCCATCCCCGCCAAAACGTTCCGGCGGATCCGAAGAACCATTTCCCGCGGCCCCGCCGGAGAATTCTTGATTTGAAAAGCCGCCGGCGCTTTCCACGGGATTTTCCTTGGGCAAATCCGTCAAATCCTTGGCGTCTCCAGCGGCGTCCCGCGCCAACGCCAGCACCGACGCCACGGCTTCCGGCGCGGTTTCCCGTCGTCGCTTCGGGTTCGGATAGCGGGCCATGAAGCAGGCTGCTTCCAGACCGGAGAAAAACCCCGGAACGAAGGCTTCCCGGCGATAACCGGCCTGGAGAAAAACGGGCTCGGACGATTCGGGAATTTTGACAAAAATCTTCCCGTATTCCCCGGCTTGGGCGAGATCGTCCAAATCGTCGAGGATTCCCGGCAGGTCGGACGGGTCCAGCTTCATCAAATAGATGCGCCGGTTCACCTCCCCATGCTGCACCCGGGAATTCCCCAGCCACGCCAACCGATCCGCCATTCGCCCCCCTTTGGGTAATATTTCATTGCAAAGGCTACCGGAGGTCGTCCCGGCGTGTCAAGAAAGGTTCGCCAATGGCGGGCATAAGTGTCTTGGATCACAACCCAATTGCAAATCTTCGCCGTTCCGCTTGACATGCCGGATTTTTTAATCTAATAAATACAAATCTTTAAACATCGCGCACGGGGGCCGTCCGAATCGCGGTCGGGTCCGGAGCGATGCCAACGGGGTTCCGTTCCGCCAATGAAATCCGACTCCTGGAAACCGTGGGCGCTCCTCTCCCCCGCCCTGACCGCCGTCTTTTTTCTGCTGGTCATCCCCGTCTGCTTCATCATCGTCTACAGCTTCTGGCTGCGCGCCCCCAGCGGCGCGGACATTCCCGCCTTTCAGTTCGGAAACTACGCCAAATTTTTCGAGGACATGTTCTACCCCTCGATTCTGTTCCGCACCATCCGGGTCAGCCTGGAAACGGTGGCGCTGTGTCTGGTGATGGGCTACATCCCTGCCTATTTTTTCTACCGAACGGAAACCCGGCACAAATCCTTGCTCCTCCTGCTGATCATGCTGCCGTTCTGGATCAGCTTCATCATCCGGACCCTGAGCTGGATCAACATCCTCGGCGACACGGGGCTGATCAACTATCTGCTGATCCGCATGGGATTGCTGGAAGAGCCGTTAGGCATGCTCTACAACGAAGGCGCCGTGCTCCTGGGACTCCTCCAGTATCTGCTCCCCTTCATGATTCTCAACATCTACGTCAGCCTGGAGGGCATCGACCGCAGTCTGCTGGAGGCGGCCCGGAGCCTGGGCTGCACCGAGTGGCAGGCGTTCAAGGAGGTCGTGTTGCCGCTGAGTCTGCCCGGCGTCAGCGCCGGCTGCCTGCTGGTCTTCGTGCTCACGGCCGGGACCTATCTGCCGCCCATGATCCTCGGCGGGCCGGGCAACGACATGATCGCCAACCTGATCTTCAAGCGGATCGTCGGGACCCTGGACTGGCCCTTCGGCTCCGCCATCAGCGTGCTGCTGCTGGGGCTGCTGGCCATCATCGTCTCCATTTACAACCGCTATCTGGGAATCAACCAGATTTTCAAGACGTTTCAGTAGGCGCCCATGAAAATTTCCGGCTGGACCCTCATCCGAATCTACACGACCCTGGTCTACATCTTCATGTTCGCCCCGATCGTGGCGGTGGTGCTGCTGTCCTTCAATCCGGAGCAGTTCGGCTCTTTTCCCATGTCCGGGTTCAGTTTCAAATGGTACGTCAAGCTGGTCCAGAACGAAACCATCCTGAAGGCGTTCCAGAACTCCCTGGTGCTGGGGTCGCTCACCGCGATCATCACCACGGCCGTGGGCATTCCGGCGGCCATGGCCTTCGTCCGCTACGAATTCCCCGGCAAAAACAGCCTCAACACCCTGCTGTTGACGCCCATCATGATCCCCGAGGTGGTGCTGGGGGTGGCCCTGCTGATCTTCATCCGCTGGCTGCAACAGCCCAAGAGCTTCGCCCTGCTGGTCATCGGCCACGTGGTCATCACCCTGCCCTACGTGCTGCTGGTGGTGCAGGCCCGGCTGGTGGGAATCCGGCGGGAATACGAAGAGGCGGCCATGGTGCTGGGGGCCAATCCGTTCCAGACGTTCATGCAGGTGACCTTTCCCCTGCTCATGCCCGCCATCCTGGCCGGGGCGCTGTTTTCCTTCACCATTTCCTTTGACGACGTCACCGCCACCCTTTTCTGGGCCACCGCACGGAACCAGACGGTTCCAGTCAAGATTTTCGGAATGCTTCGCAACTCCATCAGCCCCGAAATCAACGCCCTGGGAACGGTGATGATCATTCTCACCGTGGCCATTCCGCTGATGGGCGGCTATCTCGCCCGGAAGTTGAGCCGTCCGGACTGACCGGTCCCGATCGTTTCTGATCGTCCCCGGGCGGCCCGTCCCTAACCTGAACGAGCGAAGGAGACCTCCAATGTCCAAAGACTTCGACAGCCAGATCGACACCCTGTACGAGCAATACCGCCACGGCCGGGTCGGCCGGCGGGATTTTCTCCGGTACCTTTCCATCGCGGGCGTTTCGGCCGGCCTGGTGGGCGGTCCCTTTGGCGGACTGGTTCGGCGGGCCTGGGCCGCGGACAAGACCATCCGTTTCGACTCTTGGGGCGGCAGCGTCTCCGAGGCCTTCCGGAAGCACGCCTTCGATCCCTTCGAGAAGGAGACCGGCGTGGAGGTGGTGGACGCCGCCTTTACCGGCATGGACGCCTATCTCACCCAGGTCAAGGCCAGCTATCCGCCCGGCGGAGAATTCAACTTGGCCCACCTGAGCGCGGTCTTCGACTACGCTCGCTACGTGGAGCTGGGATTTGGCTCGACCCTGGACGAGTCCAAAATTCCCAATCTGGACAAAGTCATGACGGCGATGATCCAGCCGCTTCGGGACATCAGCGACGGCGCTCTTTCCGCCGTTCCCTACGACTTGGGCCAGACCGGCATCGCCTACAACACCAACCACGTCTCCAAGGAGAAGGCCGAGAAGCTGGGCGCGGCCCTGCTGTGGGACAAGGAGCTGGACGGCAAGCTGGGCGGCTGGGGCGCCGACCACCGGACCAATATCTGGTACGCGGCCCTGCACACCGGCCAGAACCCCAACGACATCCAGGACATGGACGCCATCTGGGACGCCCTGCGCGAGCAACGGGAAATGGTCAAGAAATACTGGGCTTCCGGATCGGAATTGATGAGCCTGCTGGCCAACGAGGAAATCTACGCCACCGTCGCCTGGTCCGGTCGCGTGGCCGCGCTCCAGAAGCAGGGCCACCCCATCGGCTATCTGGCCCCGCCCAACACCTATTCTTGGATGGAATACATCTTCGTGCTCAAGGGCACCGATCTGGAAGTGGCCCAGAAACTGCTCAATTTCATGCTGGAAACCGACTGCGCCATCGCCGTGGCGGAGGCCCAGAGCTACCCGCCCAGCCTGGACCCGGCCAAGGTGGAGATGCCCGAATCGGTGAAAAAGCTGCCCGCCTTCGATCCCACCGGGAAGCTGGAAGGCTATCTGTTCGCCGAGCCCGCCTACTGGAACGGCCACCAGGTGGAATGGGCCGAAAAATGGGATCGGGTCCGCGCCGGCGCCTGATGATTTCTCCCGTTGATTCGAACCGCCGAGTCGATCCGCGGGGGCGTCCCCGACGCTCCCGCGGAATCGTTTTCCGTCAAGCCCATGGTTTAGGAACGCCCATGTCCGAGGAAACACCCACCCAATCCCCCGCCGCCGACCGCAACCCCCGGATGGTCCAGTTCAAGGGGGTGGTCAAGCGCTTCGGAAAGGTCGTCGCCGTGGAGGCGATGGACCTGGACATCGCCGAAGGCACCCTGGTCACCCTGCTGGGCCCGTCCGGATGCGGCAAAACGACCCTGCTCCGAATGATCGCCGGACTTGAAAATCCGACCGAAGGCGACATCTTCATCAACGGCCGGCGGATCAACGACGTCCCCGTTCACAAGCGAAACCTGGGGATGATCTTTCAGAACTACGCCCTGTTTCCCCACAAGACCATCTACGACAACGTGGCCTTCGGCCTGAAATACCGGGACATCCCCAAGGAGGAAATCCGGGACCGGGTCCTCAAGGCGCTGGAGATGGTTCGCCTCCCCGGCGTGGAGCGACGAATGCCCAGCCAGCTTTCCGGCGGCCAGCAGCAGCGGATCGCCATGGCCCGGGCCATCGTCATCCAGCCCGACGTGTTGCTGATGGACGAGCCGCTTTCCGCCCTGGACGAAAACCTGCGGGAGGAAATGCGCCGGGAGGTGGACAACCTCCAGCAAATGCTGGGCGTCACCACCATCTTCGTCACCCACGACCAGCGCGAGGCGCTGTCCATGTCGGACAAGATCGTGGTGATGAAGGACGGCCGGAAGCAGCAAGAGGGCGGTCCCGAAAGCGTCTACAACCAGCCTTCCAACCATTTCGTGGCCGACTTTCTGGGCCATTCCAATTTCATGCGGGGAACGGTGGACCAAGTGGACGACGGTGCGGTGGTGGTTGCGCTGGCCGACGGCAGCCGGCTGACCAGCAGTTCCGGCGGCCACTGGCGAACCGGCCAGCCGGTGGAAGTGGTGGTCCGGGCCCAGCGGTTCGAGCCCTTTCTCCCGGAGGATTACCAGCCGGAACCGGGGGCCAACCATTTCTCCGGCCGGATTCGGGACCGAAGCTACATGGGCGGCGAGGTCAGCTATTTCGTGGAAATGGCCGACGGGACCGAAATTCACATCATCAGCATGATGCGGTCGCGAATTTACCAAATCGGCGACGAGGTGACGGTCCAAGTTTCCCCCCACCACTGTCATCTGCTGGCGGCGGAGGAAGCGCCCGAATCGGCGACTTCGGCGACGGTGGAGGCCTGATCATGGCGCTGGATATTTCCAAAATTCGCGGGACGCTGGCCCAGCGGTTTCCAAACCGGATCCTCACGGTGGACTCCCACACCGCCGGGGAAGGCACCCGGCTGGTGGTGGACGGCGCCGGGCCGATTCCCGGCGAGACCATGGTGGAAAAACTGGATTACTATCGGGAACAC
>CAYFVR010000212.1:0-2161 GCA_964346545.1 uncultured Desulfobacterales bacterium | reverse complement strand
GTTCCCGGCCACGGAACGTTCACCGTCGATTTGGTCTGCTCCGGCGGATTCTTCGCCATGGTATCCGCGCCGGACAACGGGCTGTCTTTGGAACCGGAACACCGCCATCGGCTGGTGGATTTGGGGATGGAGATCATCGACGCCGCCAACCGGAATTTTTCCGTTCACCACCCCGCCCGGCCGGAAGTCCGAACGGTGGACGTGACCGAATTTTACGCCCCGGGCGCGCCCGGCGAAGGCCAAAGCCTGGTGGTCTACGGCGAATCCCACATGGACCGCTCCCCCTGCGGCACCGGCACCGCCGCCAAGCTGGCGCTGCTCCGCCATCGGGGTCTTCTGGAACCGGGCCAACCGTACCGGAACCACGGTCCGCTGGGCACGGTGTTCGAAGCGACCGTCCGGGACGAACCCCGGATCGGCCAGTTCACCGGCGCGGAAGCCGAAATCCGGGGCAGCGCCCACATCACCGGCATTCACGAATTTTTCGTCGCCCCCGACGACCCCTTTCCCCAAGGATTTCTCCCATGACCGTGAGTTGCGACATTCTGGCAGACCTGGTGCTTGTCAACGGCGATTTTCGAACCCAGGACCCCATCCAGCCCACGGCCCGGGCGGTGGCGATCAAAAGCGGCCGCGTGCTTGGGGTGGGCGGCGAATCGGAAATGCGGGAGCTGGCCGGACCGGGGGCGGAGGTGATCGACCTGGAGGGGCGGCTGGGGCTGCCGGGTTTCTGGGACAGCCATTTCCATTATTTCGACTGGGCCATCGGCCGGACCCAACTGGAGCTGGCCCAGGCGACCTCTTTGACCGACTGCATGGCCCGGCTGGCCCAGGCGGCGCGAAACAAACCGCCGGGCCAATGGATTCTGGGCCAGGGCTGGAACGAGGCCGACTGGCCCGAGGCCCGGCTGCTGACCGCGGCGGATCTGGACGCCGCCGCCCCGGATCATCCGGTGATGTTGTTCCGGTGCGATCTGCACCTGGCCACGGCCAACACCAAAGCGCTGAAGCTGGCCGGGGTGGACGACAACACGCCCAATCCGCCCGAAGGGGTCATCGTCCGGGACGAAGCCGGAAAGGCCAACGGCGTGTTGCGGGAGCTGGCGCCCAATCTGATCAAAACGGTCATTCCGCCGCCCACGTCGGACGAGGCGATGACGGCCATGGCCGAGGGAATCCCGGCGCTCCACGCACTAGGGTTGACGGGGATTCACGACATTCGGACGCCCGGCGGTGTGGAGTGGGTGCCGGCCTACACGGGATGGCAGCGACTGCGCCAGGAAGGACGGCTGGACCTGCGCTGCTGGATGAGCATTCCCTGCGAGCTGATGGACGAAGCGATTGCTCTTGGAATGCGGTCGGGATTCGGGGACGAGCGGCTGCAAATCGGCCACGTCAAGTTTTTTCTGGACGGCGGCATGGGGGCGCGCACGGCCTGGATGCGGGAGCCATATCTGGACACCGGCGACGCGGGAATGGTGACCTATCCGGTGGACGAACTGGAACGGGCCATCCACCGGGCCGACCAGGCCGGGCTGGCGGTGATGATCCACGCCATCGGCGACCGGGCCAACCACGAGCTGATTTCCATCTTCGAGCGGGTGCGGCGGGACCGCTCGCCGGACACCCCGCCGCCGGCTCTGCCCCACCGGATCGAGCACGCCCAGATGGTTCGGGGGGAGGATCAGCCCCGGATGGCCAAATTGGGAATCGCGGCGGCCATGCAGCCCCACAACCTGGTGCTGGACATCAACATGGTGGACCGCTGCGTGGGCGAGCTGGGGCGGTGGGCCTATCCGTTCCGGGATTTGATGGACGCCGGGGTGCCGGTCATCTTCAGCTCCGATTGCCCGGTCTGCTCCCCCGATCCGCTGGTGGGCATTCACGCGGCGGTGACCCGGCAACGGGCCGACGGAACGCCGGAAGGCGGATGGTACCCGGATCAGCGGGTGACCGTGGACGAGGCCGTGGCGGCCTACACCATCGGCCCGGCGCGGTGCTACGGGGTGGCGGAGGCGTTGGGATCGATCACGCCGGGGAAACGGGCGGACATCGTGGCGCTGGATCGGAATATCTACACCATCGACGCGGCGGAGATGGTCGGGGCGAAGGTGGATATGACGGTGTTTGATGGGCGGGTGGTGTTTCGGCGGCGGGGGAT
>CAYFVR010000211.1:0-8444 GCA_964346545.1 uncultured Desulfobacterales bacterium | reverse complement strand
CTGACCGAAACCACCGCGGAGCTGTCGGCCCTGGCGGCGGCCTGCATTTCCGGCGCGTTGGACCGGCTCCACGGCTGGGCCGCGAAATCGTCCGGCGAGCCGCTGGACCCGGACGGAAATCCGCTCCGGCTCGTGGTCTTCGGCATGGGCAAGCTGGGCGCGTGGGAACTCAATTTCTCCTCGGACGTCGACCTGATTTTCGCCTATCCCCGCCGGGGCGAAACCCGGGGCGAAAAGCCGGTTCCCGCCGAGGTCTTTTTTACCCGCCTCTGCCGCCGCCTCATTCACGCGCTCGGCGCCAACACCGAAGACGGCTTCGTTTTCCGGGTGGACACCAACCTTCGGCCCTTCGGAGAAGGCGGGCCGGTGGTCATGAACTTCGAGGCCATGGCCGACTACTATCTGGAGCAGGGGCGGGAATGGGAGCGGTACGCCTGGATCAAGGCCCGGCCGGTCGCCGGCGACCAAGCCGCGGGAGAACAACTGCTGGAACGGCTCACCCCCTTCGTCTATCGGCGCTATCTCGACTACGGCGTGTTCGAAAACCTGCGGGAGATGAAGGCCATGATCGCCCGGGAGGTGCGGCGGAAAGGGATGGACGAGAACGTCAAGCTGGGGCCCGGCGGCATCCGGGAAGTGGAATTTTTCGGCCAGATTTTCCAGCTCCTCCGAGGCGGCGTGGCGCCGGGCCTGCGGAAACGGCGAATTCTGGCCGTTCTCGGGGAGCTGGCGGCGCAGGGATGCATCCAGGAAACCGTGGCCGAGGATCTTCGGGACGCCTACCTGTTTCTTCGGCGGGTGGAAAACCGGCTCCAGGCCGCGGCGGATCGGCAAACCCATCGGCTGCCGGGCGACCCCGAGGCCCGCGCCCGGCTGGCGGCCGCCATGGGCGCGCCCGACTGGGAAACCTTCCTGGCCGATCTGGACCGGCGCCGAAGCGCCGTGGAACATCATTTCAATCACCTGCTGGGAACGGACGCGGACGCGACCGAGGCCGCCCCCGAAGAACGGCTGGAACAGATCTGGCGCCGGCCGGAAGAAACCGCCGAAAACCGGCGGGCCCTGGAATCGGCCGGCTACCGGGAACCGGTCTCGGCGCTGCGCCGCCTAACGGATTTCCGGCATCGGCTGGGGGAACAGCCCGTCGGCGGCGACGGCCGAAAACGGATTGACCGGCTGATGCCCCGGCTGCTCGCGGCCGTCGGCCTGGCGGAAGATCCGCGCACCGCGCTGGACCGGACGCTGGGTCTGGTGGACGCCGTCAGCCGCCGCACCAGCTACGTGGCGCTGTTGCTGGAAAATCCCCAGGCCCTGGACCACCTCGTCCGGCTGGCCGACACCAGCGCCTGGATTCTCACCTTTCTGGCCCGCCATCCCCTGCTGCTGGACGAGCTGCTGGACCCGCGCACCCTGTACCGCCCCCCCGAACGGCCGGCGCTGGAGGAAGAGTTGGCCGGCCGGCTGGAGCCGATCGAGGCCGACGATTTGGAAGCTCGAATGGACGCCATGCGGGTGTTCAAGCAGGTCAACGTTTTGCGGGTGGCCGCGGCCGACATTACCGACGCCGTCCCGCTGATGCGGATCAGCGACCATTTGTCCGACATCGCGGAAACGGTGCTGGAACGGGTCATCGACACCAGTTGGGACCACCTGACGGCCCTCCACGGCCGACCGGATTGCGACGAACGGTTTCAGCCCTGCGACCGGGGCTTCGCGGTCGTCGCCTACGGCAAGCTGGGCGGGCTGGAGCTGGGCTACGGCTCCGACCTGGACATGGTGTTTCTCCACGCCGGCGCGCCGGGGGAAACCACCGGCGGCGACCGTCCCGTGGACACGTCTGTTTTTTTCGCCCGGCTGGGCCAGCGGGTGGTTCACATGCTCACCGCGCCGACGTCCGCGGGCAAGCTCTACGAGGCCGACATGCGGCTGCGGCCCAGCGGCAGCTCCGGGCTGCTGGTCTGTCCGGTGGAGGCGTTCCGGAATTATCAGCTCGAAGAGGCATGGACCTGGGAGAAGCAGGCCCTGGTCCGGGCCCGCCCCATCGCCGGGGACAAGGCTCTGCGAGAACGATTTTTGGCGGTGCGCCGGGAGGTGCTGGCCCAGCCCCGGGATCCGCAAGCCCTGCGCGCGGAGATCGCCCGAATGCGCGGCCGAATGCGCAAGGAGCTGCTCAAGGCCGGGCCGGATGAATTCGACCTCAAACAGAGCCCCGGCGGCATCGTCGATATCGAATTTCTGGTCCAATACCTGGTCCTGAAAGGGGCGCATCGGCATCCCGAGGCGCTGCTGCGCCGAACCGACAACGTCCGGCTTTTGGGGGCCCTGGCCGACACGGGCCTGCTGGACCGGGAGGCGGCCCATCTGCTGCGCATGGCTTTCCTGGTCTACCGGGCCGTGGGCCACAAGCTCAACCTGCGGGAACGGCCCGGCCGGGTTCCGGTCGAGCGGTTCGCCTCCCTGAAGGCGGCGGTCGGCCAAATCTGGGCGGATCATTTCGACGCGCCGGAAGAGAACGCGGGACGGGACCGCCGATGACGACGCGGTTCGGACGCGTCCGGGAGGCGGGTCTCCGCGGCCCGACTTCATGATCGCTCCGGCGCGTCCCCGCGGGGGAGTTTCGGGAAACTTCGCCCGCTTTTTGGGAGTCCCCGCACAAAATTGTTGTTTTTTTTCGCTTTTTTATACAATATTGTAAGCAAAACCTCACATTTTCCCGGTCGGCTTCGCCGATTAACCACTTGATTCAAATGATAAAAATTCAATAGTTTCTCCACCGGCACGCTCTTTGCTTAATTTGACCCATTAAAATGAATTCCCATGCGCCGATCCCCTTGCGCCGAAGCCGGAAAGCCGACCATGTCCTCCACCGCGCCAGCTCCCCAAACCGCCAATCAACCCCTGGCCGTCCTCAAGACCGCCCGAGAGGAATTGATCGCCGATTTTTTGGCGGGGAAAGCGCCCGATTTTCTGCACGACCACGCCGAACTCCTGGACGCCTATTTCCAGGAAAGCTACGAGGCCAGCGACGTCGGACCTCGGATCGGGATCGAAAAAAATCCCTACGCGCTCATCGCCCTTGGCGGATACGGCCGGCGGGAGCAATGCGTTCATTCCGACGTGGACCTTCTCTTTCTGTTCGAGGATCGCGTGCCCGACGAGGCGATGGTGTTGGTGGAGGAGATGGTCTACCCGCTCTGGGACGTGGGCCTGGAGGTGGGCCACGCCACCCGTTCGCTGGAAGACTGCATGTCGGTGGCGGAATCGGAGATCGAGGTTCTCACCGCCCTGCTGGACGCCCGATTTATCTGCGGCATGTCCTTTTTGCACTCCCGGCTCAGAGACCGCTTTCGGGAGCGGATCGTGGAAGCCCGGGGCGACGCGGTCATCGAGCGGCTCATCGAACGGAACCGGGGCCGTCACGACCGATTCGGCGATTCCACCTACCTGCTGGAACCCAATTTGAAAGAGGGAGACGGCGGACTGCGGGACTACCACACCGTGCTTTGGATCGCCCGAATCAAGGCCGGGCTGACCCGCCCCCGGGACCTGGAATACATGGGCTGTCTTTCGCACGAGGAATACGTCACCCTGACCGAAGCCCTGGGGTTCATCTGGCACATCCGGAACCGGCTGCACCACATGGTGGGGCGGAAATGGGATCATCTCCGCTTTCGCTTTCAGGAGCGGATCGCCGAGGAAATGGGATACCGCAAGGCGGACGGGCAGCAGCCCGTGGAGCGCTTCCTGGGGGAGCTGCACCGACACATGGAGTTCCTGAAAGAGCAGCACGACATCCGGGTCTACGAGCTGGAAACCCAGGCCCGACGCCGGGGACGGAAACGGGCGCTGAACCCGGCCCGCGAAGGGCTGGAAGTTCGCAGCGGCATGCTCTTTTTCACCTCCTCCCGCATGATCCGAAACCACCCCGAGCTGCTGCTCCGAATTTTCGAGGAAAGCGCCCGGCTCCGCATCCCCCTCAGCGGCGAGGCCAAGCGGCTGGTCCGAGAATTTCGCCACATGGCCGACGCCGAATACCGCCGGTCTCCGGACGTTCTTGCCGCCTTCGAGAAAATTCTTCGCACCCCGGCCCCGCGCTTCAACGCTCTGGAGGCCATGCTCAACACCGGCATGTTGGCCTCCCTGCTGCCGGAGTTCGAACGGATCATCAACCGGATTCAATACGACGAATATCACCTGTTCCCCGTGGACAAGCACTCCCTGCGGGTGGTCCAGACCCTCGCCAGCTTCGGAACCGACCACGACCCCACCGGCCGGGAGCTGTGCGGCAAGCTCTACCGGGAGCTGAAAAGCCCCCTGCCGATGCTCTGGGCGGCCCTGCTCCACGACATCGGCAAGGGCGATCCCTCCGGGGACCATTCCGAATCCGGGGAACCGCTGGTCCGGGATCTTTTGAAGGGCCGGGGATACGACGCGGAATTCGTCGACGTCGTCGCCTTTCTGGTGCGATTTCATCTGCTGCTGGTCAAAACCGCCACCCGGCGGGACATTCAGGACGAAGAGACCGCGGTGATCTGCGCCGAACAGGTCAAGGACATCCGGCGACTGAAAATGCTCTACCTGCTTTCGGTGGCCGATTCCTACGCCACCGGCCCCAAGGCCTGGAACGGCTGGACCGCCTCCCTGCTGGAGGGGCTCTATCTCAACGTGCTCAACGTGCTGGAAAACGGGGAGCTGGCCACGGAAGAGGCGCTGGCGCGGATGGAGGACAGGCGGCTCGACGTGCTGGCCCGGGCCGAAACCGAGGCGGAACGGGCGGCCATCGCCGGCCTGGTTGCGGTGATGTCGCCCCGGTACCTGCTTTATACCGGTCCCGAGGACATCGTCTCCCATATTCGGCTGTACCAGTCCCTGGGAGACGAGTCCGTGGTCTGGCAAGTGCGGCGCCGAGAAGGGACGCAAACCCGAACGGTCACCGTTTGCGCCCGGGACACGCCGGGGCTGTTCTCCAAAATCGCCGGGGCCTTCACCCTTCACGGCATGCAGGCGCTGGACGCCCAGGTCTACACCTGGCGCAACAACGTCGCCCTGGACGTGTTCGAGGTCGAGCCGCCGGTGGACCGAATCTACGAGGAGCGGAAATGGCGCGAGGCCGAATCGGACCTGCGATCGGCCCTGGCGGGCGAGCTGAACCTGGCGGAGGCCCTGGCGGAACGGCTGGCCGACTACGGCGACGCCCGACCGGAAACCACCCGCCACCCCAGCAAGATCGTGGTGGACAACGACAGCTCCAGCTTTTTCACCATCATCGAGGTGTTTTCCTACAACACGCCGGGCCTGCTGTTCGGCGTCACCGACGCCCTGTTCCAGTGCCGCCTGGACGTCTGGATCGCCAAGGTGGCCACCAAGGTGGACCAGGTGGTGGACGTCTTTTACGTTCGGGATTTCGACGGGCAGAAGGTGGACGCGCCCGATCAGGTCGCGCTGATTCGCGAGGCCATCGCCCGGGTGATTCGGGAACACGTCCCCGACGAAACCATTCGATGAGGAGCTTCATAGGAAGCTTGGATTCCATTTCAACGTTTCATTCACACGCAAAGGAGGACCGAGCATGAGCATGACCCCCGCGCAGGTAATGGAGATGGCCAAAGAGAAGAAAGCCAAAGTGGTGGACCTCCGCTTCATGGATTTCCCCGGCATCTGGCAGCACTTCACCATCCCCATCGGCGAGCTGGACGAGTCGATGTTCGAGGAAGGCTTCGGCTTCGACGGCTCCTCCATTCGCGGCTGGCAGCCCATCAACGCCAGCGACATGCTGGTGGTGCCCGACCCCGCCACCGCCAAAATCGATCCGTTTTACGACGAAACCACCCTGGTGCTCATCGGCAACATCGAGGACCCGATCACCCGGGAGTCCTACACCCGCGATCCGCGAAACATCGCCAAGAAGGCGGAAGCCTATCTAAAAACCACCGGCATCGGCGACACCGCCTTCTTCGGTCCCGAAGCCGAGTTTTTCATCTTCGACGACATCCGCTTCGAGTCCACCCGCCACAGCGCCTTCTATTCGGTGGACTCCGTCGAGGCGAGCTGGAACACCGGCCGCGAGGAATGCCCCAACCAGGGCTACAAGCCGCGCCACAAGGAAGGCTACTTTCCGGTGCCGCCGTCGGACAAGTTCCAGAACCTGCGCACCGAGATGCTGCTGACCCTGGAATCCCTGGGCATCGACGTGGAGTGCCAGCACCACGAGGTGGCCACCGCCGGCCAGGCCGAAATCGACATGCGCTTCAAGCCGTTGCTGGAAATGGGCGATCAGCTGGTCTGGTTCAAATACGTGCTGAAGAACGTGGCCTACCGCTACGGCCACACCGTCACCTTCATGCCCAAGCCGCTGTTCGAGGACAACGGCACCGGCATGCATACGCACGTCAGCATCTGGAAGGAAGGCAATCCGATGTTCGCCGGCGACAAGTACGCGGGCATGTCCCAGGAGGGGCTCTGGGCCATCGGCGGCATTCTGCGGCACGCCCGGGCCCTGTGCGCCTTCACCAACCCGACCACCAACTCCTACAAGCGGCTGGTGCCGGGATTCGAGGCGCCGGTGAACCTGGCCTACTCCAGCCGGAACCGCAGCGCCGCCGTCCGGATTCCGATGTACTCCCCGTCGCCCAAGGCCAAGCGGATCGAGTTCCGGACCCCGGACCCCTCCTGCAACGGCTACATGGCCTTCTCCGCCATCCTCATGGCGGTGCTCGACGGCATTCAGAACAAGATCGATCCGGGGGATCCGCTGGACAAGGACATCTACAGCCTGCCGCCGGAAGAACTGGCCGAGATTCCCTCCGCCCCGGGCAGCCTGGACGAGGCCCTGGCGGCGCTGGAAGCCGATCACGAGTTTCTGACCAAGGGCGACGTGTTCACGCCCGACGTCGTCGAAAAGTGGGTCGAGTACAAGACCGACAACGAGGTGAACGCGGTGAAACTGCGGCCGCATCCCCACGAGTTCTACCTGTACTACGACATCTAAAATCGTCCGGCGTTCTACCTCCTCCCGCCTCCGCCCCATCGGGGGGCGGAGCGCAGAGCGCATGACGTGGCGGCCGGAATCCCTTTGGGGGTTCCGGCCGTTTTTTTGGGGGAGTGAAATGGCGTTTTCCCAGGAGATGTGTTAGAATTTATAAGCAAACTATGCGGAGACGAAGTGGCGACGACGCTACAGGATTCCGCTTAGATGAAAAGGAGAAAACCATGGATTCCTCTGTCACCATCAATATTCCAACGGAAATGAAACAGGATCTGATTGAATTATCCCGGGAAGAAGGCATTTCCTTTGATGAAGCCATGAGGCGAGCGATTCAGCAAACCATCGCCCTGAAAAAATTTCGGTCTCTTCGGAAAAGAATGATGGCCAAAGCGGGAAGCAAGGGCGAATGGACGGAGCAAGATGTCTTTGATCAAATTTCATGAAACTCGTCCTTGACACCAATGTCATTATTTCCGCCCTGATCACCCGGGGTGTTTGCAAGGATCTTTTTGAGCAATGCATGTTTTCTCATGAAATCTTGGTCTCGGAATTCATACTCGCCGAACTGCGTGGACACCTTCACAGGAAGTTCAATCTTTCAGATCGGGATATTAACGAGACACTTGCATTTTTTCGTTCTCGAATGAAGGTTGTCATCCCGCAAACACTCCCCCAACCAGTATGTCGTGATCCGGACGACGACCAAATTATTGGGACCGCCTTGGCGGGAAATGCCGAATATGTCGTCACCGGCGACAAAGATTTGCTTGTTCTCCAAAACTTCCAAGGAATCAAAATCGTCAGCCCTCGAGATTTCCTTGATCTTCATACTGGGATTCCTCACTATCAACAATAAATCTTGACCATTGCAAATGCCGGATGACATTTTCCGTTTCTACACCAGCCACGCCTCCCGGCTGGCCCAAGAATACGAATCCGTGGCCCCCATCGTCATTCATGGCGTGTGGGAAGACCATCTGCCGACGCGGCCGGCGCTGGTGATGGACGTGGGCGCGGGCACGGGGCGGGACGCGGCTTGGCTGGCGGGGTTGGGGCATGAGGTGGTCGCGGTGGAGCCGTCGGAGGGAATGCGGATGGAAGGAAAGCGACGCCATCCCTCGGCGGGAATCCGGTGGATGGACGACGCCCTGCCCGATCTGCGGACGGTCCGTGAATTGGGCGAACGGTTCGATTTGGTTCTGCTGTCGGCGGTCTGGATGCATGTGCCGGCGGCGGAGCGAGCCCAGGCACTGGAAACGCTGGCCGCATTGACCGCGCCGGGCGGGCGGATCGTGATCACGCTTCGCCTTGGGCCGTCGCCCGACGAACGGGAATTCCACCCGGTGTCGGCGGCGGAGTTGCGGGAACTGGGTGGGGCACTCGGGCTTTCCGTGGTGATGGAGACGGAACCGAACGCGGATCAGATGGACCGGCGCGGGGTTCGGTGGCGGACGGCGGT
>CAYFVR010000210.1:0-8493 GCA_964346545.1 uncultured Desulfobacterales bacterium | reverse complement strand
GGTTGATGGCGGAACCGTCGGGGTTGGTGATGCCGTTCTGGCCGAACCAGTATTCTAAATTTTCGGCGTTGGTGCCGGAGTAGCCCACCTGAACCTGCTCGATGGTCCGGTCTCCCAGGTAAAGAACCTCCGTGGGCGTGGCGGTGGCGACGGTCGCGGCGGTGAACAGAAAGGTCAGGGCCAGCGGGATGGACAGCATTCGAAATTTCATGTTTGTCTCCTTGGCGAAGAAAGGGAAAGGGTTCCTTGTGGAACCGTTTGTTCGAAACACATCCCAACCCTATGCAAAGCGGAGGCCAACGCCGATATTTTTTGTTATCTGCTTGTTTTCAATGATAAAATTTTGAATTTCAATCTGGGTTGTCTTCAAAAGAGAGATGAAAAAAGTTATGAATTGGCATTAAAAACCCGCGCAACCCCTTGAAAACGATGGGTTTGCGCGGGCTTATAACGAATGGTGAAAATATAACAAGCGCTATGGCGCTAATCCCGGAAAATGAACTTCCCGCCGATCAGCCCGGCCATGATCGCCGCGCCCAGCATGACGGCATGGAAGAGAACGAACACCCATCGCCCCGGTGCGCCGGGCAGCAGCACGTCCCGGTCGATGAGCCACCAAATCACGATGACCAGGGCGAAAAAGGCCACCGTGGAGGCGTAGGCGATTTTCTGGACGAACCGCTTGCTCATGAATCCCCGGTATCGCTTTTGCCATTCGATGTAGCCGGAAAAGAGCACGAAGGGCAGGGTGAGCAGCACGAAGATCATGTTGACGAAGGCGGCGGTTTCCAGCGGCCGCCAACCGGTGACCAAAAACAGCAGGACGAATATGAAGGTAAGCGGAATCACGCCGTTGGGAATGTGGACCGAAACCGGATGGGCGTGATGCTTGAGCATCTGATCCAGCGCCAGATAATACAGCCGCGCCGCTCCCGCCTTCGGCGGTTCCCCCAGGTCGTAGGCTCGGGGATTGGGACGCGACTTTTTGGATTTCGCTTTGGACGCCTCGGAAGCTTTTCCGCCGGCCTCTTTTTCGGTTTCTCCGGCTGCGGTCGCTGCGGCCGGTTTCTCGGAGGGACCGGATTCCTCCGATCCCTCGGCGGCCGATTCCGCCGGCTTCGGCTCTTCTTCATCCACCGGTTCGAAGGCGCTTTTGTCCGCTCCGCACACCGGGCATTCGTCCGGCGGCTCCGGGCCTTCGTGGATGTATCCGCAGACGGTGCAGATCCACTTTTGGACCCCGCCGCCCCCTTCCGAAGCGCCGCCCTCGGCCGCCGCGGCGGACTCGGCGTCCCCGCCGGTTTCGGTGGAGCCGCCGGCGGCCTCGGACGCGGATTCTTCTTCTTTTTCCTCCACTTCCTCAAACATGCTTTTGTCGGCGCCGCACACCGGACACTCGTCCGGGGGTTCGGGGCCTTCGTGGATGTACCCGCATACGGTACAAATCCATTTTTTCATGAATGCTCCTCTCAATCAACACGGGTTTCGCGAAAAAATCGCGGGGAAATTTCGTTCCCATAAGCTTCCTTTTTAGACGAGGGCCTTCCTCGGCTCAAGGATTTTTTCGGGGGCCGTTGCCCATCGCCGTCGGAGGTGGTATAAAACGTTCATGTCTCAGAATCAATATTCCGGTTTGGCATTCGCCGGGGCGCGATTGATCGACGGCACGGGCGCGCCGCCGCGAAGGGACGCCGTGGTGGTGGTGCGGGACGGCCGCATCGACGCGGTGGATCCCGCACCGCCGCCGGAAGACGTTCGCGTGATCGATCTGGCCGGGCGCACCCTGATGCCGGGGCTCGTCGACGCCCACGTTCACATGGCAAACATCGAGGTCGATTTCGATCGAACCGCCGCGCTGCCGCCGGCGGTCTTCGTGCATCGGGCCTCCCGGAACCTGGAAACCGCGCTGGATCTGGGTTTCACCACCCTCCGGGACGCCGGCGGGCTGGACCCCAGTTTCCGCGAAGCCATCGACCTGGGGCTCATTCGCGGGCCGCGCCTGCGGCTGTCCATCACCATGCTGACCCAGACGGGCGGCCACGCCGACAAGCGCGGCCCCTGGCGAGAGACCCATTCGCCCCGCAACAGTCTTGGCGTTTACCCGGCGGTTTGCGACGGGCCGGACGCGGTGCTTCGGGCGGCCCGGGATTTGATTCGGCGCGGCGCGGACCAGATCAAGGTCATGGCCGACGGCGGCGTGGCCTCCCCCTCGGACCGGCCCGGACATCCCCAGTTCACCGTGGCGGAGCTTTCGGCCGCGGCGGAGGCGGCCCGGGCGGCGGGGACCCACGTCATGGCCCACGCCTATTCGCCCGCCGCCATTCAAAATTGCCTGGCCGCCGGGATCACGAGCATCGAACACGGCAATCTGCTGGACTTCGAAACCGCCGTGCGGATGGCCGACGTTGGCGCGGTTTACGTCCCCACCCTTTCGGTGTTCGAAGTTCTGTCTCGGGAGGGCGCGGCCCATGGCATGTCGCCCTTTGTTCTGGAAAAACTCCGTTCCGTGGCCGATCGCGGCGCGGAGGCGGTGGCCATCGCCCGGGACGCCGGGGTGACCATCGGCTCCGGTTCGGACATCATCGGCCCGTTTCAGCATTTGCTGGGCCGGGAGCTGGCGCTCAAGGCGGCGATCCTCGGGCCCATGGCGGCCATCGTTTCCGCCACCCGGACCAACGCGGAAATCCTCGGACTGGGCGACCGGCTCGGCACGGTGGAAGTTGGGAAAATCGCCGACCTGATCGTGGTGGACGGCGATCCGTTGGAAGAGGTCGGTCTGTTCGAGCAGGGACGGGAGCGGGTGCTCATGGTCCTGCGGGACGGCCGGATTTTGAAAGACCGGTGGACCGGCCGGAACACCGACGGGGTCGCTTAATCCGTAACGACGTTCCCGGTTCCCCCGATCCCCATTCCCGTCGCGTCCCCCGATTCATCTCGCGGCGGAAACCCCTTTTTTTCGGAGGCATTCATGCGGAAATCGATTCATTCCCTTGTGGCGATCGCGTTCGCCCTTCTTTTCTTTTCGGGCGGGCTGCTCTTCGCGGGCGGGGTCGCCGCCGAAGAGCTGGTCATCGGCATGCAGGCGGAGCCGTCCATCGACCCCCATTTTTTGTATCTGGCCACCAATATCGGCTATTCCAAGCACATGTTCGGCCGGCTGGTGGAGCGGGATGAAAACGCCCGCCGCATTCCCAACCTGGCGGAAAGCTGGCGGCCCATCGACGACACCACCTGGGAGTTCAAGCTCCGAAAAGGGGTGAAGTTTCACGACGGATCGGAATTCACCGCCGAGGACGTGATCTTTTCCTTCGAGCGGATTCCCAGTTTGCCCAACAACCCCGGCGCCTACACCAGCGCCATCCGGGGCGTCGTCTCCGCCGAGGCCAAGGACCCCCACACCCTGATCATCACCACCGATAAGCCCAACCCGGTGTTGCCGGCCCAGCTTCACAACGCCGCCATCGTCTCCAAGAAGGCGGCCGAGGGCGCGATGCCGGGCGATTTCGAATCGGGCAAGGCGGCGGTGGGCACCGGCCCCTACAAATTCGTGGAATACGTGGCCGGAGACCGGCTGGTGGTGGAGCGGTTCGAGGATTACTGGGGCGAAAAGCCGGCCTACGAGCGGGTGGTCTTCAAAATCATTCCCAACGACGCGGTTCGGATCGCGGCGCTTTTGGGCGGAGACATCGACCTGGTCAGCGACGTGCCGCCGTCGGAGGTGGCCCACCTGGAACGGCGCGGCGTCTCCATCTTCAAGCGGCCGTCGGATCGGGTGATCTTTCTGGGCTGCGACAACATCCGGGACGAAAGTCCCTTCGTCACCGACGCCGAGGGGAATCCGCTGGCGCCCAATCCCCTCAAGGACGTGCGGGTGCGCCAAGCCATTTCCAAGGCCATCAACCGGCGGGCTTTGGTTCAGGGCGTGATGGAGGGGCTCGCGGCCCCGGCCGGCCAGCTCATTCCACAGGGCTGGTTCAGCTACAACGCCGAGCTGGAGCTGGAAGCCTACGACCCGGTCGGCGCCAAGCGGTTGCTCTCCGAAGCGGGCTATCCCGAGGGATTCGTGCTGACCATCCACGGACCCAACAACCGCTACATCAACGACGCCAAGGTCTGCCAGGCGGTGGCCCAGATGCTTTCCCGGGTGGGCATCCAGATGCGGGTGGACACCATGCCCAAATCCACCTACTTTTCCCGGCTGTCGCCGCCGGAACAGGAATTCAGCTTTTATCTGCTGGGTTGGGGCAGCTCCAACGTGGGGGAATCCACCCTGGGGCTGCTCACGGTGGTTCACAGCTACGACAAGGACAAGGGCGCCGGCACCTACAACGGCGGCATTTCCCTGCCGGAACTGGACCGGCTGGTCGAAAAGGCCGCGGTGACGGTGGACGAGGCCGAACGGGAAGGCGTTCTGAAGGCGGCCATGGCGACGGCCATCCAAGCCTACAATCCCATTCCGCTGTACACCCAGTTCGCCCTGGCGGCCGCCCGCAAGGGCGTTCAATACACGGTGCGGGCCGACGACCAGACCCTGGCCATGAATGCCCGCCCCGCCAACCCCTAGGCCGCGCTCCGCGGTTCCGGCCGGCAAGGCATGATGGTGTTTCTGATCCGCCGCTTCCTGCAGGGAGCGGCGGTCCTGCTGGCGACCTCGGCGGTGGTGTTCGCCGGCATCTACGCCGTGGGCGATCCGGTTCGGCTGCTGATTCCGCCGGACGCCACCCCGGCGGAACGGGACGCCGCCGTGGAGCGGCTGGGCCTGGACCGGCCCCTGCCCGTGCAGTATCTCGCCTTTCTCAAGAACGCGGCCCGGGGCGACCTGGGCCGCTCCTTCGTCTACAACAAACCGGCGCTTCGGGTCATCTTCGAGCGGTTTCCCGCCACCTTTGAGCTGGCCGCGGCCGCCATGGGGCTGGCGATCGTCGTCGGAATGCCACTGGGCCTTCTGGCGGGCCTTCATCCCCGTTCCCTCGTCAGCCGGGCGGTGATGGCCGGTTCGGTGCTGGGGTTCTCCCTGCCGTCCTTTTGGGTGGGGCTGATGATGATCCTGCTGTTTTCCGTCCATCTGGGCTGGACCCCCAGCTTCGGGCGAGGGGAAACCGTCGCCGTTTTCGGCGTGCCGTGGAGCATCTTCACGGCCGACGGGCTCCACCATCTGATTCTGCCCGCCGTCAATCTCTCCCTGTTGCCCATGGCCCTGATCATCCGACTGACCCGCTCGGGGACGCTGGACGTCCGTCCGCTGGATTTCATTCGATTCGCCCGGGCCAAGGGGCTGGGGCCGGGCCGTGTGGTGGGGGTTCATCTGCTCAAGAACATCCTGATTCCGGTGGTTTCCGTCACCGGCGTCCAGTTCGGCGTCCTGTTGGCCTTCGCGGTGGTCACCGAAAGCGTGTTCGCCTGGCCGGGGATGGGCAAGCTGATCGTGGACGCCATCGCCATGCTGGATCGGCCGGTGGTGGTGGCCTATCTGCTGGTGACCGTGGTGATTTTCGTGCTCATCAATCTCCTGGTGGACCTGCTCTACGCCGCCCTGGACCCCCGCATTCGGCTGGACGGAGAGGAAGCGTGAGCGACGGCGGCGCGCCGGACGGACGCTCCTCCGCGAGAAAATCCGACGACGAACCCGGGCCGATCCGCGCCTTCATCGCCGAGTTCGCCCAAAGCCGGACGGCCCGCTGGGCCTTCTTTTTCTTCGTGATCATCGTGCTGCTGGCCATCTTCGCGCCCTGGATCTCCATCCAGAATCCCTACGATCTGGCCCAGATCGACTTTCAGGACGGCAGCCTGCCGCCCGGCGCCGCGGGCCGGAACGGCGAGGTCTTCTGGCTGGGCACCGACGACCAGGGGCGGGACCTGGTCAGCGCCATCTTCTACGGTCTGCGCATCAGCCTGATCGTGGGCGCGGCCAGCGGGATTTCCGCGCTGGTTTTGGGGACGGCCCTGGGCGTCGTGGCGGCCTACGTCGGCGGGCGAACCGAAACCCTGATCATGCGGATCGCCGACGTCTACTTCGCCTTTCCCACCATTCTCATCGCCCTGGTGCTGCTGGCGGTGCTGGGCCGGGGGCTGGACAAGGTGATCGTCGCTCTGGTGCTCAAGGAGTGGGCCCTATTCGCCCGCATCGCCCACGGCGCCGCCCGGGGCGAACGGGAGCGGGAGTACATCGAGGCGGCCCGCTCTCTCGGGCTGTCGGCCCCGCGGATCATCTTCCGCCACCTGTTGCCCAACTGCGCCCCGCCGCTGCTGGTCTTTTTTACGGTCAACGTTGCCAACGCCATTTTGCTGGAGGCGACCCTTTCCTTTCTGGGCGTGGGCCTGCCGGTGACCGAGCCCTCCCTGGGACTGCTCATCGCCAACGGCTACCAGTACATGTTGAGCGGGCGCTACTGGATGAGCGTCTTTCCCGGACTTGCGCTGTTTTTGACGGTGGCCGGCATCAACCTGGTGGCGGATCGCTGCCGGGACGTGCTGAATCCCCGGGGACTGGCGTGAGGGCGGGCGAACCCGTCCTGCGGGTGGAAGGGCTGGTCACGGCGTTTCCGTCGCCGGCCGGAGAGTTGCGGGCGGTGGACGGGATCGATTTCGACCTGACGCCGGGCCGGGTGCTGGGCATGGTGGGGGAGTCGGGTTCGGGGAAATCCATGACCGCGTTTTCCATCCTTCGACTGGTGCCCCGGCCCGGCCGGGTGGCGGCGGGGCGGATCGCATTTGACGGCCGGGATATTCTGGAGATGTCCGCCCGGGAGATGCGGGCGATTCGGGGGGCGGAAATCGCCATGATTTTTCAGAATCCCATGACGGCCTTAAACCCGGTGCTGCGGGTGGACACCCAGATGGTGGAGGCGCTGCGGGCCCATCGGCGGCTGAACCGCCGAACCGCTTGGCGGACGGCGGCCGAGGCCCTGGCGGGCGTGGGGATTTCCGATCCGGAACGGCGGCTGCGGGCCTATCCCCACCAGCTCTCGGGGGGAATGCGCCAGCGGGTGGCCATCGCCATCGCCCTGCTGCACCGGCCCCGGGTGATTCTGGCCGACGAGCCGACCACGGCCCTGGACGTGACGGTGCAGGCCCAGATTCTGCGTCGAATGCGCCGCCGGACCCGGGAAGCCGGGGCGGCCCTGCTCTGGATCACCCACGATCTGGCGGTGGTGGCCGGGCTGGCCGACGAAATCGCGGTGATGTACGCCGGATGGATCGTGGAGCACGGCCCGGCCGACGACGTGCTGGACCGGCCCCTGCACCCGTACACGGCGGGCCTCGTCGGCGCGGTGCCGCGACGGGGAAAGCCGCTGTACCAGATTCCCGGCGCCCCGCCGTCCCGAACCACCCTTCCCGCCGGCTGCCCGTTCCAGGAGCGTTGCCCCCGGGCGGACCAGGTCTGCCAAACGCCGCCTCCGGAAACCCGACCGCGTCCGAACCGCCGGATTCGCTGTTTTCATCCCCACGAGGGCGGGGCGGCGGCGCCGTCGGAAAGCGGGGGACCGTGAAGGGCGGGGAAGAACGCGGGAGCGACGGCGGCGAGGCGGACGTGGCCCCGCTGCTGGAACTTTCGGGCGTGACCCGGGACTTCGTCCGCCGGCCGGATTTGGCCATGCGCATTGCCCGGGTTTTGGGCGCACGGGTGGGGGCGGAGCGGGTGCGCGCGGTGGATGGCGTCGATCTGAAAGTCCGGCCCGGCGAGGTGGTGGGGTTGGCGGGGGAGTCGGGCTGCGGAAAATCGACCCTGGGCCGGGTGGCGGCCGGCTTGCTTCGGCCCACGGCCGGGGCGGTGTTTCATCGCGGAACGCCCATCCGCCAAGTGGGCCGGCGGGAGCGGCTTCGGGTTCAGATGGTCTTCCAGGACCCGCTTTCCTCCCTGAATCCCCGAATGCGGGCCGGGGAGATCATCGCCGAGGCGCCACGGGTTCACGGGATCATTCCCCGGGCGGACGTGGACGCGGAGGTGGCGGCGCTCATGGTCCAGTGCGGCCTGGACCCGGCGGACAAGTTCCGCTTTCCCCATCAGTTTTCCGGCGGCCAGTGCCAGCGGATCGCCATCTGCCGGGCTTTGGCGGTGCGGCCCGACCTGTTGGTCTGCGACGAGGCGGTTTCCGCGCTGGACGTGTCGGTGCAGGCCCAGATTCTCAACCTCTTCGCGGAGCTGCGGAAGCGCTTTCATCTGGCCCTGCTGTTCATCAGCCACGATCTGGGGGTGGTGGAGCATCTCAGCGATCGGGTGTTGATCATGTATCTGGGCCGGATCGTGGAAAAAGCGCCCACCGACGCCCTTTTCCAATTTCCCCGCCATCCCTACACCCAAGCGCTGCTCCGGGAAATCCCCGATTTGGACCGCCGCGACACCGATTACCAGCCCCTATCCGGCGAAGTGCCCTCCGCCCTAAACCCGCCCCCCGGCTGCCACTTCCACCCGCGCTGCCCCGACCGAATGGAGATCTGCGACCGGAAAATCCCAAAATGGACCGAAGTGGAAGCGGGGCATTGGGTGTTTTG
>CAYFVR010000209.1:3465-8524 GCA_964346545.1 uncultured Desulfobacterales bacterium | reverse complement strand
CCTCGGTCCCCCACCCAACGCGAAGGAGGAAAGCATGGCGGAAGCAGCGAAACGGATCCTCGTGGTGGATGACGAACCCGATCTGGTGTCGATCATCCAGGGTCGCCTCGAAAAGGAGAAATACCAGGTGGACGTGGCCTACAACGGCGTGGAGGCCATGGAACGGGTTCAGGCCAACGTCCCCGACGCCATTGTGCTGGACGTGATGATGCCCGAGAAGGACGGCTACGCGGTCTGCGCGGAGCTGAAAAAGGATGTCAAATATTCGGATATTCCCGTCATCATGCTGACCGCCGTGGCCGACCACGTCACCTCCACTCGGTATTCCCACTACGACGGCATCAGCATGGAGGCGGACGACTATATCCCCAAGGGACCCGATTCCATCGAACAGATTCTGCAGAGCATTCGGGACATGCTCGCCTGAATCGGAAGGAGCGAGGCATGACGGAAACCGTAACGGCCGTTGCGCACGATTACCAACCCGAGGCCGGCCGCTCCTTCCTCGTCGAGGTCATGGAGCGATCGGGGCAGCCGCTGACCGCCTGCTATCAGTGCCGGCGGTGCGCCGCCGGCTGCACCGTCGGGGACGAAACCGACTACCTCACCCCGGATCGGCTCGTCCGCATGGTGGTCATGGGCGATCGGAAACAGGCCCTGTCCAACCCCCTCGTCTGGAAATGCGTCTCCTGCTACACCTGCGGGACTCGCTGCCCCAACAGCATCCAGACCGCCCGGATCACCGAAACCCTCAAGCAGATGAGCAAGGAAGAGAAGACCGAACCGCTCGAACCCAAGGTGGCCCATTTCCACGACGCCTTCGTCCGCAGCGGCGTTCGCTGGGGACGGGTCAACGAGATGGAATTCATGGGCGACTACGAACTGCAAAACGCCCTGGGCGAATTCCGCCGGAAAAACTACCGCGCCATCGTGGACGAACTGGTGAACCAGGCCCGGTTCGGCCTGGCCATGGCCAAGTTGGGTCGCATGCACGCCGGCTTTTCCACCAGCAAGGGGCGCAAGGAAATCAAGCGGCTGTACAAAAAAGCCAAAGGAAAGCGGGCCGCCGCCCGTTCCGCCAAATAGGGAACAGACAGGGAGAGGAGGCACGAACCATGGAATTGGCATATTACCCCGGCTGCTCCCTCCAACAGTCCTCCGGCCTGTACGACGTGCAAAGCCGGATGGTCTTTTCGGAACTGGGCGCGCCCCTGCGGGAAATCGAGGACTGGAACTGCTGCGGCGCCACCTCCGCCGGCAAGGTGAACGATTTCCTCTCGGTGGCCATGGCGGCCCGGAACATCGGGATCGCCGAGGCGGCCGGATTCGAGGAAATGGTGATCCCCTGCTCGGCCTGCTACTCGCGCACCCTGGTGGCCAAGCAGCGCATGGCCGACAGCCCCGGCATGGCGGCGGAAATCAACGCCGAGCTGTCCACGCCGGTCCAGGGAACGCTCAAGGTCCGCTCCGTGCTGGAGGGCTTGCTGGCCCTGGCGGCGGCGGGGAACTTCAAGGAACGGGTCAAAAACCGGCTCGGCGGTCTTCAGCCGGTCTGCTACTACGGCTGCATGTTGACCCGGTTTCCCTTCGACGTGCCGGTGCCCGACGACGTGGAAAACCCCCAGGGCATGGAAAAAGTGCTGGAGGCCCTGGGCGTCCGCGCCGTGGACTGGAACTACAAAACCTATTGCTGCGGGGCCTCGGCCGCGGTCAACGATCCCGACACGGCCATGAACCTCATGGGCCGGATCATGGCCGACGCCGTGGCCCGGGGCGCCAACTGCTTCGTGGCGACCTGTCCCATGTGCCAGATGAATCTGGACGCCCATCAGGAAACCTTTTGCCAAAAAGCGGGCATCGAGGAGCGGCTGCCGGTCTTTTTTCTCACCGAACTGGTGGGGATCGGTCTCGGCCTGTCGCCGGAGGAACTCCAGGTGGACCGGCACTTCGTGGACGGGACCGCCCTGCTAAAGGAGCTGGAACACGATGAATGATATCGCGAACACGACCAAACGCGGGTCCGTGGTCATCGTGGGCGGCGGCATCGGCGGCATGCAGGCGGCCCTCGACATGGCGGACAGCGGATTTTTGGTCCACATCGTCCATCGAGATTCCTCCATCGGGGGAACCATGGCCATGCTGGACAAAACCTTTCCCACCGGCGACTGCTCCATGTGCATGATTTCGCCCAAGATGGTGGAGGTGGGCCGCCACCCCAACATCGTGCTGCACACCCTGGCGGAAGTGACCGGGGTGGACGGCGGGCCGGGCGACTTCAGCGTGATGGTTCACCAGAAACCCCGCTACGTGGACGCCGTGCGCTGCACCGGCTGCGGTGCCTGCGAGAAAAAATGTCCCAAACTGGTGGAAAGCCAGTTCGAGCAGGGGCTGACCAAGCGCAAGGCCATCTACGCCGTGCTGCCCCAGGCGGTGCCCAACACCCGGGTCATCGATCCGGAAAACTGCATTTATCTCCAGCGGGGCCGCTGCAAGGCCTGCGTCAAGTTTTGCCCCACCGACGCCATCAATTTCGACGACAAAGAACGGGATTACGAACTCAAGGTCGGCGCCATCATCCTGAGCCCGGGCCTGGACCGGTACAATCCCCGGGTGCGGGGCGAGCTGGGCTTCGGCCGCTGGCCCAACGTGGTCACCTCTCTCCAGTTCGAGCGGATTCTCTCCGCCTCGGGCCCGTTCATGGGCGAGATCAAGCGGCCCTCGGACGAGCGTCATCCCCGGAAAGTGGCCTGGATCCAGTGCGTGGGCTCCCGAGACGCCCGGAACGCCAACCCCTGGTGTTCTTCGGTCTGCTGCATGTACGCCACCAAGCAGGCGGTGATCGCCAAGGAGCACGACGGGACCGTCGAGCCGACCATTTTCTACATGGACATGCGGGCCTTCGGGAAGGATTTCGACAAATACGTGGACCGGGCCAAGGATCAGTACGGCGTGGTCTACCGCCGGGCCATGATCTCCGAAATCCGGGAAGAGGCCGGCACCCACGACCTGCTGCTCCGCTACGCCCAGAGCGACGGGACGCTGGTGGACGAAAAATACGACATGGTGGTCCTCTCCATCGGCTTTCAGCCCCACGCCGACGCGGCGGAGCTGGCCCGGACCGTGGGCATTGAACCCAATCGACACGGCTTCGCGGCCACCAGCGGCTTCGCCCCGGTGGAAACCACCCGCGAGGGCGTCTACGTCACCGGCACCTTCCAGGGGCCGAAAGACATCCCCGAAACCGTGGCCCAGGGCAGCGCCGTGGCGGGCCGAAGCATGTCCCTGCTGGGCGAAGCCCGGGGCACCGAAATCTCCCCGCCCACCCTGCCGCCGGAAACCGACGTGGCGGGCGACGATCCCCGGGTGGGCGTCTTCGTCTGCCACTGCGGGCTCAACATCGCCGGAACGGTGGACGTGGACGCGGTGGCCGAGTCCATGCGCAAGGAGGACGGCGTCGTCTATTCCGACGACCTGATGTACGCCTGCGCCCCGGACGGCCAGGAGAAGATCAAGGAGCTGGTGCGGGAACACGGCCTCAACCGCGTCGTGGTGGCCTCCTGCACGCCCCGAACCCACGCGCCGCTGTTCCAGGACACCATCCGGGACGCCGGTTTGAACAAGTATCTCTTCGAGCTGGCCGACATCCGGGAGCAGTGCTCCTGGTGCCACATGAACCAGAACGAGGTGGCCACGGCCAAGGCGACGGACATCGTGCGAATGAACGTGGCGAAGGCCCGGCTGCTGGAGCCCATCGAAACCGATTCCGTGGACGTGACCCCGGCCGCCATGGTCATCGGCGGCGGCGTGGCCGGCATGACTTCGGCGCTGTCTTTGGGCCAGATGGGCTACGACGTTCACCTGGTGGAGCGGGAAGGCGAGCTGGGCGGCCTGGCCCGGAACGTCTTCCGCACCCTGGACGGCGGCGACGTGCAGGCGTTCGTCAAGGAGAAGATCGCCGAGGTTCGGGCTCACCCCCGAATCACGGTCCACGCCGGGGCCGAGGTGGAGAAGACCGACGGCTTCGTGGGCAATTTCAAGACGAAGCTGACCAACGGCGACGCCATCGCCCACGGCGCCGTCGTGGTGGCCACCGGCGGGGTGGAGTACGAGCCCACCGAGTATCGCTACGGCGAAAGCGACCGCATCGTCACCCAGCGGGCGCTGGAGAAAATCCTCGCCGAAGGCGGCCTGCCCAAGGGCGGCCACACCGTGATGATCCAGTGCGTCGGCTCCCGGGAAGAGCCCAACAACTACTGCTCCCGGGTCTGTTGCCAGGACGCCATCAAGAACGCCGTGGCCATCAAGGAGGCCGACCCGGCCGCAAACGTGACGATCCTCTACCGCGACATCCGCACCTACGGCCTGCGGGAGGACTTCTACCGCAGGGCCCGGGAATTGGGCGTGGCCTTCGTCCGGTTCGAGGTGGAAAACAAGCCGGAGGTTTCCCTCTCCGGGGATCAACTCGCGGTGCGGACCTTCGACGAGCTGCTGGGCCGGGAGATCGTGATCCGGCCGGATCGGCTGGTGCTGTCCACCGGCCTGCGGCCCCACCCGACCACGGAGAAGACCGGCAAGAACTACAAGCTGACCACCAACGCCGACGGCTATCTGCTGGAGGCCCACGTCAAGTTGCGCCCGGTGGATTTTCCCACCGAAGGCATCTACTTGGCCGGGCTGGCCCACGCGCCCAAGAACCTGGACGAAACCATCAGCCAGGCCATGGCGGCGGCGGGGCGGGCCGGGGTGCTGCTTTCCCACGACCGGCTGTCGGTCTCCGGCATCATCTCCAAGCACGACCGGGACATCTGCATGTCGTGCCTGGCCTGTTTCCGGGTCTGCCCCTTCGACTCGCCCTTCATCGACGAGGACGGCAAGGTGAGTCACAACGAGGTGAAATGCACCGGTTGCGGCATCTGCGCCGGGATTTGTCCGGCCAAGGCCTTCCAGGTGAACAGCTTCCGGGACGACCAGATCAACGCCATGATCGACGCCGCCACCGTAGATGTGTGAGCGGCTCCGGGAAAGTCCCCCTTTTCCAAAGGGGGATTTAGGGGGATTT
>CAYFVR010000209.1:0-3365 GCA_964346545.1 uncultured Desulfobacterales bacterium | reverse complement strand
AAGGAGGAACCATGACCGCTCACGCGCAACCCGTCGCCCCGGCTTCCGAGGCCGCGCCGGCGCCGCCTCTCCGGGAGGCCCCGGCCGGATGGGAGCCGAAGATTCTGGCCTTCGCCTGCCACTACTGCGCCTTCGCCGCGGCCGATCTCGCGGGCGTCATGCGGCTGACCTATTCGCCCAACGTCCGGATCATCCGCCTGCCCTGCACGGGAAAGCTCGACCATGGCTACGTGCTCCACGCCTTCGAGCGGGGGGTGGACGGCCTCTTCGTGGCCGGCTGACTGGAGGGCCAATGCCATTTCCTGGACGGAAATACAAACGCGGCCAAGAGAATCGCCTATCTGAAGACCTTGTTGCCCCAGGTCAACATCGAACCCGAACGGCTGGAGATGTTCAATCTCTCCGCGGCCATGGGCCCCCGATGGGCGGAAATCTGCATGGAATTCACCGAGCGGGTGCGGGACATGGGCCCCTCCCCGGTGGCGACGGCCCTGCGCAAGGCCCGGGAGCGGAAAGTCAACCCGGTCTGAAGACCCCGCGAGGGACCCTCGTTTCCAAGCCAAAAAGGAGATACGCGACATGATCGTCGGCGAGCAGAAACCTCTGGACGAAATGTGGGAAATGATTCGGGGCCATCAAAAGGTCCTGGTCTTCGGGTGCAATACCTGCGTGGCGGTCTGCCACCAGGGCGGAAACAAGGAAGCCGAAATCCTTGCCTCGCTGCTGCGGATGCGCGCCACCCAGGAAGGGGTGGACATGGAGATCACCAACGGGGGCATCGAGCGCCAGTGCGAGACGGAGTTCTTCGACTCCGCGGAAAAGCAGATCGCGGACACCGAGGTCGTTCTTTCCACCGCCTGCGGCATCGGGGTGCAGTTCATGGCGGAGCGGTACGCCAAGCCGGTCTATCCCGGTTTGAACACCACCTTTTTGGGCGCGGTGGAGGAGCTGGGGGTCTACGCCGAGCGTTGCCAGGCCTGCGGCAACTGCGTACTGGGGGAAACCGGCGGCATCTGCCCCATCGCCCGCTGCGCCAAACGGGTGATGAACGGCCCCTGCGGCGGCTCCACCGACGGAAAATGCGAGATCAACAAGGAATTGGACTGCGCCTGGCAGCTCATCGTGGACCGTTTGAAAATGCTCGACCGGATGGCGGACTACGAAAAGCTGGCGCCGATCAAGGACTGGTCCAGCGACCGGGCGGGCGGCCCCCGCAAACTCGTACGGGAGGATCTGAAGTCATGACCGCGAAAACGCCGAGCAATCTCGAACGAATCATGGCGGCCGGCCACTATGGCGTCACCTCCGAGTGCGGACCGCCCCGAGGCGGCGATCCCGAAGGCGTCGCGAAAAAAGCCGAGCTGATCCGGAATCACGTGGACGCCATCAACATCACCGACAACCAGACCTCCGTCTGCCGGATGTGTTCCCTGGCGGCCTGCATTCGGCTAAAAACCCTGGGCGTGGAGCCGGTGCTCCAGATGGTGACCCGGGATCGCAACCGCATCGCCCTCCAGAGCGATTTGCTGGGCGCGGCCTCCTGGGACATCTTCAACGTGCTCTGCCTCTCCGGCGACCACCAGAGCTTCGGCGACCACGCCAGCGGCCAGAACGTTCACGACCTGGACTCCATGCAGCTGCTCCAGACCGTGCGGCTCATGCGGGACGAGGGCAAGTTCATCGGCGGCGACGAGATCAAACGGCCGCCCCAAATGTTCGTGGGCGCGGCGGCCAATCCCTTTGCCGATCCCTTTGAAATCCGGGTGCCCCGCCTGGCCAAGAAAATCGCGGCGGGCGCCGAGTTCATCCAGACCCAGTGCATCTACAACATCCCCAAGTTCAAGGAATGGATGAAGGGCGTGGTGGACCGGGGGCTGCACGAAAAGGCCTACATCATGGCCGGGCTCACGCCCATGAAATCGGCCGGCATGGCCCGCTACATGAAAAACCGCGTGCCGGGCATGGACGTGCCCGACGACATCGTGAAGCGGCTGGCCGACACGCCCAAGGAAAAGCAGGGCGAGGAGGGGATCAACATCTGCGTCGAGGCCATTCAGGAGTTGAAGGAGGTGGAAGGGGTCAGCGGCTTCCACGTGATGGCCATCGAGTGGGAAGAGAAGGTCCCGGGGATCGTGGAACGGGCCGGGCTGTATCCCAGGCCGCCCGTGGAGGAGGCAGCATGAAGACTTTCGAGAGCCTGATCGAGGAAGTGCAGAAGCCGGGGCTCTGCCACCATTGCGGGGGCTGCGTCACCTTTTGCACCGCCATCAACTACGGGGCCTTGAAAATGGGGGCCGGCGACGTGCCCCAGTACGCCGACCGGGACAAGTGCATCGAGTGTGGTCTCTGCTACAGCATCTGCCCCGAAATCGACGAACTGAACGAGGAAACCAACAAGATCGCCGGCTGGGTTCCGCCCATGGGCAAGGTGCTCGAAACCACGGTGGCCCAGGCCCGGGACGGCGAAATCCGCCGCCGGGCCACCGACGGCGGCGTGGTCACGGCCATGTTGCTCCACCTGTTCGACCGGGGCCACATCGACGGGGCCATCGTCACCCGACAGTCCGGCCCGTTTCACCGGGAGCCCTGGCTGGCGGTGAGCCGGCAGGAAATCCTGGACGCCGCCGGGTTTTACTTCGACAGCTCCCACGGGATCGACCGGTTCAGCCAGAATTACTCGACCTATTCGCCCTCGGTGCAGGAATTTCGGCCCATTCTCCAAAAGGGACTCCGGCGCGTCGCCATGGTGGGCACGCCCTGCCAGATCAAGGCGGTGCGGAAGATGGAGGCGTTGGGGGTGGTGCCCTCGGACGCCATCCGCTACCGGCTGGGGTTGTTCTGCTCCGGGAATTTTATGTTCGGGGAGGAGGAGCGCAAGAAGCTGGAGCAGATGGGCGGCTTCGGTTGGGAAGACGTGGAGCGGATCAACATCAAGGACGGGCTGATTGTCCATCTGAAATCCGGGAAGAAACAGAAGATTTCCCTTCAGCAGCTCGATTTCATGAAGCGGGCCGCCTGCCACTTCTGCCCGGATTACGCGGCGGAATACGCCGACCTCTCCTTCGGCGGCATCGGCGCCAAGGAGGGCTGGACCACCGTCATCACCCGCACGCCCATCGGCCGCGCCATCTTCGCCGACGCCCGGGACAACGTCCTGCGCATCTTCGACAGCGGCGGCAAGCCCGGCTACGCCAAGGAGGTCCTGGAATGGATCAAGACCTCCTCCGTCCGCAAAAAGCGCCACGCGGACCAGATGCACGACGAGCTGGTGAAGGGGGGACGTAGCGAAACGCGGGGGTTGGGGTTTATTCCGGGGTAGGGGACGCGGAATAAAAATATGAAAATCGAACGATAAAGGCCGCCCG
>CAYFVR010000208.1:0-8583 GCA_964346545.1 uncultured Desulfobacterales bacterium | reverse complement strand
CGGGGGCCTGCCTTGTCCGCCGAAGGGCAGGCACGGGGGCCTGCCCCTACCGCTCGAAACCTAAATTTGTGGCCTCCGAAGGTATAAAATGCCCGCACGACCTCGTCCTCCATCCGACTCGAACCGCCGCCGGGCCGAACTCCGGGTGGGGCCGGAGGCCGATGGACAAACGCTGCTCCGGTTCCTGGCCGGCCGTTTTCGGTATTTGGATCGCGCCGGCTGGTCCGAGGCCATTTCCGCCGGACGACTTCGGATCAACGGGAATCCCGCCGGTCCCGGCGACATTCTTCGGAGCGGCGACCGACTCGTCTTCGAAATGGACGACCTGCCGGAGCCGCCGGTTCGGACCGACTATCGGATCGTCCACCGGGACGAACATCTGGTGGCGGTGGACAAACCGGGCAATCTGCCTTGCCATCCGGGCGGCCGCTACTTCCGCCACACCCTTTGGCATTTGCTGCGGCAGAGGGAAGGGATTGAAAAGCCCCGGTTTCTGCATCGGCTGGACCGGGAGACCTCCGGCGTTGTTTTGGCGGCCAATACCGCCGAGGCCGCCCGGGCCGGTCGGGAATCCTTCGTCTCCGGCGCGGTGCGGAAAATCTATCAGGTGCTGGTGGAAGGCCGATTTCCGGCGGGAACGATCCGCGCCGCCGGATGGATGGCCGGCGACCCGGATAGCCTCGTCCGAAAACGGCGGCGTTTTTTTCCGGAGAAGGACGGAATCCGCCCGCCGGATGGCGACGGGGACGTTCGTTATTGTCGGACAACATTTCGTCTCCAAGCCCGACGGGGGCCTCTCAGCCTCGTGGCCGCCGTGCCGAAGACCGGGCGGCTTCACCAGATTCGGGCCACCCTTTCGGCGTTGGGCTTTCCGGTGGTCGGGGACAAAATTTACGGGGTCGATGAAACGTTGTTCCTTCGGTTTCTTGCGGATGAGCTGACCGCCGCCGATCGGAACGCGTTGCGGCTTCCCCGGCAGGCCCTTCACGCGGCGGCTTTGCATTTGCCCCACCCGTCCACCGGCCGGTCTCTCCGTCTTCGCGCCCCCCTTCCGGCCGAAATGGCCAAACTTCGGAATTCCTTTCTTCCCTGAATTTTTGGCCCTTCCCGGACGACGTTCGCGCCATCCCCGAAAACGCAACGCCCTTGCCGGCAAAAAAGCGGTTTTCTTTTTTTTATTCATTTGTAATAAACAGTTTCAGTTTTCCAAGTTCATCCCGGCGTCGCCCGGGTTCCCGCTTTGATCGGCGAGGGAGGTTTCATGCAAGTCCGAATTCGCTTTCTTCAAAAAATGGTCGGTTTGGTGATTCTGTCGGTGCTGATCGCTTCGGGCGTGATTGGTTTCCTGACGAATATTGTCGTTTCCCGGAGTTTCGACGTCCAGGCCCGGGGCGAAATCATGGCCGCCCGGGATGTGGTGGAGCAGATGCTGGCCGACCGGAAAATCCGCTACGCCCAGGCGGCGGATTTCATTGCCGGGCTTCCCCAGGTGGCCAACGCCGTGGACCAGGGCGATACCACCTTTCTTCAACAATACGGGGCGGAACTGATGGCGCGGGTCGGCGCCGGTTTCATCGTATTCACCGACACGGCCGGGGATATCGTGGCCCGGGGCCACACCGATCGCCATGGCGATTCCATCGCCACCCAGGAAAATCTCCAGATCGCGCTGTCCGGGAAGCCGTCGGTGGGGGTGGAGAAGGGGACGGTCGTCAAACTGTCCCTGCGGGCGGCCCATCCGATCCGCTGGAATGGGGAGATCATTGGGGCGGTGATCACCGGCATGCCTCTGACCCGGGCGAACCGCTTCGTGGATGAAATCCAGGCGTTGTTGGACATGCAGGCCACGGTGTTCCACGGCGACGAGCGGGTCTCCACCACCATCCGGCGCGACGGGGAGCGAGTGATCGGGACGCGAATGGAAAATCCCCAGGTGATCCAAACGGTGTTGGAGGCGGGGGAGTCGTTCTACGAGGTCAACACGATCCTGGGTCACGCCTATACCACCGCCTACTGGCCCATTGTTTCCGCCACCGGCCAGATCAAGGGGATGTGGTTCTTGGGCAAGGAGCGGAGAGCCATCGAGGCCGCCTTCGCCGGCATCCGCAACGCGATTCTGGGCGCGGTGATCGGCGTGGGGATTCTGGTTTCTCTGGCCGCGGTGTTCGTGGTCCGCCGGACCCTGATTCCGGTGTTTCGCTGCATCCGGTTCGCCAAGGAACTGGCCGACGGCGATCTGAGCGCACGGCCGCCGGACGGAGGCGGGGATGAAGTCGGCGAGTTGGCCGACGCGTTGGGCGCGCTGGCCGATCGGTTCCGGGACGTGATCCGGCAGGTGGTCAACGGAGCCGACAATATTCGTGCCGGCAGTCGGGAGGTGAGCCTGAGCGCCCAGCGCATCGCCGACGGCGCGGGGCAGCAGAACGAGGCGGCCGACACCCTCTCCGCCGCCATGGACGGCATGGAAGACGGCATTCGGACCAACGCCGACAACGCGGACCAGACCGAGCGGATCGCCGACGCCTCCACCGAGCGGGCCGACGAAGGCGTCCGGGCCGCCGGAGAGGCCCTGGCCACCATGCGCGAGGTGTCGGAACGGATTCGTTCCGTGGAGGAAATCGCCCGGCGAACCGATTTGCTGGCCTTGAACGCCGCCATTGAAGCGGCCCGGGCCGGCGACGCGGGCCGGGGCTTCGCGGTGGTGGCCGGGGAGGTGCGCAAGCTGGCGGAAAAAAGCGAGGCCACCGCCCGGGAGGTGGGCCGGCTTTCCGGTCAGGGATTCGAGGGGGCGGAACGGCTTGGGAAACGGCTGGAGGCCATGCTGCCCGAAATCCGGCGCACCGCCGAGCTGGTTCGGGAGATCAGCGGCGCCTGCCGGGATCAGGAGTCGGGCGGGGATCGGATGAAGCAGGCCATCCGAGAGCTGGGGGAGGTGATTCGGGAAAACGCATCCTCGGCCGAGGAAATGGCCGCCACCGCCGAGGAGTTGAGCGCCCAGGCGGACGGGCTGGGGGAGGTTGTCACGTTTTTTGATCTGGGGGATGCCCCGGAGCCGGACGAGGAAGGGTTCCCGTCATTGCTTGGCGGGGATGTCTGCGGTTAGACCTCCCAAGGTTTCTATCCCGCGTTCGGTTTCCTCTGTAAGCGGCGCGCCGCAGCCCAGCCGGATGAAATCGGAAAACCCGCCGCTCACCGTGCAGGCCGCGCCGGGAAGAATGGCGATCCGGGCCGCCAGGGCCCGCCGATACAGCTCCAACCCGCTGGCGCCGGCGGGGAGTTGAATCCAAAGCAGGGAGCCGCCCCGGGGCACCGCCAGCCGGGTCCCTTCGGGGAAATGGCGTTGCACGGCCAAGGCGGTCCGCGTGACCTGCCGCCCCAGTGCGGATCGCAGCGACCGGAAATGGCGATCCTGGCCCGGTTCGGCCAGAAAGCGGGCGATGAGATGCTGATCCGGCGCGGCGGTGCAGACCGTTGTGCCCGCCTTGAGCCGAAGAATCCGCTCCCGGAACCGCCGTCCGGGCAGCGCCCAACCCACCCGAAAGCCGGGCGCCAGGGTTTTGGAAAACGAGGAACAGGTCATGACCAGTCCCCGGCGGTCATACGCCTGAAGCATGGAAGGCCGGGGGCCGTCCTCGTGGCCCATGTCGCCGCAGATGTCGTCCTCGATCAGCGGGATTTCCCGGTCGTTGAGCAGCCGCACCAGCCGTTCCTTCCGCTCCTCCGGCATCAGCGCTCCGGTGGGGTTTTGGAAATTGGGCATGAAGAGACAGGCCGCCACCGTCGTTTGGTTCAGCAGCCGCGCCAGCGCGTCGATGTCCACGCCGTCCCGGGGATGGGTGGGGATTTCCGCCGCCAGCAGTCCCATCTCTCGAAAATACTGCAAAAAGCCGAAATGGGTGGGCGCTTCGATGGCGATCGTGTCGCCCGGCTTGGCCACGGCCTGGAGACACAACGTGACCGCCTCCATGCAGCCGCTGGTGATCACCACGTTCTCCGGCGCGACGCCCGGCAGCAATCCCAAGGTTCGCCGGGCGATTTGCCGACGGAGTTCCGGCAGTCCCTCCGCCGGGGCGTAGCCCATGAGGGATTCCAGCTCCCTGGCGGAAATCTCCTTGAGCATGCGGGCGAAGCGCCGGGTCGGCAGGAGGGTGGTGTGGGTGGCCGAAGAGCTGAGCGACAGCATTTCGGGATCGTGGATGGTCCGGAGCACGGCGTTGACCATGGAGCCGCTTTCCACCGGCCGGGGCTCGGCGACGGGCGGGGGAGCGTCCGGCATTTCGAGGGTTTGGAGCGAAACCGGGGCCACGAAAAAACCGGATTTGGGGCGCGATTCCACCAGCCCCCGATCCTCCAGCTCCTGAAAAGCCTGTTGAACCGTGTTGACGCTCAGGTTCAGTTTCCGATGGAGCCGCCGAAGCGAAGGCAGTCGTTCGCCGGGCGCGTAGGCCCCCTCTCGGATTTGGTCCGCCAGCTCCTCGGCGAGCCTGCGATAGCGAAAGGGTTCTTTGTGGCCGGTCATGATGGGGTTCCGGAAGCGGCCGAAGAAGATGACCTATCTCCAGCCGGGCTGAGGTTGGGGGGCGTTTGTTCGGAAGACGGTTTGTTCCTGGATGGTTTCCCTTTTTCGCCACGTTTTTCCCCGTCCGTTTTCCTGTTTGATTTTCCGCGAACAGATTATCCACGACCGGTGGAAAAAGTCAAAACGGGATCGTCCACGATCGGGAGGAAAGGCGACCCGGAAAATCTGTGCCCATCAAAAAATGAGAATTCTGTATCTGTTGTTCCGCCTTCGGTTTCGGTAGATCATTTCCAAACCGAAACGAAAGGGAGGCGGAACCATGGACGTGGAACGATTGCTGGCCCGACGCACCGGCCGGATGGGCGCCAACGCCATCCGGGAAATTCTTCATGTGGCTTCCCGGCCGGGGATGATCTCCCTGGCCGGCGGCCTGCCCGCGCCGGAGAGCTTCCCGGCCGAACTCATGCCGTCCCTGGTGGACGCGGTCATGACCCGCTTTGGTCCCGCCGCCCTTCAGTACGACCAGACCGAAGGCTTTCTCCCGCTTCGCGAGGCGTTGGTGGGATATCTGTCCGGCCGGAGAATCGCCGCAGGGCCGGACGAACTGCTGGTGGCCTCCGGCTCCCAGGGCGTGCTGGACGGGATTGGAAAGATTCTGCTTTCGCCAGGCGACCGGGTGGCGGTGGAATCTCCCACCTATCTCGGCGCGATTTCCGCCTTCAATCCCTACGAGCCGGAATATGTGCCGCTGGACACCGACGAAGACGGGTTGATTCCCGAATCCCTGGACGAGGCGCTCCGCCGAGACCGGATCAAATTCGTCTATCTGGTCCCGACCTTCCAAAACCCCACGGGCCGGACGATCCCCCTGCAACGGCGGCGGGCCGTGGCGGAAATTTTGCTGGCGCACGACGCGCTGCTGGTGGAAGACGACCCATACAGCTCGCTACGGTACCACGGCGACCCGCTGCCGCCGATCCGCACCTTCGCGCCGGAAAACGTGGTCTACATTTCCACCCTTTCCAAGGTGTTCGCCCCCGGTCTTCGGCTCGGCTTCTGCGCCGCCCCGGCCCCGATCCGCCGCTGGCTCACGTTGGCAAGGCAGGGAACCGACCTCCACGCCAACACCTTTGGCCAGGCCCTGGCGGCGGAGTATCTGGACGGAGGCCACCTGGATCGTCATCTGCCAAAAATTCTTTCGATCTATGGCCTTCGGCAGAAGGCCATGATCGCCGCGCTGGAACGTTGGATGCCGTCGGGATTCCAATGGACCCGGCCCGAGGGTGGGATGTTCCTCTGGGTGACCGGGCCGGAGAAGATGGACATGACCGAGTGGTACGCCGAGGCGGTCGGGCGAAACGTGGCCTACGTGCCCGGAACGTTCTTCTTTCCGCGACCGGGGGAGGGACGGGAAACCCTTCGTCTCAACTTCACCGCCGCCAATCCGGAAACCATCGACAAAGCGGTGGGGATTTTGGGCGAGATGTTTGCCGAGGCCGCGCCTTTGGAGCGGCTCACGGCGGCCTGCTGAGGCCGTTTGGCATTGGATTGGAAATAACGGAGATACCGTTCCCGCCGCCAGGGGATAAATCCCCTGGCTCATTCCGAAAAGCGCCCTGAAGGGCGCTCCTCCCTTTTCGATGCCAAATCCGTTTAAGGGCAATACCGTTCACTTTGGGAGTCCCGATGAACAATGGTGCTTGGTTGGCCAAGGGCGTATGCGATACGCCCCTACAAATTTTCGCCAAAATGAACGGTATTGCGTTTAAGGGTCATGGGAGCCCGCTTTAGCGGACTTTTTCGGATCTATCCTGGGATTCATTCCCCGGCTCGGCGTCCGATGGCTTGCCGGTTTCGTTCGCCTTTGCTACCGTGCCCCACCATGAAAACTTCGCACCCAACCCGAATCGGCTTTTTTCATCGGCCCTATCTGCTGTTGACGCTGACGGTCCTCTTCTGGTCCGGGAACGTGGTGCTGGGCCGCGCCGTCCGGGCGGAAGTGCCGCCGGTGGCGTTGGCCTTCTGCCGCTGGACCGGGGCCACGCTGCTGGTGTCCTGGGTCGCGCTGCCCCACGTCCGGCGTGAATTCTCGGTGATCCTGGACCACTGGCGGATTCTGCTGGTCTATTCCGCCGTGGGGATCGCGATGTTCAACACGCTGCTCTATCTCGGCCTTCAGACCACCACCGCCGTCAACGGCGCGCTGATTCAGTCGGCCATGCCGGTGCTGATCGTGTTTTTTTCGTTCTTTCTGTACGGGGAACGGCTGACCCGGGGCCAGTCGGCGGGCGTGCTGATCTCCCTGGCGGGGGCGGTCTGGCTGGTGTCCCGGGGCGATCCCGCCATTTTTCTCACCATGGATTTCCGGCCGGGGGATCTGCTGGTGTTCGTGGCGGTGATCTGCTACGCGGCCTATTCCGCATTGCTGCGCCTTCGGCCGCCGCTTCACCCGCTCAGCTTTCTCTGGATCACCTTCGTCACCGGGTCCATTTTGCTGCTGCCGTTTTTCCTGTGGGAACAGGCCTCGGGCCGGACCTTGACCGCGACCCCGACCACCCTCTTGGCCGTGGGCTACGTGTCGGTGTTTCCCTCCATTATTTCCTATCTGTTTTTCAACCGGGGCGTGGAGCTGGTGGGCCCCAACCGGGCCGGGCTGTTCATCCACCTCATCCCCGTTTTTGGCGCCGTCCTCGCGATTCTGCTGCTGGGGGAGGCGTTCCATATTTTCCAGGCCGCCGGGGCGCTGCTGATTCTGGCCGGCATTCTGATGGTCAACCGGTTTCGGCGGGGATAACCCTTTCGGGAGAATCCCCGCGGTCATCCAAAATTTGCTTTTTCCCGTTGCATCGCCTATTGTTTTCCCGGTTTCCATCGTCCCATCCGTCGGGGGCGGCAAAAGCGCCTTTCGGAGGGTTCTATTCGGAGGAATAACCCAGCGCCTCGCGGACCATGTCCGGCGTCACCACCACCTTTCCCTCCCGACAGTGGGCGCAGTCCAGCACCCGGCGGCGGTCCATCCCGGGCACCGGCGCGTCGGGCCGCACCACGAAACAGGGGGTGAACAATTTGTCGATGTCGATTTCGTTTTCGTGACTTCCCAACCCGTTGCAACGGACGTTGATGATTCTGGGCATGATGGATTTCCCTGGTTGAAGATTACGATATTCCATCGTTTTCTGGGCAAATATTGGATGTAGGGGCGAATCGCATTCGCCCTTGTCCCGCCCAGCACGGTGCTTCAAATTTCTCGGAATTATGTCGGTCGGCGGTAGATTGGCCGGGCGTATGCAATACGCCCCTCACCCGCGGCGTCCGCTGAATTATCCATTATCCATTATCCATTACCCATTGTCCATTCTCAATTACCCGAAAGGAATGGCCCCCGCCCATGAGCGATTTCCATCAGCAAACCGTTGACGAGGCATTGAACGCCCTGGAATCCCGCCGCGAAGGGCTTGGCGACGACGAGGCCGGCAAGCGCCTGGAAACGCACGGTCCCAACGAGCTTCAGGAAAAAGGGACCCGCAGCCCGTGGGCCATCCTGCTGGAGCAGTTCGCGCAGACCATGGTGATCATCCTGATCGTGGCCGCGATCATCTCCGCCTTTCTGGGCGACTGGCTGGAGGCCGGGGCGATTTTGGCCATCGTGATCCTCTTCGCCACGCTGGGATTCGTCCAGGATTACCGGGCGGATCGGGCCATGGCCGCCCTGCGCGAAATGGCCGTTCCGGAGGTGCGCGTCCGAAGGGACGGGGAGGACCGGCGGATTTCGTCCAAAGAATTGGTTCCCGGGGACGTCGTTTATCTGGAGGCCGGGAACGTGGTCCCGGCGGACCTGCGGCTTGTCGAGGCCAACGATCTCCGAGTCGACGAGGCGGCCCTGACCGGCGAGTCGGAGCCGGTGGAAAAGTCCATCGATCCGCTGGAGGAGTCGGACTCTCCCTTGGGCGATCGGACCAACATGGCCTACAGCGGCACGGTGGTGAGCGGTGGCCGGGGCATGGCCGTGGTGGTTCGCACCGGCATGGCCACGGAGATGGGCCATATCGCCTCCATGATCCAGG
>CAYFVR010000207.1:6753-8610 GCA_964346545.1 uncultured Desulfobacterales bacterium | reverse complement strand
CCGGAAACCCCCTTCGCGAACACGGTAAAATAGACCACCAACAACACAATCCCCCGCCCCACCAGCGAAAACCCCGCCGTGATTCCGCAGATGGTCGCGCCCAGCTTGAACCCGAAATAGGCCGCGTAGCGGGGCAACGTTCCCCGCAGCCGAATCAGGGGGATCATGATGAATCCCCCCGCCAGCAGCGCCACGGCGGCCTGGAGGTCGGTCACCAATCCCTCGGCCATCAGGTTGGCCATGGTGGCGATCCCGGCCGTGGGGCTCAGGATGTAGACGCCGATGGGCGTGACCACCGCCGCCGGAAGCCCGATGGCCTGGGCCGCCGGACCGATCAGCCGATTCAGCCCGTCCATCACCCCGGTGGCAACCAGAATCTGGACCACCAGCGTGATCGAACCCAGCAGGGTCAACATCCGCTTGAACAGCTTTTTCCGGGCATGAAAGGCGTCCACCACGATCTGGCGGAAGGTCCGCGGTACGCAGTCGGGATCGTCGGGAAGGCATTCGTACTGGCGAAACGGATCGCGATCCGGCTTGGGCGGCTGGTGACGCATTCTTCCATACACAATCACGAATACCAGTTTCAAGAAAGCCGCCACCCAGAACGCCGCGACGTACAGCAGCCCGGCCGTCCAGCCGAGAATCGGCATGACCACGGGCAGATAAAAGGTGAAGGTTTCCTTTACGTTGAACGGCACCGTATTCAGCACCGCGCCCAGCACCAGCTCCCGGTCGTCCACCTGGCCTTCCTTGTGAAACCGGGCCAGGGTCGTGTGGGCGGCCACCAGAGAACCGATCCCGGTAAGGAAGGTCAACGTATTTTCCGGCGGCAGCTTGGCCAGCTTGGCCAGCGGCTTTCCCAGCGGTTCCAGTTTTCGCATAAACCCCATCTGCAACAGAATCTCGGCCCCGAACAGGCTGAGAAACATGATGGGCACCATGCGAAAGAGCAGGCGAACGGTGTGCTCCAGTGCGGTCAGAAAAATTTCCATGGGTGGTCTCGGTTTCGGATGAGTAAGAAATCAGGGGGAAATTTCGGAATTCGGGGCTTATCATTTTTGGCGGAAAGGGGTAGGGGCGAATTGCATTCGCCCTTTGGGAATCGGGCACATTCGCCCAATGGAAATCCCAAAGTGAACAACATTGGGCTCAAGAAGCGGGCGGCGATGGCGGAGCGGTTCCGTAAATGCGTTCATAGCGCCCCGGCTCAAAAGCGGCCCGGCGAAGACGGCAACCCGAAACCTGGCACAATCGGCAGGTGACGAAGCCGGTCTCGTCCGGGAAGACAACCCCCGATCCGGATTTCAGCGGGAACATCAGCAAATTCTCCGCCAGGGTCACGCCGATCCGCTCTCCGCCGTCTCCCATCAGTGCAAAGAGAATCCGCTGCTCTTCCAGCGCCCAATCCACCAGGGAGCCGGGATTGATCCGGGCGATGGATTCGATTCCGAAGCGTTCCCGGATTTCCCGTTCCACAGCGGAACGGGCCGCGCCCAACGCGGCTTCGGCCATCCGATCCGCATACGATTTTTCCGGCTCCGCCAGCGAATCCACCCAATCGGCCATCTCCGTTCCGGCGGTGACAATGTACGGGAACACCCGTTCCAGCGGGGAAAAATGGAAGGCCATGGCCCGGCTGGCAAAGATGTAACCCCCCAGGCGAACGGTATTCTCCCCGACCTCGGAAACCGGCTGGGGATGAATCAAAAATTTGGGCCGCCCGACCGCTTTCGCCTCCGCGACGAGACGCTCCAGGGAATCGCCGGGAATCGATTTTCCCTCCGCTTCCAAGTTTTCCCGGATGGAGGAAACGTCGATTTCAAATGGGATATCGGTTTTCAGGATGAATTCCAT
>CAYFVR010000207.1:0-6653 GCA_964346545.1 uncultured Desulfobacterales bacterium | reverse complement strand
GGGACGGCGACGGGACGGCCGGAAACCGGCGAGGGCCAATTCTCCGATTGGGCCATCCCGCCGCCGAATCCCGCGAGGTTCGCGAAGGAAGGGGAGATTTCGCCGGGCGCCCGCGTTTCAGCGAAAGCCCGGCGAATCGTCCGTCCCCCCTCCGCGCTTCAGGACCGCGAGGGCACTATTTCCCCGCGCGCCCGTCGTCGCAGGCGTCGCCGGCGCCGTCGTCGCCCGGCCGGGCATGCTCGGGGCTGCCGTCCAGGGTGCAGGCGTCCGTATCCGTCGCCCCGGCGGAGTGAACCTCCGGCTCGGGAGACGTGATCGGCTCCAGGGAGGCGAGCTGCTTCAGCTTCTCGTAGCGGATGTTGTATTCCCGCTCAATCTCCGCCCGAAGCCGCTTGGACTCTTCGGGGAAGGTCTTTTCCAAGGCCGCGTAGCGGACCTCGCCGGAAAGGTAGTCCTGCAAGGTGCCGTCCGGCGCCTTGGATTCCAGGACGAAGGGATTCTTGCCTTCCTTCTTGAGTTCCGGGTTGAACCGGTACAGCGGCCAATAGCCGGACTGCACGGCCATCTTCATCTCTTCCTGGGCCTTGCCCATTCCCTTTTTGATGCCGTGGCTGATGCACGGCGTGTAAGCCATGATCAGGGAGGGGCCGTCGTAGGCTTCCGCCTCGTTGAAGGCCTTCAGGGTCTGGTTTTTGTTGGCGCCCATGCTGACGTTGGCCACGTAGACGTAGCCGTAGCTCATGGCCATGGCGCCCAGATCCTTCTTGCCGGTCTTCTTTCCGGAGGCGGCGAACTTGGCGATGGAGCCCGTCGGGGTCGCCTTGGAGGACTGGCCGCCGGTGTTGGAGTAGACCTCCGTGTCGTAGACCATGATGTTGATGTCTTCGCCGGTGGCCAGCACGTGGTCCAGACCGCCGAAGGCGATGTCGTAGGCCGCGCCGTCGCCCAGGAAGACCCAATAGGACTTCTTGGTGAACAGCTTGCTCAGGGCCAGGATGTCGCAGACCAGCGAATCGTCGCAGTAGGCCGGCAGCATTTCCTTGAGTTGGTCGCCGTACTTCCGCGACAGCTCGGGATCGCGCATGTTGTCCAGCCAGCCCTTCATGGCTTCCTTCGCGTCGGCCGGGAGGTCCGAATCCAGGGCTTCCGTTACGAGGTCGGCCAGCTTGCGGCGCTGTTGAAGCTGTCCCAGGAACATGCCGTAGGTGAACTCCGGCGAATCTTCAAAAAGAGAGTTGCCCCAGGTCGGGCCGAAGCCGTCCTTGTCTTGGCAGTAGGGAATGGCCGGCGCGCTGCCGCCCCAGATGGAGGTGCAGCCCGTGGAGTTTCCGATGATCATGCGCTCGCCGTAGAGCTGGGTGAGCAGCTTGGCGTAGGGCGTTTCGCCGCAGCCGGAACAGGCGCCGGAGAACTCCAAGAGCGGCTGGGCGAACTGGCTGCCCTTGAGGGAGTTGCGCTTGGTCAGGTCGTCCCGGATGGGCAGGGTCTCGCAATAGGCCAAGTTCGTCACTTCCCGGTCGAGCTGGGTTTCGATGGGCTTCATCACCAGGGCCTTCTTCTTGGCCGGGCAGATGTCCGCGCAGTTGCCGCAGCCCATGCAGTCCTGGCTGTACACCTGAATGCGGAAGTTGTAGCCCTTCAGCTCCTTGCCGGTGGCCGACATGGCTTCCATGCCTTCCGGGGCTTCCTTCAGCTCTTCGTCCGTCAGCAGGAAGGGCCGGATGGCGGCGTGGGGGCAGACCATGGCGCACTGGTTGCACTGAATGCAGTTGTCCATGATCCACTCGGGCACGTTGATGGCCACGCCCCGTTTTTCGTACTGGGTGGTGGAGACGGGAAAGATGCCGTCGGGCCGGAAGGCGCTGACCGGCAGCCTGTCGCCGAGCTGGGCCGCCATGGGCCGCAGCACCTCGGTGACGAAGGCCGGCTCGTCCTTGGGGGCCCGGGGCTGATCGGTGGCCTCGGCCCAGGATTCCGGATATTTCACCTCCTGAATCTTGGCCAGGGTCTTGTCCACCGCCTCGATGTTCATGTTGACGATCTTGTCGCCCTTCTTGCCGAACATCTGCCGGATCTGGTCCTTGAGATAGCCGATGGCGTCGTCCACCGGAATCACGTTGGCCAGTTTGAAGAAGGCGGTCTGCATGATCATGTTGATCCGGCCGCCCAGCCCCACCTCTTTCGCGATGGAAACGGCGTCGATGTTGTAGAACTTGAGCTTCTTCCGGGCGATGGTCCGCCGCATGGACGCCGGCAGCTTCGTCTCCATGTCTTCGTCGGACCAGTTGGAGTTCATGAGGAAGGTGCCGCCTTCCTTGATGCCGGCCAGCAGATCGTAGGTGTCCACGTAGCTGGACTTGTGGCAGGCGATGTAGTCGGCGCTGTCGATCAGGTAGGTGGATTTGATGGGGTTTTTGCCGAACCGCAGGTGGCTCATGGTCACGCCGCCCGACTTCTTGGAGTCGTAGGCGAAGTAGGCCTGGGCGTACATGTCGGTGTGGTCGCCGATGATCTTGATGGCGCTCTTGTTCGCGCCCACGGTGCCGTCCGCGCCGAGGCCCCAGAACTTGCACTGGACGGTGCCTTCGGGCGCCACGTCCAGCCCTTCCTCGTAATCCAGGGAGTTGCGGGTGACGTCGTCGTTGATGCCCACGGTAAAGTGGTTCCGGGGACCGGCCACCTTCAGGTTGTCGAAAACCGCCTTGGCCATGCCCGGGTTGAACTCCTTGGAGCCCAGCCCGTACCGGCCGTTGACGATGGTGGGCATCAGGCCGCCCTTTTCCATGTAGGCGGTGCAGAGGTCCTTGTACAGCGGATCCCCGCCCGAACCAGGCTCCACGGTCCGGTCCAGCACCGCGATGCGATCCACGGTTCCCGGCAGGACGTTGAACAGATACTCCGGCGCGAAGGGCCGATAGAGCCGCACCTTGATCAGGCCGACCCGCTCGCCGTTGTCGTTCAGGTAGTTGACCACCTCTTCCAGCGTTTCGCAGGAAGATCCCATGGAAACCACCACCCGCTCGGCCTCGGGGTCGCCCACGTAGTCGAAGGGCTTGTAGCTTCGGCCCGTGAGCGCGCTCACCTTTTTCATGTACTCGGCCACGATCCCCGGGGCGCGGTTGTAGTAGGGATTTCGGGTTTCCACGCCCTGGAAGTAGACGTCCGGGTTCTGGGCGGTGCCCCGAAGCTCGGGACGTTCCGGGTCGGCGCCCCGCTCGCGGAAGCAGGCCACGGCGTCCCAGTTGACCAGCTTGGCCATGTCTTCGTACTCGATCATTTCGATTTTCTGGATTTCGTGGCTGGTCCGAAATCCGTCGAAAAAATGCACGAAGGGAAGGCTGGATTCGATGGCGGCCAGATGAGTGACCAGCCCCAGGTCCATGACCTCCTGCACCGAAGCGGAGGCCAAAAGGCCCACGCCGGTCTGGCGCACCGCCATCACGTCCTGGTGGTCGCCAAAGATGGAAAGCGCATGGGAGGCCAGGGCCCGGGCCGAAACGTGCAGTACGCCGGGAAGCAGTTCGCCCGCCATTTTGTACATATTGGGGATCATGAGGAGCAGCCCCTGGGAGGCGGTATAGGTCGAGGTCAGGGCGCCGGCGACCAGAGCGCCGTGGACCGAGGCGGAAGCGCCGGCCTCGGATTGAAGCTGCCGGATGAGCATTTCCTGTCCGAATACGTTCTTTCGACCGGCCGCGGCCCATTCGTCCGCGATTTCGGCCATGGGGGAGGAAGGCGTGATGGGGTAGATGTTGGCCACGTCGCTGAGGGCGTAGCCCACATGGGCGGCGGCGGTGTTGCCGTCAAGGGTCTTCATTTTTGCCATTGGGTATCCATCTCCTTCGTTGGGGAAAAATTTTGAATTATAAGAAAACGGGGCAAAACCCAGTTGATCCGTGAAAAACGACCATTATTATGCCAGAAAGACGGCCCAAACACAAAGGAAATCCGGAAAAATATCTCAAGCTCCGAAATGCGGACGGCGTGGGAAATTTCCAATTTTTGTGGAATGGGCGGCGGAAAGGTTAGAGCAGTCCCTTGAAGAAATCGTTGCCCTTGTCGTCCACCAGAACGAAGGCGGGGAAGTCTTTCACCGTGATCCGGTAGATGGCCTCCATGCCCAGCTCCGGGTACTCCAGCAGCTCCACGTCGGTGATGCATTCTTTGCCCAGCCGGGCCGCCGGGCCGCCGATGGAACCCAGGTAGAAGCCGCCGTATTTCCGGCAGGACTCGGTGACGACGTCGGAACGGTTCCCCTTGGCCAGCATGACCATGGAGCCGCCCCGCTCCTGGAAGATGGGCACGTAGGGGTCCATGCGGGAGGCGGTGGTGGGGCCGAAGGAGCCGGAGGCGCGGCCCGGCGGGGTCTTGGCCGGTCCCGCGTAGTAGACGATGTGATCTTTGAAATAATCGGGCAGCTCCTCGCCCGCGTCCAGCCTTTCCTTCAGCTTGGCGTGGGCGATGTCGCGGCCCACGATGATCTGACCCGAGAGCAGCAGCGGCGTGGCCACCGGGTATTGGGAGAGTTCGGCCCGGATTTCGTCCATGGCCCGATTCAGATCGATGCGCACCGCGTTCGCCGCCTCGCCGGTCAGCTCGGGCAGGTATTGGGCCGGGTCGGTTTCCAGCTTTTCCAGAAAGACGCCGTCCCGGGTGATCTTGGCCTTGATGTTCCGGTCGGCGCTGCACGAAACGCCCATGCCGATGGGGCAGGAGGCGCCGTGGCGGGGCAGCCGCACCACCCGAACGTCCAGGCAGAAATGCTTGCCGCCGAACTGGGCGCCCAGCCCCAGCTCCCGGGACATTTCCAGCACCTTGGCCTCCAGCTCGGTGTCCCGAAAGGCCCGGCCGCCTTCGTTGCCGGTGGTGGGCAGGTGGTCGTAGTATTTGGCGGAGGCGAGCTTGACGGTTTTGAGGGTGGCTTCCGCGGAGGTGCCGCCGATGACGAAGGCCAGATGGTAGGGCGGACAGGCGGCGGTGCCCAGGGAGCGCATTTTTTCCCGCATGAAGTTGAGCAGGGTGTCGGGATTCAGCACCGCCTTGGTTTCCTGGTAGAGATAGGTTTTGTTGGCGGAGCCGCCGCCCTTGGCGATGAAGAGGAATTTGTAGGCGTCGCCGCCGGCCGCCATCAGGTCGATCTGGGCGGGCAGGTTGCAGCCGGTGTTTTTTTCTTCGAACATGGACAGCGGGGCGTTTTGGGAGTAGCGCAGGTTCCGGCCGGTGTAGGCGTTGAAGACGCCTTTGGAGAGGGCCTCCTCCTCGTTGAAGTCGGTCCAGACGGCCTGCCCTTTTTTGCCCAGGATGATGGCCGTGCCGGTGTCCTGGCACATGGGGAACTCCATCTCGGCGGAGATGATCGCGTTCCGCAGCATTTCCCGGGCCACGAACCGGTCGTTTTCGGTGGCCTCCGGATCGTCGAAAATGGCGGAGAGCCGTTCCAGGTGGGACGGCCGAAGCAAATGGGAAACGTCGGTGAAGGCCTGCTCGGCCAATCGGGTGAGCGCTTCCGGTTCGACCACCAGCACGTCCCGGCCCCGAAAGGAATCCACGCTCACGCCTTCGGCGGTCAGCAGGCGATATTCGGTGTCGTCCGTTTCCAGGGGAAACATCTCCTGATACTGAAACTCGACCATCGGTTCGTCCCCTCCTCCCTCGTTCCCGCGTTGCGGGGTTGGCGATAGAGCGCCGCCGGCCCGGGTTTTGGGCCGGCGGCGTATCCATCCTAAACGGGCAAAAACGGGCCTAAACGGGCAAAAACGGGGCAAACGCCCCGTTGGTTCCCCTATTCCGGCCGACGGATGGTGACTTTTTCCATCACCACCGGCTCGGCGGGCTTGTCTTGACGATCGGTTTTCACCAGACCGATCTTTTCCACCACGTCCAGCCCCTTGTTCACTTTGCCGAAGACGGAATGGCGATCGTTCAGGTGGGGCGTGGGCCCAAGCGTGACGAAGAACTGGCTGCCGTTGGTGCCGGGACCGGCGTTGGCCATGGAAAGAATCCCCGCCGCGTCGTGGCGCAGGTTGGGATCGAATTCGTCCCCAAACTTGTAGCCGGGGCCGCCGGTGCCGGTGCCGTAGGGGCAGCCGCCCTGAATGACGAATCCGGCGATGATCCGGTGAAAGTTGAGGCCGTCGTAGAAATTCTTGTTGCGCGGCGTCTCCTGCCGGCCCTCGGCCAGGTTCACGAAATTCCAGACGGTCTCCGGGCATTCCTTGGCGTACAGCTCCGCCTCGAAGGTGCCCATATTGGTTTCGAACACCGCGGTCAGGCGGTCCACATCTTCCTTGTAATCCGTTTTCGCTGCCATCCGGTACGCTCCTTCCGATCCGAAGCCGGGCTCCGGACGGTGATTCAGGTTCGCCTCCCCCGAAACGGGCCAGAGGGGAAAGCATGAAGGGAAAATAGAAAGCAATTCACGTTCCACCGGGTTCCCGGCGGGGGACAATCTCGCCCACATGTCTCAAAAGGACCCCGGAAACGGTCACAATAGAAAGGTGCGACAAAAAAATCAAGAGTGGAAAACAGGAGGGAGGCCTTTCGGAACGCATGGGGCAAGGGCTTGAATCCAAGTGTGAAACGTGCGCAAACCGGAGAAGGGACGGACTGCGGGCCTTTCCGCCAACGCCGAGACGACCGGCGATTTCCCGCCG
>CAYFVR010000206.1:0-8632 GCA_964346545.1 uncultured Desulfobacterales bacterium | reverse complement strand
GTGGCGGCACCCCAATCTCCTTGGCCAACCGATATTGCGACAAGCCCATGGGCTTCAGGAAATCTTCCAAAAGAATTTCTCCGGGTGCCACCGGTGGCAGTTCGTTCATTTTGTCTCTCCTCAGTGATAGTCTACAATTTCCACATCCTCCGCCCCCGATGCCGTCCAGCGAAAACAAATACGGAATTGGTCGTTAATCCGGATGCTGTATTGTCCGGCCCGATCCCCTTTTAGCGCTTCCAGGCGATTCCCGGGGGGAATCCGGAGGTCTTCCAGCCTTCCGGCAATTTCCAATTGCCGCAACTTACGCCGGGCCACTTTCTCAAACCCAAGAAACCGGGGAACTCGCCGGCCATTGGCCAGTGCCTCGGTTTTTCGGCAGCGGAAGGATAAAATCATACCGAAAAATAACGCCTCGCGTGAATAAGGTCAAACACGACCCGGTTTTGACGCCGCCCCGCCCGCCATCCGTTTTTCTGCGTTCCGGGGAAGATCGGTTAGCTCCCCGGCCTCTCGCTTCCCCGCGCAACGCCATCCCCAGAGGGCAACCCAATCCGCCCCCAAAATCCCGGTTTATTTTTCTTTTCAGAAAGGCTATAAATCAGCCGATTTTTTTACTCGAAAGCGGGGGGATTGAGGCATACGGGATCGGGCGGCGCGGATCGCGCGCGACATTTCTTTTTCAGCCAAGGAACACCGGAGGGATGCCATGGCGGAATTCAGGGATTTTCGGAACATTCACCACATGCTGGCGGAAACGGTGGAACGGCGCGGAGACGCGGCCGCCTACCGATGGTTTTCCGCGCCGGGAGAGCGGGAAACCGTCTCTTGGAACGACTTCTACGCCCAGGCCCGCCTGACGGCCCGGGCGCTGGCGGCGCTGGGCGTTCAAAAAGACGACGGCGTCGTGATCCTGAGCTACACCTGCTACCGCTGGGTGCTGTGCGACGTCGCCACCACATTTCTGGGCGCGCGCACCGTGGGCATTTTCCAAACCCTGCTGCCGCCGGAAGTCGCCTACATCGCCGACCACTCCGACGCCGCGGTCGCCTTCGCGGAGAACCCCGCCCAGCTCGACAAAATCAAGGCGGTTTGGGACAAACTCCCCAAATTGCGGAAGGTCATCCTCCTTTCCGGCCAGGTTCCGCCAGGCGACGCCGACTGGGTGATCGATTTCGACGCCTTTTTGGCCCTGGCCGAAGAGACCGCCGACGCGGAGCTGGACCGGCGCATTGAAGCCGTGTCCGCCGACGATTTGGCCGCGCTGGTCTACACCTCCGGCACCACCGGCGTGCCCAAGGGCGTCATGCTCACCCACGACAACATGACCTTCACCGCACAGTCCGTTGCCGGTTCGGCGGTCTGGGAGCAAGAAGACGAACTGTTTCTCTTTCTGCCCCTGGCCCACGTCTTCGCCCGAACCACCGTTTTCACCGCCATGTTCCTGGGGTGCGCCATGACCTTCTGTCGGGGCATCGAGCACATCGCCGAGGACATCAAAGTCGCCCGGCCCCACTGGTTCCCCAGCGTGCCCCGGATTTACGAAAAAATCCAGGCCAAGGTCACCGGCATGGCCGAGGCCAAGGGCGGGGCGGCGCTCAAGCTCTTCAACTGGGCCTTCGACGTGGGCCACAAGGTTGGGGACCACAAAATGGACCGCCGGCCGATCCCGGTTTTCCTGGGTCTTCAGCACAAGCTGGCGGACAAATTGGTGCTCTCCAAAGTCCGGGAGGCGCTGGGCGGCCGGGTCCGCTGGTGCATCAGCGGCGCCGCGCCGTTGAATCCGGAGGTTGGGCGCTGGTTCCACGCCGCGGGGGTGCTTTTGCTGGAAGGGGTGGGCATGACGGAGAACACCTCCTTTTCCAACCTGAATCGATACGACGACTACCGCTTCGGCTGGGTGGGGCCTCCGGGGCCGGGGGTTGAACACAAAATCGCGGAGGACGGGGAAATCCTCTTTCGGGGCCGGAACGTGATGAAGGGCTACTACAAAATGCCGGAGGAGACGAAAGAGACCTTCACGCCCGACGGCTGGCTGCGCAGCGGCGACCTGGGCGAAATCGACGACCAGAATTTTCTGCGGATCACCGACCGCAAAAAGGAGATCATCGTCACCTCCGGCGGGAAGAATATTTCCCCGGCGCGGGTGGAGGAGGCGCTGTCCAATTCCCGGTTCATCAATCAGGTGCTGGTGGTGGGCGACCGGCGGAATTATCTCGCCGCCCTGGTCACCCTGGAGCCGGACGCCGCCGCCGAGTACGCCCGGCGGAAGAACATCTCCTTTTCCAATGCCGACGACCTCGTCGATCATCCGGAAATCGTTCGACGCATCGACGAGGAAGTGGCGGAATGCAACCGGGAGCTGGCCTCCTTCGAAACGGTCAAAAAGGTCCGCATCGTCCCCGAATTCACCATCGAAAACGGCATTTTGACCCCCACGATGAAAATCAAAAAGCGGGTGGCGGTGGAACGGTTCGTGGAGCAGATCGACGGGATGTACGGCGGATGAGGATCGGGGCGCCGCCCCTCCCTCCATGCCCGCCTTTCCGATTTTTCCGTGCGCCGAAATGATGGCCGGGGAAACCCTTCCCCGGATGACGCAACAAGTGCTGGACTTCCGCCGGGGACGAGTTTAAATTTTCATTGGAAGCAAGTGACGGAAAGGAGAAGATCTTTGCTGGAAATTAACGAAGCCGAAATCCGAAAGGCCATGGACATCCTCGATGACGAGTTGGCCCGGAAAGGGATTCAGCAGGATCTTTTCCTGATCATCGTTGGCGCGGCTTCGTTAATTCTGAAGTTCAATCTCCAGAGATCGACGTCGGATATCGACGTTCTGGAAACGATATCGACGGATCGGCGGCTTTTTGGCGGCCTGGGTCAGTTGCTGGGCCGCATGGGATTTCACATCGTGTCGGAGATGATCCTGAACCTTCACCCGGATTATCCAGACCGTTTGGAGCCTTACGCACGGAAAAATCGGGTCCATGTGTTTACGCTTCACCCCCACGATCTTGCCATTTCCAAAATTGGACGTGGGTTTGCGAAGGATTTGGAAGATATCGTGAATTCCGATTTATGGCGCCATATCGATATGGAAAAACTGGAAACCTTGTACTCCGAGGCCGTCGGCTATTGGCTGGGCGATGAGCAAAGGTATCAGGCGAATTGGCATTCGTTTTTGGAGGATTATGCGAAAAGAGCCAATCAATCTCAATGACGTCAATCAGGAATACCGGAATAAATTGGCGGCGCTTGTTCGGCGGTTCAAGAATGAGCGGAAAGAAAGATTTTTTCCATTCTACCTGATCTTTAGTGGAAAACAAGAAGACCGCAGGTTCAACGAGGCGCTCAGCATCGGAAAATATTTCATAGATCATGCATTCCTCAACACGGAGAAGGACGAGCGCTTTTTCAACGCCTTGAAAAACCGCCTGGAAAAATACCCGGCGGCGGAAGCCGATTATTGGCATTTCGCGGAAAAAACGCCGATTCCCCTACAAGATTACCTGAAAGTGGTCTACGATTTGTAAAATTCAACTCATCCGAAATCTTGGGCAATATCGATGGTTTTCGGGAATGCCGGAATCAGGGATGAGCGGGGCAAGGGATTGGTTTTTTTCCGTGGAGCTTCCTGGGAAGGCGTTTCCAAATTCATTTGCTTGGCGGAATCATTTCGGATAAGGTGTCAAAACTTCACGATCACCGGAAACCCGGAAAGCGTCCACCATGTTTCGCCCTTCGCCCGCCGAACTCGGCGACGTCGCCATCCTCCACGCCCATTGCGGACTGAAACCCGACGGGACCAACCGGGTGTACGCGCTGGCCGCCGGCCGGTTGGGGATCGACGGGTCCCGGGCCGATTTCGAATCGCTGGTTTCCTATGCCCATCTCGGCGCCCGGGAGCATTACCGCTCCGGCGTTTCCCAAAAAGCGCTGGCGGATGCGCCGGCCTGGACCTCGGTTCGGCGAAGCTTGCAGGACTTCCTCTCCGATTGCGAGGCGGTTCTTGTGCTGGATGACGAAGACGCCATGGACGCGATCCGGCCTTTTTTGATGGAAAAGCGAATCGTGGATCTGGGCTTCGCGGCCGAATTTTTTCTGCCGCAACTCGCGGCTTTTTCCCTTAAAAACCTCCAGGAGTTTTTGACCGGCGAACCCCGGGAAAAGGTTTCCTTCCCCTCCGCCGAAGCGGTGGACCTCGGCGCGGATTTCATTCGCCACGTCGCGGGAACCGTCCTCGACGCCGTTCATGCCCGGCCCGCCCCTTTTCTCCGTTTTTTCCTGCGCCAAAGCCAAACGCTGTTCGGCGACCTTTTTCTTCACGTTCATCGGAATTTCCAGGAATTTTTCGGCGGCCTGTTCGCCCCGGATTCGGACGAGGAAACCGACCGCTGGCGATTCGCCCTGGAGCGGGTGGATCGGAACCTGGCCGGCCGCGCGCAAAACGGTCCGTTTCGGCCCATCTCTTTGGAAGCGGTGGAAAATCGATATCGGGAGCTGGCCGAAGCCCTTCCCAATTTTCGCTATCGATCCGAGCAAGTTCAGTACGCCCGCCAGGTCGGCGAGGCCCTCAACGGACGGACGGTGCTCACCATCGAGGCGGGCACCGGCACCGGAAAAACCCAGGGCTACCTGATCCCCGTGCTGGAATTCCTTCGGCGGAACCCCGGTCGTCCGGTGGTGATTTCCACCTACACCAAAAGTCTCCAGGAACAGGTTTTCCACCGGGAGATCGCCTTCGCGACGGACGCCCTTCCCTTTTACCGGGATCTTCGAACCGCGCTGCTCAAGGGAAAATCCAGCTATCTCTGCGCGGAAAAACTGGATGCGCTCTACGATCCCGAAATGAGCGGCCCGCGCCTGCTGGCCTGGCTGCATGGTCTTCAGCTCCTTTTTCACTTTCGGAAATCGGACGCCGACGGGGTGGGGCGGCGGGTTCGGGATCGGCTCGACGGGGCGGGCGGGCTTTCCCAGCTTTTGCGGGACGCCTCGGCCCGGAGCGGCTGCACGCCCGGCCACGGCGGCTGCCCGGCCCAGATCGTCGCGTCGGAGGCCCGGGCGGCGGACCTCATCGTCACCAACCACCACAAACTGGTCCTGCTGGATCGGGATTCCCTGCTCTCGGGCCGGTTCAATCGATACATCGTGGACGAGGCCAACCATTTCGAAACGGCGGTTCGCAACGCCCTGGGGCGGGAACTTTCCTCCCGGGAAATCCGAGACGCCCTGGATCATCTGGAAACCTGGACCCGCCGCGCGTTGCCCAAGGCGAAGTCGCCGATCGCGGATCGGATGGAGGACGGCCTGTCGGTCATTCAGGAAATTCGGGAAGATTTGGCGGGGTTCCGGGAGGCGCTGCCTCGCCGTGGAAATCGGCCCGTGGACGAGGTGGACCTGCCACCGGGAGAGGAAGAAAACGAAGGCGTCCGCGCGCATTTGGACCGGATGGCGGAGGTAATCGGCGAAGTTCACAAGGAACTTCGCCCGTTGAGCGATCCGGACGTGGCCCGGGAATTGAACATCCCAACCCGGCCCCGCCGCCGGATTGCCGTTGATTTGGAAGCCCTGGAGTCGGCGGTGGAAACGCTTCGGGAAATCGCCCTGCTGCTTCGAAACGAAAACACCATCGCGGCGGCGAAATTGTTTCCCAAAAACTGGGTGCTCACCGCCCGGTCGGTGGAGGTGGCCCCGACCATTCGAAAGCGGATTTACGCGCACAAGAACTGCGTGGTCTTTACCGCCGCCACCCTGCGGCACCGGGGCCGATTCGACAGCTTCCAGGCCATCGCGGGGATGAACGAGCCGGACACCATCGAACGGGAAATCGAGCCGCTGGACTTCCGATTCGCGTTCATTCCGTCGCCGTTTGGCAACAACGGGTTCGAGATCGTGGTTCCCGAGGACGCGGAAAACGGGCGATACGCCAACAAAGACGCCTGGATCGAATCGGTGGTTCGCGCCATCCCCCGTTTGATTCGGGAAAACCGGGGCCGCACCTTGGTCCTCTTTTCCAGCTACCGGGATTTGGATCACGTCGCCGAGCGGGTTCGCGACGAAATCGCGGAGACGCGCTATCCGCTATTGATTCAACGACCCGGCCAGCCCACGGTCGGCCTTTGCGATGAATTTCGCGCCATCAAGGAAAGCGTTCTTTTCGGGGTGGAAACCTTCTGGTACGGCGTCGATTTTCGGGGCGACACCCTCACCCAGGTGGTCATCACGCGCATTCCCTATCCGCCGCCCTCGGACCCGCTCCAGGTCGCCCGAAAGCGGCTGTTGCCCTCCGCAGCCTTCTGGGACCGCTACCGCTACGACACCGACATCAAACTCCGCCAGGGCATCGGACGGCTCATCCGCTCGGACACCGACCGGGGCCGGGTAGTCATTTTGGACAGCCGGTATCGGAACGCGCCGCCCTGGGATTAGGGACGATGTTGTTTGTTTTGCCGAAGAAATGGTAGCCGGGGCGTATTGCATACGCCCCGGCCAATCTACCAACGGCGTCCATGATTTCAAAAAATTGTTGACACCGTGCCAGGAGTGACAAGGGCGAATGCGATTCGCCCCTACATCCAATTTGCTTCTTCAAAACATTGAGAATTAAAATTTTCCGCCGTAGGATACACAGTGTCCACCCTACGGCCGTTGGATCAGGAACCGATTCCGCCTTCCCCGACTTCTTTTCGACCGAACGCCGCGCGTAGATTTTCCCAGCCCCGGGCCACCATCGGCCGCACCGTCAGCGCCGTCAACAGCACGGCGGAAATCCAGTGGACCATGGACGGAGCCGCTTCTTCCGCCCCGGCCACCCAGTGGGCGGTGTCCAGACCGAGCGCGGTGTAGAGCAGATCGGCCGCCCAGCCCAGCAACAGGGCCGCGCCGGCGATGGCGACGAGGTAGACGCCGGTGACGGCCTTTCCCAGGGTCTTGACCAAGACGGTGATCGTCGCCGCGTTGGTGGCCGGCCCCGCCAGCAGAAACACCAAGGCCGCTCCGGGCGACAATCCCTTCATGGCCAGCGCCGCGACCACCGGCGTGCTGGCGGTGGCGCAGACGTACAGCGGCAGTCCCGCGCCAAGCATGACCAGCTTGGCCGTCCAGCCGCTTCCCATGTGGGCTTCGATGAAGGACGCCGGGACCAGCGCCCCGATGATTCCCGCCAGCAGAATTCCCAAAAACAGCCAGGAACCGATGTCCGCCAGCAAATCTCCGGCGGCGTAGGCCACCCCTTCTCGCAAGCGCACGACCAGGGGCGGCTTGGGTGGTTTTTCAATTACCGATGGAACCAGCGACGGATTCTGGTCCGGGCCGTTTTTCGAAGCCGCCAATCCAGAATTTTCCTCGGAATTGGGGGAATCCGAACATCCTTCTCCCGCGCCGCGGGAGCTTTTGCAGCCTCAGCCGCCGCCCGCCGCCGGGGGCGTTGGCGGCTCAATGGATTTGGGCGCTTCCGGCGATTCCGGAGCGGGCAGACGGTTCACCAGCAATCCGGCGCTGGTGGCGGTGAAAAACGCGGCGATGGGCCGGAGGACGGTCATCACCGGGTCCAGCAGGGCATAGGTGATCGCGATGGAGTCCACCCCGGTCTCCGGCGTGGAAATGAGGAAGGAAACGGTCGCGCCGCGGCTGGCCCCGCTTTTCCGCAGCCCGGTGGCGGCGGGCACCACGCCGCAGGAACAAAGCGGCATGGGAATTCCGAACAAGGCGGCCTTTACCACGGATGCCCCGCTTCGCCCGCCCAGGTGGCGGGAGATCAGGGATACGGGCAGAAACGCCTGGAGCAGGCCGGCGGCCAGCAGCCCCAGCAGAACGTATGGGGCCGATTCCAGGAGAATATGGAGACTTTCCGCGAGAATGCGCAGCAGAATATCGATCATGGCTTCCCTTCATGACATTGCCCCTGCACATGGGCCAGGGAGACCCGGAGCAGGGTCCGGACGTGGTCGTCGTCCAGGGCGTAAAACACGCACTTCCCCTCCCGCCGGCGCCGCACCAGCTTGGCGATCCGCAACAGCCGAAGCTGGTGGGAGACCGCCGACTGGGAAAGGCCCAGCAGCTCCGTCAGATCGCAGACGCACAGCTCCGCGCCCTCCAGGGCGTGCAGAATCCGAAGGCGGTTGAAATCTCCCAGCACCTTGAAGATATCGGAAAGCTGCTGAAAGTCCGCCTCCTCGGGCAGAAAGCCTTTGGAATGGGCGATCCGTTCCGGGTGGAGAATGAAATCCTGGCAAACGTCGGGTTGGCTCATCTGAAACCTTTTCGTGAACATATGAATACTTGTTCATGTGTAGCGAAAACCGAAATGGCCGTCAAGCGAAAAAAACGAGGAGTGATGTCGGGATGGCATTTCAAATTTCGCAAATCGCATTAACGGCAATACCGAATACCGTTCACTTTGGGATTTCCAAAGGACGAATGTGCCGGATTGTCCGAGGGCGAATGCAATTCGCCCCTACAAAATTTTTTGGCCAAATTTTATTGGCCTGAACGGGCGGGAAACGCCGCCCCGGTCAGCTTTCCACGCCTTCCGCCCACAATCGATCGAATCCCAGGCTGACCACCGCGAACGTGTGGAGCCGGAGGTTTCCATGCTTCTTCTCCAAGTCCGCGCCGTAGCGAATGGCCTGGT
>CAYFVR010000205.1:0-8658 GCA_964346545.1 uncultured Desulfobacterales bacterium | reverse complement strand
CGCCTTTTTTTTTCGCCTCCGAAAACGACGGAAACAAAAGAAACGCCGCGAGGGAATCCCCCTTTTCCCATTGGTCCGCCCCGCGCCTCTATCGAGGATACGTTCCCGTGTGGTAGATGTAGTCGAAATAGTAGTTGTGATAGGCGATATCCCGAAGCTCGGCATCTTCGCCCTCCTCTCCTTCCGTTTCCCGGCATTCCCGGATTCTTTCCAGCCATAGATCCTTGGAGTGGGAATACAGCACCTCCAGGAGAATGTTCGGTTCCGGCGCGATTTCCGGGTTGGCCCGAACAAACCGCTTCGTTCCCTCCAGAATCGACTTGACCTCCCCGATGTAATCGCTGTCGTCGAGCCGATCCTCCACGTACCGCTTAAAAATCTCCGCCAGGACCGATTTCATGGTCCCCTCAACCGCGTCGATGCATTTCATGAAGCCCCGTCCCCGCTGGATTGTGGGAAAACTTTTGTGTCATTTTAAATACTTGTTGAACAAGTAGTGCGGAATGGGGTATAAGTCAACCCGCGAAAAGGCCGGGGTGGTTTGGAACGGGAATTTCTGAATTGGAGGCGTTGCATGCGTGCCCATATTACCGCCGTGGGACATTATGTTCCGGAAAAGCGGCTGACCAATCGAGAGCTTGAACAACTGGTCGAAACCAACGACGAATGGATCACAAGCCGAACCGGAATCAAAGAGCGCCGCATCCTGGCCCCCGGACTGGGGACGTCCTACATGGCGGAGCGGGCCTCCCGACGCGTCCTGGAGGCCGCCGGCGTGGCCCCCGAGGAGTTGGACGTGATTCTTCTGGCGACGGTGACCCCCGATTATCCGGTGCCCAGCGCGGTTTCGCTGGTGGAAAGCGCGTTGGGGGCCGTCAATTCCTGGGGGATCGACATAAACGGCGGATGCACCGGCTTTCTGTGCGCCATGGCGACCGGCGCGCAATTTATCGAATCCGGGCGCCATCGAAAGATATTGATCATCGGCGCCGACACCATGAGCGGCATCCTCGACTATACGGATCGAAACACCTGCATACTGTTCGGAGACGGCGCCGGGGCCGCACTTCTGGAGGCGGCCGAAGACGACGAGCCCAACGGCGTGGTCGATTTTATCCTGAAACTGGATGGAAGCGGCGCGCCGTTTCTGGCCGTGCCCGCCGGCGGAAGCCGAAAACCCGCGACGGCGGAAACGTTGGCGGCCCGGGAGCATTGCGTCCATCAGGACGGCCGCGCCGTTTTCAAAAACGCCATCGGCGGAATGGTGGAGGTGTCGGAGAAGCTCCTGGCGCGGCACGGCCTCGGCGCCGCCGACATTCGCCTCTTGGTGCCCCACCAGGCCAACATTCGCATCATCGAGTCCGTGGGCCGTCGCCTCGGCCTCTCGGAGGAGCAGGTGTTCGTCAACATTCAAAAGTACGGGAACACCACCGCCGGCACCATTCCCATCGCGCTTTCGGAGGCCCACGAGGAAAAACGGTTGTCTCCGGGCGACTGGACGCTGCTCACGGCCTTTGGCGCCGGATTTACCTGGGGAAGTCTTTTGTTGCGCTGGTCCCTTCCCTGAAGAAGAGAGATCGGCGCGAACGGCGGGCTTTACAGCGGAATATTGTATGCCTTGATCTTGCTCAGCAGGGACGGGTGGCTGATTTCCAGCAGCTGGATCGCCCGGGTGCGGTTTCCGCCGGTTTCCTCCAGCGCCTTGGTGATCAGATGTTTTTCGATGATCCGCTGGGCCCGTTTCAGGGAGTAGCCGTCCAGAAGATCGGCCAGTTCCGCGTCGGGCGGGGCCGGGGTGAAGTTGCCGGGGAAGTGCTCCGGCTCCAGCACGGGGCCGTCGGCGAGAATCGCCGCCCGCTCCAGCAGGTTTTCCAGCTCCCGCACGTTTCCGCGCCAGGCATGACGCAAAAGCTCGTTCATGGCCTCGGGGGAGACGCTTTCAACGGATTTCCCCAGAGAAACGTTGAACCGGCGAATGAAGTGGGCGCAAAGGGGCGGGATGTCCTCGGTTCGTTCCCGAAGGGGCGGGAGATGGACCGGCATCACGTTGAGCCGGTAGAAGAGATCCTCCCGGAATCGCCCCTCCCGAACTTCCTCCTCCAGCGCCTTGGCCGTGGCGGCGATGACCCGGACGTCCACCGACCGGGATTTGGCCTCGCCGATGGCCCGGATTTCGCTTTCCTGGAGAACCCGTAGAAATTTGACCTGGAGCTGCATCGGCAATTCGCCGATTTCGTCCAGAAAGAGCGTTCCCCCGTCCGCCTCCTCGAAAAGGCCTTTTTTGTTGCGATCCGCCCCGGTGAACGCGCCCTTCCGATAGCCGAAAAACTCGCTTTCCAGAAGATTTTCCGGAATTCCGCCGCAGTTCACCGCGATGAACGGTCGGTCGGATCGGGGACTGTGGGCGTGGATTCCCCGGGCCACCAGCTCCTTTCCGGTCCCGCTTTCCCCGGTGACGAGGACGGTGGTGGCATATTCCGCCACCTTTCCGGCCAGTTGAAACACGGCCCGCATGGCCTTGCTCCGGCCCACCATCTTTCCGAAGCCGATCTCCTCGCGCATTCCGGCGATTTCCCGCCGAAGCCGCGTGTTTTCCCGGCGGAGGCTTTCCCGCTCCTCGGCCTTTTTCAGGGTCAGATGGACTTCGTCCGTCTTGAAGGGCTTGGAAATGTAGTCGTAGGCGCCCCGTTTCATCGCCTCGATGGCGGTGTCGATGTTGCCGTAGGCGGACATCATGATGACGGTGGTTTCGGCCAGGCGTTCCCGGGCCGCCTCCAGAAATCCCATCCCGTCCATCCGGGGCATCTTCAGGTCGCAAAGGACGAAGTCGTAGGTTTTCTCCCGAACTTTTTCCAGGGCCTGGAGGCCGTCCCCCACGGCCTCGATTTTGTAGCCGAACCGAACCAGCAGCGTGGCCAGCATGTGGCGCATGTTCTCTTCGTCGTCGACGACGAGAAGCCGTTTGGGGGTTTCCGCGGATTCCTTCATGGGTCAGCTCTTTCCGGGATGAAGCGGCAGCCGGATGACCATCCGGGCGCCGCCCCCCTCCCCACCGAATGCGTCGATGGTTCCGCCCGCCGCCTGGACGATCATGAACGTGACCGACAGGCCCAGTCCGGTGCCTTTGCCGGGCTCCTTGGTGGTGAAAAAGGGATCGAAAATGTTGGGCAGCTGAGATTCGGGGATGCCCGAGCCGTTGTCGGTCACCGCGATTTCGATTTCCGGGCGCGCGGCGGTTCGATTGCGGGTGCGCAGCTCGATGCGGCCATCCGGAATCCCCTCCAGGGCGTCCGCCGCGTTCAAGATCAGATTCAGAAATACTTGCCGGAGTTGACCGGCGTCGGCCAGCACCCGGTCGTCCGACGCCTTCAGCGCCAGGTCCACCTGAATGTCGGCCATGAGGGGCTGGCAGCCGACCATCGCGGCGGTGTCCCGGATCAGCGAATGAAGGTTCATCGGCTCCAGCCGTTCCGGGACCGGGCGGGCCAGGTCCAGGAGCCGGCGGATGATCTGGTTGATCCGGTGAATCTCGCCCTCGATGCGGCGGATGAATTCCATCCGCTGCTCCTCGTCCGGTCCCGGCTGTTGCAGCAGCTCCAGATAGCCGATCACGATGGCGACGGGGTTGCCGATTTCGTGGGCGATGCCGGCGGACAGACGGCCCACGGAGGCGAGCTTCTCCGCGTTGATCACATCCTGGCGGGCTTGGCGCAGCTTTTGGTTGGCCGTTTCCAGGGAGCGGACCGTGGAACGAAGGACCTGCTTTCCCTCGGAAATCCGATACAGCATTCGATTGAGGGAGCGGGAGAGCTGGGTGAACTCGCCCTCGTCGCCGACCTCTCCCAGGAAAAAGACCTCTTCATCCTCGCGAAAGGTTTCCGCCCGTCGCAGCAGGCGATGGAGGGGATGCACCGCCAGCCGGTGCAGTCGATACACCCCCAAAAGCGTCAGCAGCGCGAGATTGGCGGCCAGATAGCCCAGGGCCACGGCCTCGGCCTGGCGAAGATGGGCGTACAGCGGCTGGAGATTCAGGGAGACGGCCACGGCGCCGTCGTCGGGAAGGGGGTGGGCCGCCATGGCGTAGGCGGGCCGTTTCCAGAAAATGCCCCAAGTCTGGCCCGCCGTTCGGCGGGTCGGCGATTTGTTCCGCTTCGCCGCCCGGGCCAGCGATTCCAGGTCCCGGCCGACGGGGTCCGCCGGGACCGCGCCCATGTCGGCGGATCTGCCGGGGCGAAAGACGGCGACGCCCAGATCGGGCTCCATGGCCGCAAGCAGCCGGACCTCGCGGGAGAGGTCTCCGGCCGAATCGCGGCGGGCCAGGGCCAGGGCCATTCGCTCCGCCCGTCCGGTTTCCCGCAGGACCAGGGTGCGCTGGAGGGCCAGCGCCATGACCAGGTTGACCAGCCCCATGCCCATGGCCAGCAGAAAAAACAGGTTGAGGCCCAGGCGGACGCTGAGGCGTCGAAAAATCACGAAACGGGCTCAGGGACGAACGCCCAGCGCGGAACCGCACTGGTCCACCGCCGCCGAGTCCCTTTTCCATCCCCCGCCGCCGGCCGCCAGAATCTGGGCCATTTCGTTCCAGCCGTGCCAGTAGACGTCCGAGGTCCAGAACCATCGGGACTGGGGCGAGGGAAAGGCGGCCGGCCCTTCCAGAAGAGTTTCCAGTTCGGCCGCCGTGGGCAGTCGCCAGTCGCGGTGTCCCCCCGCGGTCAGCCCGTCGACGTACTGGACCGCCTGGGGATGGGTCAGGCATTGGCGGCGTTCGGCCAGGGCGTCGAACATGGTCCAGGTGCGGCCGGTTTGGCGGTCGGTCAGGGTGCCGTTTCCGTTGTCCACCAGACGGCCGCCGGATCGGGCCACAACGCCGGCGATCCGTTCCCGCTCCTGGCGGCGCCGGGCCGTCAACGCCTGCTGGGCCCGCCGCTGGTCCGTCAGCCGCCGTCTTCGTTGCCGCAATTGGGCCAGAATCCGGGTCGCGTTTTGGCGGTAGCGGGTGTTGGGATATTTTTCCAGGAACCGCTCGACCCGGTCGATCCGGTCGTCGAAGGAGAGGGCCGCGTCGCCGGCCCGATTCACCAGCTCCCGCCAGTCGTTCTCCTCCCGCTGGGCCCGGAGCCGCTGGTCCTGGATTTCCTTCTGGGTCCGCAGCCGCTCCAGAATTTCTTCGGCCTCGTCTGCGCGCAGGTTCGGGTGGCGGTTTCGGAAGGCGATCATCCGCCGAATCCGCTCTTCCAGCTCGTTTTCGTCGTCCCGGCTGAAGTCCCGGGCCGATTCCCAGGCTTCTTCCGCGGCGATCCGCGCTTCAATTTTCTGGTCCAGGGATTTGATTTCCGTCACGATGAGCCGCTTCACCGAAGAGGGCAGCTCCGGGTTGGCCTCCAGATATTCCAGGTAGACGAGCCGCGCCCCCTCGTGATCGTCGCCAAATTCGGCCGCCCGCCGTCGCATGTCGTCCAGGTCGGCCCGGTTGCGGTTCCGATTTTCGTACCCCTTGCGCAGCCCCCGAACCGTTTCGACCTGTTCGGCGCCTTCGAAGCGGCGGATAAAGGCGTCGGCCAGGGCCATGCATTTCTCCCAGTCGCCGGCCGCCTCGCAGGCTTCCAGGTCCCGCTCCAGGGCGGCCTGGAATCGGTCGAGCATGCCCCCGATCCGCTCCCGGACTTCGGCCACGTGCCGGCTTTCGGGATGTTCGGCGATGAAGGCTTCGTAGGCCGCCATCCGCTCCTCGTAGGGCCGACCCGCCAGGCCGTCCAGGGCCGCGAATTCCCGGTCCTCGATTTTTTCGACGACCGCGTCCCGCGCCCGGCGCGCGGCCACCGCCTCCGTTCCCCGGGGGTGTCGATCCAGATAGTCCGCGTAGGCGCTCCTCGCCGCCTCCAGCTCGCCGGCCGTCAGCGCCGCCTCGGCCCGCCGAACGGCGTTTTCGTAATCCCGCCGGTCCATTTCGGTTTGAACGGCCTGGAGCCGGCGGCGGGCCAGCCGCGCGTACTCGGTGCCGCCGTGGGCGGCGGCGAAATTCCGAAGGATCACCTCCCGCCCTTCCAGATTGGCCTGATTTTGGGCTTGGGCCACGGCGGATTCATACGCCTTCCGGACCCGGACTTCCCGGGCGTATTGAAGCCCCACGTAGCCCGCGGCCACCGCCAGCAGCGCGCCCGCGGCGATCATTCCCAATTTGGCCCCGCGGGAGAGCGGCTTTCGAGGTTTTTTGATTTTGACCTTCCGGCGGTCCACCGGCCAGCCTCGGCCCTCGCAGTAGGAGGCCACGTAGGCGTCCGCCTCGTCCACGTCCATGCCCAGCTTCACCGCCAGGCGAACCAGAATGTCGAAGGCTTCCGGCCAGATACGCCCCGGGATGCCGGCGGCGTCGATGTCGGCGTTCAGTTCTCCCAGGCGGGAACGGGTCAGGCTGACGTCGTAGGCCTTGCGGCTTTCCTCGGTCTTGAAAATGGCGATGCAGTGGCCGGCCAGGGCGCCGCCGGCGGTGGTCGCCGCGTCCTTCTGGCTGGAGCGCCGGACTTCGGTTTCCTTTTCGGCCGATTTTTTCTGGACGGTGTAGAGGTCGGCCGAGGGGGGCGCGTCCAGAAAATCGTACAGCGAGGTTTTCCCCACGATGCGGAGCTTGTCGTTGATGACCTTCTCCACCGTCCGCTCCAGCGGGGCGGGCGGCTCGGTGCCGGGTTCCCCCTTCCGTTTGACGGGGCATTTTACCCGCTTCAGAATGCTTTCCTCGGGCACCCCGAAGAGCCGGCCCAGCAGCGCGATCTCCTCGGCGGTGATGAAGCCCCGGCGGCCGCTTCGCGCCGCGTACCGCTCGATTTCGGCTCGTTTTTCCTTTTCCTTGAGCCGGACCCAGTTGCGCAACTTTTCCGCCTCCAGCCCGCTGGAGGCGGCCAGCTTTTGAATCTGCTTGTCGCTCATCTTGCCGGATCGCAACAGCCGTTCCACTTCGCGGCCGACCTTGAAAAAGCCGCCCTTTTTCTTCTTGCGGGCGCGAACCAGCTCTTCGGAAATGCCGTGCCGATCGGCCAGTTCGGCGATCTCCTGGTCGGCGATTTCGCCCTTGCTCATCAGGATGGCCAGATGGCGGTCCAAAACGGCGTATTTCTCCCGCTCCCGCTCGCGCAGGATTTTCCGGGCGGCCTGGGCTTCCTTGCGACGAAGCTCGGGATCGCCCATCACCTTCCGGATTTCCGGGATCATGCCGATGTGCTGCTGGGCCAGGGTGCCTTTGGTGGGATGGTTCCGGGAGCGGCTCCACAAGCTTTGCTTGGCCTTGATGGCCGCTTCGATGGCCTCGGGATTTTCCTCGGGCGGGTCCAGGGACAGTTCCAGCAGCAGATAATAATTGGTGATGTTCATGCCTTCGATTCACTCGTTCAGATATCGGGTGGAACGCGCCGCCGCTTCGGGCGAGGGGCGGACGCGGGGATCGATTTCGGCCGTTTTCGGCCGACGGCGGGAAACGAACGGAAGAAAAGAAGGGGACGCCGGCTCCCCGTCCCTCGACGGATCGTCGCCCCTTTCCCCCGGGGCCGGCCCCAAGGTCCGGACGCGCCGTCCGGCCGTCGGGTCGGTCAGGAAACCGCCGCGGATTTCCCCCGGCTTTTGGCCGCTTCGAATTCGTCGCCGGTGATGACCGATTTGGTCTCGATGGTGACGTTGACCGACCGGCGGGTTTCGCTGGTTTCCTCCGCGGTGATCTCCAGCCGCCCTTCCTCGTTGAGCTTGAAGGTGATCTCCACGGGGGTGTTTTCCTTGAGATCGGTGGGCAGATTGAGCACCGCCGTGCCGATGGTGACGGCGTGTCCCGGATCGGCCACCACCTCGTTGGATTCGTTTTCCATGATTTGGATGGCGGCGGCGTTCTGGTTGGCCACCGCCGTGCCGAAGGAGCGGGTGGCGGTGATGGGGACGCCGGAATTTTTGAGAATCAGGTTGTAGATGATTTCCTTGTCCTGGGCGTCGTGGGCGATGACGCCGAAGCTTTTGCTGGTGACGTTGGTGATGGTCATCCGGGACTTGTGGACGTCGGAGACCGAATAGCCGGTGTCGTCGGCCACCAGCTGCTCCACCTCGCCCAGCAGGTCGGAAAGTTCCTGGTCCTCGATGTCCTCCACGGCCTTTCCGGTCTTGCGGGCCACCTGGGATTTCAGCTCTTCCTGGAGAAAAAGCTTCCAGCCGTAGATGGCGGCCCCCTTGGCCACCGCCTCGTCGGGATCGAAGAGCTTGGCCTGGAGCCCGAATTCTTCGCTGACGCGGCGGGATACCTGGGGCATGCGGGTGGAGCCGCCCACCAGAATGATCTCGTCGAACCTGCCGTAGCCCTTCTTTCCGGCCTCTCCCAGCATTTCGTGGGTCAGGGAGACGGTGCGCTCCAGCAGGTCCTGGGTCAGGTTCTCGAAGGTTTTGCGTTCCAGCTGCACCTTGATCCGCTCGCCGCCGTGGGTGATGAGGATGGGGGTCTTTTCCCGCTGGGTCAGGACTTTCTTGGCCCGCTCGGCGGAGAGCAGCAGATCCTGGCAGGTGTCGGCGTCCTCCAGGATGTCGTCGGTGATGCCGGTCTGGTTCTGGAATTCCCCCACCAGGTGGGCGACGATTCGGTCGTCCCAGTCCTTGCCCCCCAGGTTGTGGTCGCCGCCGGTGCAGATCACC
>CAYFVR010000204.1:6930-8668 GCA_964346545.1 uncultured Desulfobacterales bacterium | reverse complement strand
CGCCCCGAAATCCCCCTAAATCCCCCTTTAAAAAAGGGGGACTTTCGATAGGAAAATCATGTTTTTTCTGGAACTTACCCCGCTGGAGATCGAGGCCCTTCGCCTGAGCCTGTGGGTTTCCGCCTGGGCCGTGGCGGGCAGCTTGGTTCCCGGCGTGCTGGTGGCCTGGCTGCTGGCCCGGAAGCGCTTTCCGGGCCGGCACCTGGCGGACGGCCTGGTCCATTTGCCCCTGGTGCTGCCGCCGGTCGTCACCGGCTATCTGCTCCTGCTGACGCTGGGACGGCGGGGATTCGTCGGGTCCATCCTCCACGACTGGTTCGGCGTCACCTTCGCCTTCAATTGGAAAGGGGCGGCCCTGGCCTCGGCGGTCATGGCCTTTCCCCTGCTGGTGCGGGCGGTGCGGCTTTCCATCGAGTCGGTGGACCAAGGGCTGGAGCGGGCCGCGCGGACGCTGGGCGCGGGACCGGTGGACGTGTTCTTCACCGTCACCCTGCCGCTGATCGTGCCCGGCATTCTCACCGGCCTCATCCTCGCCTTCGCCCGCAGCCTCAGCGAGTTCGGGGCCACCATCACCTTCGTCTCCAATATTCCGGGCGAAACCCGAACCCTGCCGCTGGCGCTGTACACCCTCACCCAAATGCCGGGCGGGGAAGCCGGGGCGGCGCGGCTGTGCGTCATCTCCGTGGTTGTGGCGCTGGCGGCGCTGATCGCCTCGGAAGTGCTGGCCCGGCGCATGGCGAAGCGATTGAGCGGGGAGGGCTGACATGCTGGACGTGGATATTCGACGGGTGCAGGGAAATTTCCGGGTGGACGCGGCGTTCACGGCACGGGAAGCCGGCGTGACGGCGCTGTTCGGCCATTCCGGCGCGGGGAAAACCTCGATCATCTCCATGGTGGCGGGGCTGGTGACGCCGGACGCCGGGCGGATCGTGGTCCGCGACCGGGTGATTTTCGACGGAACGGCGGGCGTGAACCTGCCGCCGGAGAAGCGCCGGTTCGGCTACGTTTTCCAGGACGGGCGGCTGTTTCCCCACCTCTCCGTTCGGGCCAATCTGAAGTACGGCTGGAAGCGGGTGCGGGGTCGGGAGCGGCGGATCGGCTTCGACCGGGTGGTGGATCTGCTGGGCATCGGCCATCTGCTGGAACGTCATCCGGCCCGCCTTTCCGGCGGGGAAAAGCAGCGGGTCGCCATCGGCCGCTCCCTGCTGGCCAGCCCGGACCTGCTGCTCATGGACGAGCCGTTGGCCTCCCTGGACGCCGCCCGCAAGGCGGAGGTTATGCCCTTCATCGCCCGGCTGCCCCGGGAGCTGGACATTCCCATTCTCTACGTCAGCCATTCCGTGGACGAAATTCTGAATCTGGCGGACACGCTGGTGTTTTTGGCGGACGGAAGCCCCCGGGCGGTGGGGCCGGTGGAGGAAGTGACGGCCCATCTCGATTTTCAGGCGATCACCGGCGGGGTGGACGCCGGGGCGGTGTTGGCGACCACGGGGGAATCCCAGGACGAAGAAGGCGGGCTGACCCGTTTGCGCTTCGCCGGCGGAATTTTGGCCGTGCCGAAAATTCCCCGGGCCGAGGGGGAACCGGTGCGGGTGCGGATTCATCCGCGTTCCGTGGCCCTCGCGGTGGGGGAGATTCCCAATACCAGCATTCGGAACGTCTATCGGGGGACGGTGGTTTCCATTCGCAACGCGTGCAACGGAAACGGCGGTTTGATGGACGTGAGTTTGGACATCGG
>CAYFVR010000204.1:0-6830 GCA_964346545.1 uncultured Desulfobacterales bacterium | reverse complement strand
ACGGTGTTTCTGGAAAACGTGGACGTGCTGGACGGAACGCCGGTGATCGACATCAAGCCCTACGTGCCCGATTTCGACATCTGGGCCGCGGACCGGATCGGCTGATTCGGATGGTCTTTCGAGGTCAATCCTACAACGAACTGAGAGGCAAATAAATGATAAGGTCCCGGTATTCATCCGGTTCCGATGCACCCCAAATGAGGAGAAGCTCCTCGACGGTTTCGCCAAAATTCATATTGGGATTTAGTTGGAAGATCTCCGGAATATGACCTCCTTTTCGAATATGATCTGCCAAATGGTTCGGCATCGACGCCCGATTATTCGTGATCAATAGGAACGAGTTCATTTCACACCAGTCCAAGACCTCGGGGTCTTTGGTTCCTTTGGAGGGTCCGCCGGGGTCGCCAACTTTCCAAACGATAATTTCGGGCTCCCGTTTCAGTAAAGCCGACCTGAGCGCTGAATCCACATTTTCATCCAGCAAATAGCGGATCGGATTCATGAAGCCGCCGGGGCATTTTCATGCTGAGCTTTTAAATTTCGAAGGCGCACAAGCGCAGGATGGTCGTTTAGAGCTTGTTCGGCCCGCTTTCGTTGGCCGAAGGATAGCCATTCGGCGAGGTATGCCTCGATTTTGGGCCGGTTTTGAAGATAATAAAGGATCGTGGCGTAAACCTGCTCAAGCGTGATGGAAGAAAAACGTTCGGCGATGGCCTCCGGCGACTGTTCTCGATGAACGTATTCATACAGGATCGATTCGATGCCGACGCGCGTTCCCCTCAAACGGATATCGTTGGCTTCGATGATGTCGAAATAGTCTTCAAGGTTCATTGCGTTCTCCCATCCGATCGGCTTGCCCGGTTTTATTTTTGGGGTAGCGCTTCCGAGGTTGATCCGGTGAAGGAGTCGTCTTTACGAGTTCAGTCTCCTAAACCGTTACCCGGTCCAGCAAGGTGAGCTTTTTCGCGACGTCACGTGCGATTTCGATGGTTTCGGTTACCGTGCGGCCTTGAGCGACGAGCCCTGGAATATCGTCCGATGTTGCCAGATAAAAGCCCTCCGCCAACTTTTCAATGTGAAGGTTGACAATCTTTTCCATTAAATCTCCACCGTGAAAGCCCCTGACCCAACATGAATTCCTTCATGTTAGAACATGAAAGCCTGCTTGGATAAAATGACGGTCAAAGGTCAGCGCCTCCGTCACGTCCTTATCCCGCATTGCCACGAATGAAACGCAGTCAACTAACCCCCATTCCTTGTCTTGGTAGGTTTTGTATAGATCAAACCCTTTCTTGAACAAGGCCGGTGTCAAACGCGCAATTTCTGTGTCGCTGGAATCGAGAAAATATTGAATGATTTTAGCGGATTCAGTTCGGAATCGGCGGGAAAGCGCATTTCCAATCTCAAGCAGGACGGCATCCGTCGTCAAAAGGGGGCGGACTTCAAACTGAACAGAGAGCGCCGTTGCCTTTTGATGAAATTGGTCATTCGGATTGATCAATGCAAAAACAAAACCGGTGTCTACGAAAACCCGTTCAGACATCTTTGTTGCCCAATACGTAATCATCTGAATTTTCAGCCAGATCACTTGGGCCATCAATTCGAATTTCGCGGAGCCTTGAAAAAAGGCTGCTTTTTCGTTTGGATACCGTTTTTTTTGATAAAGAATCAATAAATTTAAAAACCTCCTCGATGTCCTCTTCATCCAGATTTTCAATCGCCTCATGAAGCAATTCTTTGGTTCCGCTCATTAAAAACCACCCTTTTCATAAAATTCAATTTTAGCAAAATTCCCAATGGGCATGTTGTCTGTAGTGCCTTTCGGTTGATGTTTGCATCGCGCCCATTGATCGGGTTCGATTAGTGGCGACGATCTCCATCGACCAAAAACCAATACCAAAATAGATTAACGCTTGCCAACAGAATTTGCAAAATGGATCTGAAGGAATTCGGAAAGGGCTGTTCGCCCAAAGATTTACGAGATATATTCGTTTATGCTATAATCCTCCCACACACCTTGATTCCAACCAACGCCCCAATCCAACCAGGAAACCGGTCCGTTGCAATCGCGGATCGAAATTCAACGATACGGGGGGACCCCATGAATTTTCTGATCATCGGAGGAGACGCGGCGGGGATGAGCGCGGCGAGCCGGGCCAAGCGCCGAAATTCGGACATGAACGTCACGGTGCTGGAAATGACGGAGGACGTTTCCTACAGCGCCTGCGGGATGCCCTACAACATCGCCGATCCCGATCGGGACATCGAGGATTTGGTGATCCGGAGGGCCGAGGTTTTCCGGAAAAAGCAGGAGATCGATCTGCGCACCGGCCACAAAGCCGAATCCATCGACCGAACCGACAAAACCGTTTCCGGCACGAAATCCGACGGAACCGTCTTCACCCTGCCCTACGACAAACTCCTCGTCGCCACCGGGGCCACCCCGGTTCGGCCCGCCATCCCCGGCGCGGACCTCCCCGGCGTGATGACCCTCAACAGCCTGGACGAAGGCCGTCAAATCAAATCCGCCCTGGCCGACAGGGCGGTCCAAAAAGTCGTTCTCATCGGCATGGGCTACATCGCCCTGGAGATGTGCGAATGTCTCCACGAGCGCGGCATCGCCGTGGAAATGGTCAAGCCGCGCTCCGGCCTGCTCCCCTGGCTGGACCGGGAGATGGCCGACGCCGTCCGGGCGGAGATCGAATCCCGGGGCGTGGCCGTCCACGACGGAACGGAAATCCAACGGATCGAAGCGGCCGGGTCGGATCGATCGGCCGGCCCCTTCCGGGTGATCTGCTCCGGCCTGATCTTGGAAGCCGACCGGGTCCTCATCGGCATCGGCGTGGCCCCAAACAGCCAGATCGCCGAAGCGGCGGGGCTGGAACTCGGCCCCCAAAAGGCCGTCGCCGTGGACCGGCGGATGCGCACCTCGGACCCGGACATCTTCGCCGCCGGCGACTGCGCGGACGCCTTCCACATCGTCGGCGGCCACCGGGTCTTCATCCCATTGGCCCTCCGCGCCAACCGGGCCGGATGGGCCGTGGCCGACAACGTCGCCGGCGCGCCCATGGAACTGCCCGGCGTCGCCGGCACCGCCGTCTTCAAAATCTTCGACCACCAGGTCGCCCGCACCGGCCTCACCGTCGCGGAGGGGGAAAAGGCCGGATTCGAACCTGTTTCGGTCACCATCAAGGCGCTCACCCGGGCCCACGTCTACCCCGGCGCGGAACGCATCTGGGTCCACATGGTCGGCGACAAAAAAAGCGGCCGGCTCCTTGGCGCGCAAATGGTCGCCAAGGAAACCGCCGCGCATCGCATCAACGCCCCGGCCGTGGGGCTTCAGGCCGGCATGACCGTCGCGGAATTCGTTCAGTCCGATCTGGCCTACGCCCCGCCCTTCGGCCCGGTGTGGGACCCGGCGCTCACCGCCGCCAATCAGTTGCTGAAAAAGTTGGGGTGACGGAACATGCCGTATATTTTGGAAATTCCAATGGACGGACGTGTCGGAGGGTCCAAGGGCGTAGGCGATACGTCTCCGCTCAATCCCCGGTTGAAGAAAGGGGGAAAACATGGCATTCAGGGCGGGAAAGGAGACCGCTCATGAAAGAGATCGACGCTCGGGGGCATGAATGCCCCGTTCCCATTCAGATGACCCTCCACGCCCTGGAGGCGCCGGATACCGACGAAATTCGAATCCTGGTGGATCAGCAGTCCACCGCCGATGGCCTGGCCGACTTTTTGGAATCCCAGGGCTTCGCCGTGCAAGTGGCGGATCACGAGGGGGCCATTTCCGTCGGCGGTCGGCGCTACGCGGGGCCGGCCCCCGATCCCGAGGCCGAAACGGCGTCCCCAAGCGCGGGCCGACGGACCCTGGTGCTGGTCGGCGACGACCGGATCGGGGGAGGCGACGTGTGGGGCGGGAAGCTGATGGCCCGGTTTTTGGAGAACCTGGGCGAGCTGCGGCCGGACCTTCGGTGGGTGGTCTTCCTGAACGGCGGGGTGAAATGGACGGTGGCGCCGGGCGAGGCGCTGGAAACCCTGCGAAACCTTGCGGAACAGGGGGTTCGCATCGGCGTTCGCGGCGCCTGCCTGAAGCACTTCGGCCTGGACGGTCAAAACGTCGTGGGCGAAGTCCTCTCCATGCGCGACGTCGTCGCCGCCATGCAGCGGGTGGACAAGGTGGTGCGGATGTGAGGGGAGAACTGGACCGGCAACCAAGGCCAACAAATTAAAAACGCCCCGAAATCTTGGGGAAGATTTCGGGGCGTTTGAGAATCTTGGAATGCCGGATCGTTAGAGTACGATCGCCGCCATGATTCCCGCCAAAATGAGGGCGATGGCGATCAGCAGCGGCGTGAAGAAAAAGGCGGTTTTTTCGTTCAGCGCCGGCAACTCCCGCAGGGCGCCGAACATGAGCAGCAGGCTGTAGGAAAGGCCGAAGGCCAGAAACATCGGCGCCGCCTGAACGATCCCCACCGCCGCCAGCCACAGCCAGCCCAGAAAGAGGGCCGCCGTGGTGGGGAACAGGCTGAAGCCGGCCTTGAACAGGCTTTGGCGGGCATCGGCTCGCCCGCCGCCGCCCATCCGGCCCAGCAGGAGGAATCCGCCGAACAAGGCGGCCAAGGGGATCAGGCAGACCACGAAAACGCCGAAGTAATCGCCGGCGGACAGCCTGGCGAAGGCCCCGAAAATTCCGCGGATCGATCCGATGATCAGGAGAAACAGGCCCATCACGTTCAGAAACGCCAGGACGCCGCCGCCGATCCACTGGTTCGTCTCGGAAAGTCGTCCCAGGATTTTTCGTTGACCGGCCAGGGGGTTCGAAAGAAAAAGTGAGACCAGCTCCGCAATCGGGAAGTCGGATGTCCCGGCGGGCGGGTTCGTTTTGGTTTGGGGTTTTTCCGTCGGGGTTTCCCCGCCATTTGGTTGCTCGTTTTCGATCGTCATGAAATCTTCCTTTCCAGAAGGGGTTTCGGGGGAGCCGAATTGCCTCCCCCTTTCGGGGTGGCCGTCATGGAGGAACGGAACGCCGGATCGTGGCGGTTCCGCGCCAAAATTCCGATGCTCATTCCGCCTTCAGTGTAACGCCCAGCGTATCCAGCAACATCAAAGGATTGTTCGATCGGAGAAGCCGGTGAAGCGCCACCGGCTTCTCCGGCGCGGCGGTCAGGCGGAGGGCGGCCGGTTTGCCGACAAACGTCCGGATTTCGGTGAGTCCCGAAGCCACCGCCGGAGGGGGACCGGCCCCCAAAATCTGATCGATGGTTCCCTGAATGACCTCCCGCATATCCCCGCCGGCTTCTTTCGAGGCCGCATCCAGCCAGCGGGTGGCCAAGGAACGGTCGGCGTAGGTCAGTTCCATGGAATGGAACAGCCAGGCGGGAAAGCCGTTCATCGCCGCTTCCGGCGTTTCTTCGGAGATCGTCAAATTGCCGAGATGGAGGGTGAATTCCAGCTCTCCGGCTTCGGGGATGGACAGCCGAACGGGATCGATCCGGATTTCCTTCCGGTCTTCGTCGAGCCGGTAGGCCAGGTCCAGGTCGGCCCGAAGGTCGCCGTATTCCAACCGGTTCCGCCATTCGGAAAAATTTTCTCCGAAGGTTTCGCCGGTCAACTGAAAACCTCGGATGGAAACGTCCGCGAACGCCGGGATCTCTTGGCCCTCGTCGATCTCCCGGATGACCATTTCATCGATTTTCAGCGGCGAGGCGCCTTCTTCCCCGGTGGGCGTCAGAACGATCCGGGAGACGGTCACCTGGCCGTCCATCAAGTTGTACCGCACGCCCTCGTGGGTGATCTTCAGATCATGTTGCTCGGCGGACGCGAAGGCTTCTTCCACCCGCTTCGTCGCGGTCTGGTTCGCGTACAGTTGAAGACCGATTCCGCCGCCGACGAGAACCACCAAAATGCCGATTGCCAGCCAATGCCAACGTTTCATCTTCGCCTCCTTTTCCTGCGGGTTGGGGGAGTGATTGATTCGGACCTTATCGGTTTTTTTCGACGCCGGGGAGGAAGGCTTCACGGCGAGAGCGTGTCGCGTTCACCCTTGGAACGGGATTTTTCACGTTAAAGATGGCCCGGGATGGCGGGTTGGCCTCGCGGATATGAAAAGAGGCGTGAACCGGTCGCGGCCGAAACTCCATAACGCCGATCGATTTCGGAGGTTCCATTGGTTTCATTGGAAATATTGGCTTCCGTGCCGTTGTTTTCCTGCCTGGATGAAGATGAACGCGACGCGATTTCCGCCATTTGTCTGGAGCAGTCTTACCGGAAAGGGGCGGTGATCATTACGGAGGGGGAGCGAACCGATTCGCTCTACGTGGTGCTTTCCGGCAAGGCGGTGGGCGTCAGTGTGGACGAGGAGGGGCGGCAATTCGTGCTGAACGAATTCGGGCCGGGGGATCATTTCGGGGAGATGAGCTTCATCGACCAGGCGCCCCGATGCGCCGACGTGGAGGTGGCCGAGCCCAGCCGGCTTCTGGTGATTTCCCGGGTCCATTTTCGGGAAATGCTCGCGGCCAATCCGGACATTTGCTTCAAATTGATGGAAGGATTGAACATCAAGCTCCGGAAGGCCACGGAGCAGATCAAGGATCTGGTCTTTCGGGACGTCTACGGCCGGGTCGCCCGGTTTTTGGACGGGGCCTGCCGGGAAGAAACGGATCGTTGCCGGATCGCGGAACGATTGACCCAGCAGGACATCGGCGACCGGGTGGGCGCTTCCCGGGAGATGATCAGCCGGATTTTCAAGGAACTGCGGGACGGCGGATATATCGAGATCGAAAAAAAGCGGATTTCGGTGTTGCGGCCGCTTCCGTTTCGGTGGTGAG
>CAYFVR010000203.1:0-8681 GCA_964346545.1 uncultured Desulfobacterales bacterium | reverse complement strand
GCTTCTGGACCAAATCCTGGTCCGCGAACCCGAGGAACTGTGCCGGCGCCAAAAAACGCGGAGGGAATGCCCGGCTTGAACCCAATGCCGTTCCGATCCGGCGCCGAACCCCTGGCGCGGATGAACCGTTCCAACCTAAAGGAGAACGCAACCCATGGAAAATGAAAAAGACGCGGGCATCAGCTTCTTCGAGCGCAACCTCACGGTGTGGGTCGCGCTGTGCATGGTCGCGGGCGTGCTGATCGGAAAATTTCTTCCCGCCGTCCCGGCGGTGCTGGCCCAATTCGAATACGCCAACGTTTCCATCCCCATCGCGGTGTTGATCTGGCTCATGATCTATCCCATGATGATGAAGGTCGATTTCGCCAGCGTCAAAAACGTCGGCAAAAACCCCGCGGGACTCTACCTCACCTGGATCGTCAACTGGCTGGTCAAGCCGTTTACCATGTTCGGCATCGCCGCGCTGTTTTTCCACGTCATTTTCGAGCCGTTGATTCCGCCCGATCTGGCCCGGGACTACCTGGCCGGCGCCGTGCTGCTGGGCGCCGCGCCGTGCACGGCCATGGTCTTCGTCTGGAGCCATCTCACCCGGGGCAACCCCGCCTACACGGTCGTTCAGGTGGCCACCAACGATCTGATCATCCTCTTGGCCTTCACCCCCATCGTGGGACTGCTGCTGGGCGTGGGCGGCATCGAGATTCCGTGGGACACGCTGTTTCTGTCGGTCTTCCTTTTCGTGGTGATTCCGCTGACGGCCGGCATCGCGACCCGTCATCTGGTGATCCAAAATCGGGGCGAAGATTACTTCAACCGTTCCTTTCTGCCAAAGTTCAACAACATCACCATCGGCGGATTGCTGCTGACGCTGATTCTCATCTTTTCGTTCCAGGGCGACGTGATCCTCGACAATCCCCTGCACATCGTTCTCATCGCCATTCCCCTGACCCTCCAGACGACCCTGATTTTCTTCATCGCCTATCTGGTGGCCCGATGGTTGCGGCTGCCCCATAACGTGGCCGCCCCCGCGGGCATGATCGGCGCATCCAATTTCTTCGAGCTGGCCGTGGCCGTGGCCATCACCCTGTTCGGCCCGGCATCGCCCGCGGTGCTGGCCACCATCGTCGGCGTTTTGGTGGAGGTTCCGGTCATGCTCTTCCTGGTCAAAATCGCCAACCGGACCCAATCCTGGTTTCCCGAAGGACACGGCGTCCCCAGAGGGAAGGAAGTCCGGCATTCGTGAAAATTCCGGGGATTCTCCGCGCGTCGATTCTTCCCCCAAACCACCTTTTTCGAAAAGGAAAATGTCCGTTGCGAAATGCCTGTTTCCTTCTATTTTTTCTGTTGGTATCGCTTTCTCCCTCGCCAAGTTCGGCGAAAGTCGAAGGCGTGTTTGTCCATGGGTCCGGTTGGATTGAAGTGATCGTATTCAGCGACTACTTCTGCGGCGCCTGCCACGACATCGAGCCGGTCCTGGAGGAAGCCCTGACGGATTTGAGCGAGCTGGGCGCGAAGATCGTCTTCGTGGATTATCCGTCGGGCATGGCCGAAGCCGTCTTCTCCAAGTATTTTCTCTATTCCGCCAACGCGGACGGCCGCCTGTCCGAGATGTTGCGGACGCGCCGCATTCTGTTCGAACTGGCCCAAAGCCAAAGGGTGAAAGCGGAAAGAGAGCTGATTCGGGCGCTGGAAGGAGAAGGGGTCAAGCTCGAACCCCTCAAGGTGAATCCGATCCTTCGGCAATGGAACGATTTGATTCAACGCCACGAAATTATGACCACGCCGGCCTGCGTCATCTCTTGGCCGCCGAGGGAGGATCGGACGTTTGCCGGCGGCAACGCCATGGTCGAAGGTCTCGTGGAATTGCTCGGAGAGCTGGACGCGCATCGGCAATGAAAGAACCGGCGCCTCTTTTCCGGGACCCGGCGCCGGTTCCTTTCGAACGGCGCGCCCCCCTTCCTTGACACACCCCCCGTCTCCGTTTTACATGGAAACACAACACCGCCGCCCCTCGGCGTCCGCGGACGAAAAATGGAGCCTCGCGGACGCAAACGGGCAACCGGCGCGCCGAAAGCGCGTCCCCGGAGGAAGGGCGGAAAGCAAAATCGCAACCGCTCGCGCAGGTCGGCATGAAGGCGCTCTCCTCTCAACCCGTTGGTTCGAAACCGCCCCCCATGAGAACAACCCCCTGGTTCTTCCACCCCCTTTTCGTCCTCATTTTCTCCACGCTGGCCCTGTGCGCCTCGCTGTTTCTCTACATCTACTGGTACACCCGGGTAAATCAGGAGCTGGCCGCCGTGGCCGGCCGGATGAACATCGACCCCGGACAGGTGTTTCAGGCCAAAACCTGGGTCGTCATCCTGATCCTTTCGGTGCTGGTGGCCACCATTTTGTTCGGCATCTTCATCATCTACGTCTACCATCAAAAAACCCTGCAACTGTACCGGCTGCAAAACAACTTCATCAACAATTTCACCCACGAACTCAAAACGCCGGTCACCTCGCTCCGGCTGTATCTGGAAACCTTCTTCAAGCACGACATCCCCCGGGAAAAGCAGCTCCCTTACATCCGCTTCATGCTGCGGGACGTGGCCCGACTGTCGGATCAGGTCAACCGGATCCTCAACTTGGCCCGGATCGAAAGCAAAAGCTACCAGGGCGAATTCACCCGTATCGATCTGGCCGAGGCGACGGCCGAATTCCGCAAGGCGCACCACCACAACTTTGAAACCGCCCGCATCCGGATTCATCCCCCGGCGGAACCGCTGCCGCCGTGCCGGGTGGCCCGGCCCCTGTTCGACATGCTGTTGATGAACCTGCTGACCAACGCGGTCACCTACAACCAATCCCGCCCGCCGGAGGTGGACATCCGGTTCGCCGCCTCGGAACGCGGCGCGGGTCTGGCGGTGTCGGACAACGGCATCGGGCTGGAAAAAGCGGAGGTCAAAAAAATATTCCGAAAATTCTACCAGACCGGCCAGGCCGAAACCCTCTCCACCCGGGGCAGCGGTCTGGGGTTGTATCTGGCCCAGCACATCGTCCGGATTCACAAGGGAACCATCCGAGCCGAAAGCCCCGGACCGGACCAGGGCGCCACCTTTTTCATCACCCTGCCGGCGGCGGAAAGGGGGGAGAAATGACCGCGACGCCTTCGCGGATTCTGATCATCGAGGACGAACCCCACATCGCGGAAGGGGTCCGGCTGAACCTGGAGCTTCAGGGATACGAGGTGGCCATGGCCGGGGACGGAACCGAGGGGCTTGAATTCTGGCGGGACTGGAAACCGGACCTGATCGTGCTGGACATCATGCTGCCGGTGATGGACGGTCTTTCGGTCCTCCGCCATATCCGGCTGCGGGACGAGCGGCTGCCCATCCTGATTCTTTCCGCCAAGGGCGAGGCCGACGACCGGGTGAAGGGGCTTGCCTACGGGGTGGACGACTATCTGACCAAGCCGTTTCATCTGGAGGAGTTTCTGCTGCGGGTGGAGCGGCTGCTGACCCGATCCCGTTGGACCGAACCGGAAGCGGATCGCCCCGCCTCGACTTCCCGATCCGGCGTCTTCCGTTTCGGCGAAAACACCGTGGACCTGGGCACCGGGGAAGCCCGGCGGGACGACGAAACCTTCCACCTGACCGAGCAGGAGCTGCGGCTGCTGCAACTCTTCGTGGCCAACGAGGGCACCCCGCTCACCCGCTCCCGCATTCTGGAAATCGGCTGGGGCTACACCCGGGCCACCGCCACCCGGACGGTGGACAATTTCATCGTCCGGCTGCGCCGCTACTTTGAAAAAGACCCCAAGCGGCCCTCCTTCTTCCGGTCCATCCGATCGGTGGGCTACCTGTTCGACAGCGGAAAACATACCGAAAAAAAGGAATAGCGCCTTGCCGTTCCCGTCGCCCCCCGATGGAGGGATGGCCATGGACGCCGGAACCGCCGCGACGACGGCCACAAAACAAAAATCCCGGGGGGACGACAGGCGTCCCGCCCGGGATTTTTCGTTGGATGGAGCCCCTGGAAATCGAATCGCCGATCCGACCCGATCTCCCCGGTCACCGGTCGGCGGCGTCAGATGCGATGGCCGCCGTCCACTTCCAGCACGCGGCCGTTAAAAAAGTCGCATTCCAGGATGAACTTCACGGCCTGGGAAATCTCCTTCATTTCCGCCAGCCGGCCCACGGGAATCTGGGCCACGATCTTGTCGATCACCTTCTCGTCGATCTTGGCCACCATCTCGGTGTTGACGTAGCCCGGCGCGATGGCGGCGGAGCGAATTCCGTACCGGGCCAACTCTTTGGCCCAGGTCACCGTCATGGCGGCCACGCCGGATTTGGTGGCCGAATAGTTGGTCTGGCCGAAATTGCCCTCCTTGCTGATGGAGGAGATGTTGATGAGGACTCCCTTGACGGAATGCTTGATCATCTGGGCGGCGGCCTCTCGACCGCAAAGAAAGACCCCGGTGAGGTTGACGGCGATCACCTTGCCCCACTTGTCCATCCCCATCTTCTGGATTTCGCCGTTTTTCTCGCGGACGAAGATGCCGTCGGCGGTGATGCCGGCGTTGTTGACCAGCGCGTGGGGCGCGCCGTATTCGCCGGCGTATTCCTCGAAAAAGGACTGCACTTCGTCCTCGTTGGTCACGTCCACCACCTTGCCGGGGATTCCGTTCTCTTCCTTCAGCTCGTCGAGGTTTTCCTGAAGCACGTCCAGGGCGAAGGGCTTGGCCCCCGCGGATTGCAGATCGATGGCGAACTGCCGGCCCATGCCCCGGCCGGCCCCGGTAATGACGACGTTCTTCCCTTGGATGTCCATGTTGTCCCCTTTCGTGTCTTGTGACGTGTTCGTGCGGTGAAAAAAAGATCCTCGGGAAAACGGCCGCCCCTGGACGACCCTTCCCTCGGCGAAATGGTGGATGGCAAGCGGATTGAATGAACAGCAGAAATTATGAACGAAACCCGTACTTGTCAAAAACGGGCGGGTTGAATTCGGCGCCGGATTTCCCCGCCGTCGGCCCGGCGGGAACCGGCGGCGGGGAAAAACGTGAAAGGCGATCAGGATTCGGCGGCGTAATGGATGACCGCGGCGGGTTCCAGAATGCGGAAGGTGAAGGATTCGGTGAAATAGAGGGTGACGGTATCGGCGCCATGCTTTTCGTAGCCGATGGCCAAATCCTGGCCGAGCACCAGCTCCAGATCGCCGCCCCGGGTGGTCACCAGAAAGGCTTCGTTGGCGAACTCCCCGCTCAGATAGGGGCTAAGCACCACCGGCCCGCCAAGAATGTTTTCGGCCTGCATTTTAACGGGATAGCCCTGAAAATGGGCCGACATCCGGCTCCACAGCTGGGGGCCGACCACGAAGGCGTAGGGACCTTCCACGGAGCGGGCGGCGAAGGTGGTGACGCCCTCCGCGACCGTTTCCAGCAGGGATTCGGGGCTGCTCCCCGCCGTCAGACATTCGCTCTCGGAGCAGCGTTTCAGCCCCTTGATGTTCGCCTGGCCGAGCCCGTGGTACACCACCGACTCCTCGAACAGGGCGATCCGCCGGGCGGCGTCTTCCAGATTGGCCAAGTCCACGTCTTTGGCGCCGCGAACCACGTTGTCCATTTCCCGAATATTGAGATCAAAATTGACCCGGGTTTCCACCAGATGATGCACCTTGTGGATGCCGTAGTTCAGCTTCTCGTTTGGCTGCGGGTCGGGATACTCCAGCCGGCCCTCGGGGACGCCGGGAAAGCTGGGGCCTTGGGGCGCGGATACGTCCACCACTTTTCGGGCGGACAGGAGGGCTTTCAGCGTCCGGGAAGCCTGTTCGTCAATCTCCGCCCAGGCTTCCTGGGGGATCGGGGCCAGTTCTCGCTTCAATATGTCCATGATGCTTCCTTTCGAGGATGAGGGGAAATTCCATTTTTCCCGAAGTTTACCGTTTCAGACTGCCGATTCCCAAGCCCCGGCCCGCGGCGCCCCGGCCGCCGGAACCGGAGGTGTCGATATTTTTGGGAGCGTCGGGCGTTTCCACGGCGAGAAAGGCCGCCTTGGCCGTCTCGAACAGTTCGCCCAGGGCGTTCAGGTCCTCTTGGGGAAAAAGTCCGCGGGCCAGCGGGAAAATTTCCAGTTCCTCCTCGTCCAGATGGTGCTCGGTGTATTCGCCCAACCCCTCGATCTTGATGGGGAAATTTTCGTGGTCCCGGGGGTGGCCCTGGGCGTCCTTGATGATCAGCTCGATGATGTGATGCTCGTTGACCGCCTCCAGCGCGTCGTGGCGGGCGGAGGCGACCTTCTCCAGGTAGTCGTAAAAATACTTCTCTTCCATGGTGTGGTGAATGACGAGATGGCGGATAAAGGTATCAAACACCCCAGGGTCCGCCTCCGATTGTCGATACAGATCGCGCAGCACCCCGTGGTGATCCACCAGGGCATCCACAATGTTCATTGGGCCTCCAAATGTAGGGAAAATAAAAGGAAAGCACGACGAGGATAAAGGATCGGTTCGGATTCTTCAATAAGGGGTTGACCGTATATTGCAAAGGATCGACCCCGTCGTCCGGCTCCCGACCGAATCGGCGAATAAATCAAGGAAACCTTCTGCGAGAGGCGAAAGGGCGCAAACTACCCCTCCCGCCCCTTCCGATACACCGCGAAATACGACACCGGAATCACCACCAGGGTGAACAGGGTCGAGGCCACCAGCCCGAAAATCAACGTCCACGCCAGGCCGGAGAAGATCGGGTCCAGGGTGATGGGCCACGCGCCTAACGCCGTGGTGGCGGCGGTAAGCAAAATCGGCCGCATGCGGATGGCCCCGGAGCGCAGAATCGCTTCCCGGAAGGCCAGCCCGCGCCGATCCGCCTCCTGGATGAACTCGATGAGCACCACCGCGTTGCGGATGACGATGCCGCCCAAGGCGATCATGCCGATCATGGCGGTGGCCGTGAAAAAGACCGGGTTCTCGAAGCCGCCCACCGGCCCGGCGAACAGGTTGAGCAGCCAGAAGCCGGGCATGGCCCCGATAAGGGTCAGCGGGATGGCCATCATGAGCAGCAGCGGCATGAAAAAGGATTCGGTCTGGATGATCAGCAAAATGTAAATCCCCATCAGCGCCGCCGCGAAGGCGATGCCCATGTCCCGGAACACCCGCAGCGTGATCTTCCACTCCCCCTCCCCGGCCCATTCGACCCGGACGCCCTCGGGCAGCGGATCGTCGGCCAAGCGGGACTGCATGTCCAAAACCGCCTCGGCCGGGGCCCGGCCCGCCATTTCCGCCACCACGTAGACCACCCGCTCCAGGTTTTTATGAAAGATCGGCTGGGCCCGCTCCCGGCTCACCGGTTCCACCAGCTCGGCCAGCGGCACCATGGCGCCGGCGGCCGAGGCCACCGGCACCTGGATCAGGTCCGAGACGCTGGAGCGCCGGGAACGGGGCAGGATGATCCGGACGTGGAGCGGCTGCCGCTCGTCCGGAACATGGACGGTGGCCGGGGTGGTTCCGCTCACCGCGATCCGCAGGGTGTCCAGAATCGCCCGGGCGCTGACGCCGTGGAGCGCCGCCTTCTCCCGATCCACCACGAAATCGATCTCGGCGTGGGGCGCTTCGGCCATGGTGTCGATGTCCACCACGAAGGGCTCGTTTTTCATCAGCTCGGTGATCCGGTCCCCGGCGGCGATCAGCGCCGCGTAGGGCGTGTCCGGCTCGCCGTAAATTTCGGCGACGACGGTGGAGAGCACCGGCGGTCCCGGCGGCACCTCCACCAGCTGAATTTTCGCCCCGTTCTCCCGGGCGATCCGCTCCAAATCCTCCCGCAGCCGCAGCACGATGGCGTGGCTCTGGGCGTCCCGTTCGCCCTTTTCCAGCAGATTGACCCGGATGTCGGCGACGTGGCCGCCCCGGCGCAGGTAGTAATGGCGCACCATCCCGTTGAAATCCATGGGCGAGGACGTGCCCGCGTAGGAAACGAAATCGGTCGCCTCCGGCACGGTTCGCAGGTAGGCTTCGAAGTCCCGAAGGACGCCGTCGGTGGTCTCCAGGGTCGTGCCCTCGGGCATGTTGACCACGATCTGGAATTCGTTCTTGTTGTCGAAGGGCAACATTTTCAGCGGCACCAGCCGAAACGCCGCCAGCAGCGCCGCCACGACCATGAGTGCCAGTACGCCGATCAGCAGCAGCCAGCGCAGCAACCGGGAATCCAGAAACGGCCCGACCACGGCCCGATAAATCCGGGAAATGGGACCGCCGACGGCAAAGTCTTCTTCGACGCTGTTTTCGTCGTCGGACCCGCCGTCCCCGGCCATATCGGGCGGATCCGATGGAGCGGTTCCGTCGCCGGTTTCCCCGGAGGCGGGATCGCCGTTCTCATCCGACTTCCCGCCGCCGGCCTCGGACTTCCGCCCTTTGCGATTTTTCAGCAGCGTGAAGGTAAACCAGGGCACCACCGTGACGGCGCAGAGCGTCGAAAAAATCACGGTCACCGGAACGTTGGCGGCCATGGGGGCCATGTAGGGCCCCATCATTCCGGTGATGAAAAACAATGGGGTGAAGGTGACGATGATGGCCAGGGTGGACATGATGACCGGCGGCAGCACCTCCTGGACGGCGTAAAGCGTGGCGTCCCGGGGATTGCGCCGGCCCTTGAAGACGTGGCGCTGGATGTTGTCCACGTTGGTGATGGGGTCGTCCACCACCAGCCCCAG
>CAYFVR010000202.1:1301-8863 GCA_964346545.1 uncultured Desulfobacterales bacterium | reverse complement strand
AGCTATTCCTCGAATCCCGGCGGCAACCCCTCGCCGGGTTTCTCGCCCGCCCCATCTCCCGAAGGATACCCCGACGTTTCGGCCGGATCGAACCCACCCGGAATTTTCCCGCTTTCCTCGTCCAGGCTGAACCCCGGCGGCAACTCCCCGTCCGACCCCCCGCCATATTCCGGAGCCCCGCCCGGAGAACCATAACCCCCCGCGGATTCCCCGCTTTCCGCTTCCGACGGATGAATCCGCAGTTCCATGCCCGCCGCCATCCCCGCCTCCCGATAGGACCCCGACGCCAGCCGCAACGCGTCCATCGGTTCCACGATGATGGCCGATTCCGCCGTGACCGGGCAGTGGTGTTCGCAAAAGCCGCAGCCGGCGCAGCGACGCTCGTTCACGAAGGGGACCGCCACGGAAACTTCCGGGACGGACCGCAGATGAATGGCGTCGTAGGGGCAGACCTCGTCGCAGACCAGACAGCCCCGGTCGAACTCCCAGGCCAGACATTTATGCCGCAGCACCTGGGCCGTTCCGACTCTCGCCCAGATTTTCTCCTCGGGAGACAGCGGCCGGATGGCCTCGGTGGGGCAGACGTGGCCGCAGGCGTTGCAGAGCGGTTCGCACGGCCCCCTTTGCGGGGTGATGACCGGACTGAAAAAGCCGTCCAACCCCGCGATAAAGGCCACCGGCTGAAGGGTGTTGGTGGGGCAGACCTTCATGCAGGCGCCGCAGCCGATGCAGCGGTCCAGGAAGTCCGGTTCCGGAACGGCCCCCGGCGGACGGATCAAGTCCGGATGGCGCACCTGCCCCGGGCCGTCTCCGGTTCGATGGCGAAGACCGGTCAACACCAAAAAGGCCGCGCCCGCGCCGGCCAGCCCGGCGGCGATCATCCGCCGACGGCCTCCGGAAGGAAGCCCGGCGACCACTCCGTTTTTCCGCTCTCCCGCGCCCGTTTTGAATTGAACCGCGTCCACCGGGCAGACCCGGACGCAGGTTTCGCAGGCGATGCACTCGCCGTGGCGGGTGTCCCGGGGTTCCGCCGGGATGGCCCCCATCGGGCACTCGCGGATGCATTGGCCGCAGTGGATGCAGTCGTCGGAGACCCGGCGGGCGATGGCCGGTTTCCGGGAGCAGGCCGCGAACAGCGCGCCGGCCGGGCAAAGGTATCGGCACCAGAACCGGGGCGCGATCCGGGCCAGGGAGAAAATCCCGCCGAACAGCAGGGCCGTGGTCGCCCCCAGCGCGAACCGGGGCGCCTCGATCCGGGCGTAGACCAGCGACGGCATGTCCAGGGCGTCGGCGACCGGCCGGATCGCCACCAGACCGATTTCCGTCAGAACCACCAGAAAGGGTTGGACGATCAGCGCGAACAGCCGCGTGATCAGCGGAATGGGCGAAACCAGAAACACCAGGGAAACGCCGAACAGTCCGGAAACTCCCAATGCCATGAGCAGCTGATATTTCCCCAGCCGCCAGCGGGCCGCCCGCTCCGGCGAAAAGCCCTTTCCCCGGCCCACCAGCCGATCCGTCGCGTCCAGGGTCGCCCCCATGGGGCAGACGAAGCCGCAGTAAAACCGGCCCAGCAGCGGCGTCAGCGCCAGAAAAACCAGCGCGGGCCAAAAGGCCCAGAGCATGTCCCGGGCCGCCAGTGCGGTCCCGAAAAGCGCGGACGGATCGGTTCGCAAAAACAATTCGGCGGAAACCGGAAAGGCCGGCGGAAACGCGGTCAGCAGGATGAGAAGGAAAAATCCGAGAAAACAGAAAAGCTGAATCCATCGCTGAACGGATAGTCTGATGGGAAATCGAATCAGCCGGCGGATCGGCGAACCTTTTGACAATCAGACCTCCGCCCGTTTCACCGTCAGGTTCTCCACGTCCATCCGACCCAGGCCCCGTTCGTGGGCGATGCGAATGTGCTTGACCTGCCGGGGCTCGAACTTTCGGCCGTACCATTCGAACATGGAGACGGTCTTGGCGTCGGCGGCCACCATGTCCGGCGAGGCGATGACCGTGCGCGGTCGGATCACCTTTCCCGGCCCGGAGGGTCCGCTTGTGGTCAGCACCCGGGTGGCGTCCACCACGGCGAGCGCCGGCGTCAGCAGACTGGCCAGATCAACGATGGCGCCGTGCAGATCGAACCGGCTGTGCATGACCCAGCGGTTGAAGATGAGCCCCATCATCCCCTTCATGGAAAGGCTGACGCCGGCGCTGCCGTGGGACTTGGCCACGGGCGCGGCGATGAGCACGTCGGCGTCCAGCACGTCCCGCATGACGTCGGTTTTCTTCATCCCTTCGCCCCGGGGAATGGCCGTCTCCGCGTAGAACCGGTCGTCGGTGAGGCCCTGCACCATGCCCTTGTCGATGGGCTCGCAGACCTGTTTGATCCCTTCGAGGCACAGCTCCACGTTGCGCAGCGGGTTGTCCAGCACCCGCACCCGATCCGCCCCGGCCTCCTTGCACATCAGCACCAGCTCCCGCACCACTTCCGGATGGGTGTTGGTGGCCCGGTCCACGTCGTGGGCGAAGCTCATGTTGGGCTTGACGACCACCTTCTGGCCCGACTTCACGAAGCGGCTCATGCCGCCCAGCAGATCCACCGCCTTGCGGGCGGCGGGTCCGGGATCGCCCACCGCCACGCCGATGTCCGGCGGATCGGCGCTCCAGGCCGGCCGGGCGGCGGAAAGAGCCCCGGCCCCGGCCGTGAGCAGCAGGGCCGCGCGAAACTGTTCCTTCAGAAATTCGCGCCGGTTGACCGGCGCGTTGGCAATCAGCGTTTCAAGAATCCGATGGCGATTCATTGGCGTCTCCTTCCGGCGCGAGGGCCGATTTCAGGGTCTCCGACAGGGCGGAGAGGGTGAAGGGCTTCTGGATGAACCCTTCGGCCCCGTCCCGAAGCAATTGGCGGGCGGGGCCTTCCAGCGAGTAGCCGCTGCAGACGATGACCTTCATGTGGGGACGGGCCTCTTTGAGCAGGGGGAATATCTGGCCGCCGTCCATGTCCGGGAGGCCCAGGTCCAGCAGGGCCGCGTCCAGGGGACCGTCGTGTTCCCGGGCGATGGAAACCGCCTCCTGGCCGTTGCGGGCCTCGATCACCTGGTAATTGAGCTTTCGGAGCACCGCGCGGCTGACGTCGAGCACCATTTCCTCGTCCTCGATGACCAGGATGGCGCCGGTGCCCGCCTCCATGGCGCGGGCGCCGGTGGTTTCGGGAGCGAGGCGTTCGTTGTCCTCGGGCTGGGCCGGGAGATACACCCGGATTTCGGTTCCCCGATCCGGGGACGAAAAAATCCGAATGCCGCCGCCGTGGTTTTTGACGATGCCGAAGACCGCCGCCATGCCCAGGCCCCGCCCCTGAAATTTGGTGGTGAAAAAGGGATCGAAAATTTTCCGCCGCTTTTCTTCGTCCATGCCCCGCCCGTTGTCGCATACGCTGATGACCGCGTAGCGTCCCGGCGACAGGTCCGAGTCCGGCTTTTCGATGGCTTCAAACAGCGCGGAAACGATCACCCGGCCGGAGCCTTCAATGGCCTCCACCGCGTTGGAAAACAGGGCGGAAAGCACCGCCTGAAGCTGTGCCGGATCGGCCTTGACCGGGGGAAGGGCGTCGGGGAATCGGGTTTCCACCTGGATGCCGGAGGGAACGGAGGCCAGCATCAGCGGCATGTTTCGCCGGATGAAGGCGCCGAGCTGAACCGACATGGGGGCGAACTGGCCGCCCTGGGAATAGGCCAGCAGCTTGTTGGTCAGATCGATCATTCGCTGGGCCGATTGGTTCATGGCCTTGAGGTAGCGCGGACAGCGGCCCTGCTCGCCGATCTCCATGCCCAGCAGCTCCAGGTTGCCGGTGATGGCGAAAAGGGCGTTGTTGAATTCGTGGGCGACGCCGCCGGCCAGTTTGACGATGGCCTCGGTTTTCCGGTTTTCCTCCACCCGTTGCTGCAACCGTTTCAACTCGGTGATGTCGGCGAAGATCACCAGGATCGAGGAGTGGCCGGCGGTCCAGATGAACCGGGCGAAAAGCAGCATGGTGCGCATTCGGTCGCACCGGGTGTGAAGGTCCACTTCCATGGCATGCACCCCTTCCGGGCGCCGAATTTCCTCGAAAAAACGGGCGTTGTCCACCTCGGACAACAGGCCGATTCCGTTCAGGGTGCTTCCGATGACTCCCGACCGCTCCAGGCAGAAAGTGCGGCAGAAAATTTCATTGGCTTCGGTCAGGACGTTGGTTTCCAGGTCCAGCAGAACCACCGGCTGGGGGAAGAATTCGAACAGACTCCGGAATTTCTGCTCGCTTTCCTTGAGTTCGGCGTGGATTTCGATGGTCCGAATTCGGGTCCACATCCCCTTGAGCAGATCGCCCACCAGTTCGGCGTCGCCGGTTTCGTAATCGGTCTTTTTGTTCGCCAAGGCCGCGATCATGACGCAACGGCCGTTTTCCACCATGGGCACGGCCAGGAGCCGACGCATGGGAATATGGCCTTCCGGCGGCCGGGCGTCGTTTCCGTAGTCGTTCCAAATGGCGGGCGCTTTGCGTTTCGCCACTTCGCGCCAGATGCCGTTGACGTCGATGCGCTGGTGGGCCGGAACGGGGGCGGAGCAGAGGTCTTCCAGCCCGGGGGACCAGGACACGGGAAGAACCAGGTTTCGCTCCTCGAAGACGTAGCTGGTAATGCCCACCGGACTGTCCGTCAGCCGAAGCGCCTCGCGGAGCACGAATTCGCTGATTTCGTGGGCGGTGGCGCCGTTCATCCGGTTCAGGGCCGCCAGGGCTTCCAAACGTCGGTTTAGCCGTTCTTTTTCCTCGGCCATGCGTCGAAGCCGGGTTTCGGCTTCTTTCGCCCGTTGTTCGGCGGCCCGGTACTCGCGGGTCAGCGCGGCGATCCGCGTGTGGGGGTCCTGGTGGCTTGGAAATTCGTTCATGATGTGGATGAGAAGATTTCGATTCGCTTCGGGAAAAAAAGCCGGACGATCCGGCGCTCCGGACCCCCGGGACGATCCGGGCGGAACCCGGAAGAAATCAAGCTTATTTGGAGGTTGCCGCGTTGGGAAAGACGAATTGGGCGGTGTCGATGAAACAGGAAATGAAAACCTCCGTGTCGTCCGGGTCGTCGGAACAGGGAAGGCAAGGGCGGCCATCGCAGACGGCGACGTCGTCCGCGATGGGCCGACGATCCGCTTCAAAATCAATTCCCGCCGGGGCGCAACCGGAAATGTTCACGCAGCCGCGGGGAAAACCGGCGCGGGCGCCGACGTCGCATATTTCGTACCCGCATTGATCGGCGAAAACAAGGAAAGATTCCACGCAGGCCCGTTCGGAAACAAAAAACCGCGTTGAACCGTTCGTTGAATGCCCATGGGATTCGATCCGGATTTCCAGCCGCTCTTCCGTAAAATTACGCACCCGGAAGTTTCGGTTGGCGGGGCGATCCCGGAAACGGGTTGCGCCCGACAACCATTTGACGCGGAATGCGGGAAACGCCCCTTGAATTTGTGGGAGAATCGTGCAACATCCTCAACCCGAGTTTCAATGTACGAAAATCCGGCCGTTCCGTCAATCGGCCGACGGCCAAAATGGCCTTTCGGCGACGCCGCCGCGGTCGAATCGCGGAATTCCGGGACGATCCTCCCGGCGCGCCGAACCTTTCCCAAAGGAGAATCATGACCTTGTCCTTTACGCCGGTCACCTTGGACCGGCAGTCGGAATATCTGGAAAAACTGCGGCAAAGCCCCTGGGCGGCCTCCGATTACAGCTTCGTCAACCTGTGGGGCTGGGGGCCGGCCTACGATCTGGAATGGGCCTGGTCGGACGATCTGGTCTGGCTTCGGCAAAGGAACGGCTCCGAGCCTTTTCTCTGGGCGCCGGTGGGCCGCTGGGACCGGGACGACTGGGGCGACGTGCTGGCGCGGAATCTGCCCGGGGGCGCGAACTTCATCCGGGCGCCCCAGACCCTGGCGAACCGATGGTCGGAAAGCTTGGGCGACCGGATTTCCCTGGATGAGACCCGGGGCCACTGGGACTATCTCTACTCGGTTTCGGATTTGGTGGAATTGCGGGGAAACCGGTTCCACAAAAAGAAAAATCTGCTGAATCAGTTTTTGAAGAAGTACGATTACCGGTACGTCCCGCTGGATGCGACCCAGGCCCAGGCCGCCCTGGACACCCAGGAGGAATGGTGTCGATGGCGGGATTGCGAGTCGGACGACACCCTGGAAGCCGAAAACCAAGCCATCATCCGGGTTTTCGAGCACTGGAACCAATTGGAAAACCTGATGGGCGGCGGTTTGCTGGTGGACGGGGAAATGGTGGCCTTCACGGTGGGGGAGCGGATGGACGAAGACCACCTCCTCATTCATTTCGAAAAAGGAATGATTGCATTCAAGGGGGTTTACCAGGCCATCAATCAGATGTTCCTGGCGGATCATCCGGAGTTTTCCTACGTCAATCGGGAGCAGGATCTGGACGATCCGGGAATCCGAAAAGCCAAGGAATCCTACAATCCCGTGGATTACGTCCGGAAGTACCGGGTGGTGTTCGAGGGGTGACCCTGGAATCGCCCGATCCCCTTTTGGCCAACAGGTTGCAGCCGATCGGAAACGGTCGGCTTTTTCTTTGACCCGGAGTCCTTCGGCCCGGCGCCGAAATCCGGAAGCTCCCGAAAAGGGCCCTTCGACGAAGGGAGGACCGCCATGGAAGCCACCCACGCATCGCCTTTGCCGGGCCGGCGCGCCCGCCAGACTCTGCTGGGAGAGCCAAAGGAAATCCTGCGGAATCTGCTTTTGATCCTGACGGGGAACCTGCTGAACGCCCTGTGCATCAACGGCGTGCTGATCCCCTTTCATTTCCTCAGCGGCGGCCTCACGGGGCTCGTGCTGGGCATCGCCTATCTGGTTCCCTGGTTCGGCGTATCCGCGGGGCTGCTCCTGTTGAACATTCCCATCTTCGCGCTGGGCTACCGGTTCGTGGGGCGGCGGTTTTTCATCTACAGCATCGTCGGCATGGTCTCCCTGGTGCTGATGGTGGAATGGGTCACCGTTCCCCTGCCGGTGACCGATCCCATCCTGGCGGCGGTGCTGGCGGGCATTCTTATGGGGGCGGGGTCGGGGCTGGTGCTGAAATCCCGCGGTTCCGGCGGCGGAACCGACGTGCTGTCGGTCATTCTGCTGAACCGCTTTTCCGTCAAAATTGGAAGCACGTTTCTGGGATTCAACGTGGTGGTGCTGCTGATCGCCGCGTTCACCGTCTCCCTGGACGCGGCGCTTTTTACGCTGATTTACATGTACGTGACCTCCAACATCATCGACGTGGTGGTCACCGGCATGAGCCGCCGCCGGGCCATTCTCATCATTTCCCGCCACCCCGACCGGGTGGCCCGGGAAATCCTCTACCGGCTGAAATGGAGCGTGACCTTCCTGCGCGCGGAGGGGGCCTACAGCGGAGAGCCGGAAAAGCTGATTTACACCGTGGTCACCATTCGGGAGATGGCCCGGGTGAAAAGCCTGGTTCGTCGAACCGACCCGGACGCCATCGTGGTGATCTCCGACACCCTGGAGGTGGTGGGCCAGCGGGTGGG
>CAYFVR010000202.1:0-1201 GCA_964346545.1 uncultured Desulfobacterales bacterium | reverse complement strand
CGTTCCCGGTTGGCTTCCAACCCGACCACCAGATTGTCGGTGAAGCTGACGCAGGCGTCGGCCAGCAGGCGAATGGATTGAAGAAGGCTGTAGAGGATCACCGGCTTGAACACGTTCAGTTCGAAATTTCCCTGGGAACCGGCGAAGGCCACCGTGGCGTCGTTCCCCAAGACCCGGGCCGCCACCATGGTCATGGCCTCGCACTGGGTGGGGTTGACCTTGCCGGGCATGATGGAGCTGCCCGGCTCGTTGGCCGGCAGGTTCAGCTCCCCGATGCCGCAGCGGGGTCCGCTGCCCAGCCAGCGGATGTCGTTGGCGATTTTCATCAGGCTTACGGCGACGGTTCGGATCGCGCCGCTGGCCTCCACCATGGCGTCGTGGGCCGCGAGCCCTTCAAACTTGTTGTCCGCCGCCACGAAGGGGAGCCCCGTCAGTTCGGACACTTGGGCGACCACCGCCTCGTCGAAGCCTTCCGGCGCGTTGAGGCCGGTCCCCACGGCCGTGCCGCCGATGGCCAGCCGATACAGGTTGGGCAGGCAATTCTCGATTCGTCCGATCCCCAGCTCCACCTGTTTGGCGTAGCCGGAAAATTCCTGGCCCAGGGTGAGCGGGGTGGCGTCTTGCAGGTGGGTCCGGCCGATTTTGACGATGTCCGAGAAGGCGTCGGCTTTTTCGTCCAGGGCGGAGCGAAGATGTCCCAGCGCCCCGAACAGCCGCCGGTGCAGCATCTCCGCCGCGGCGATGTGCATCACCGTGGGGAAGGTGTCGTTGGAGGACTGGGACCGGTTGACGTGGTCGTTGGGATGAACCGGCTCCTTGCTTCCCCGTTGGCCGCCGGCCATCTCGATGGCCCGGTTGGCGATGACTTCGTTGGCGTTCATGTTGCTTTGGGTGCCGCTGCCGGTCTGCCAGACGACGAGAGGGAAATGGCCGTCCAGCTCTCCGTCCCGGACCTCGGCGGCGGCCTTTTCGATAAGTTCGCCGGTTTCGGAGTCCAACGCTCCGAGTTCCACGTTGGCCCGGGCGCAGGCGATTTTCAAAATGCCCAGGGCGCGAATGACCTCCCGGGGCATCCGTTCATCCCCGATGCGGAAGTTGAGCAGGGAGCGCTGGGTCTGGGCGCCCCAGTATCGGTCTGCGGGGACTTCCACGGCGCCCATGGAGTCGGTTTCGGTGCGGGTCTGCATGGGGACCTCCCTTG
>CAYFVR010000201.1:0-8878 GCA_964346545.1 uncultured Desulfobacterales bacterium | reverse complement strand
TTTTTTCTGGTTATTTTATTACACAATATGGGGTGCGGGAACTTCGCTTTCCAGGACATCGCACTCTTCCCGATAATACCGTTCCCGAAAGCAGATGTAAACCGGATAGCTTGCCCTACCTTCGCGTACCTCGAACGGACTTCGCCGCCAGAAAACCATTGTCAACCCCGCTCCCGCCTGCTATCAAGACGGGCAATGGTGATCGCTTTCGATTCCGCCGTTTCGGCCAATCATGGCCGGGGCCCATGTCGTTGGGGCGCTTGTTCTCCGAACGCCGGCAACGGAATTCCCACCGCACCACCGCGATCTCCACCCCAATCCCCTTCCCCGGCCAACTCAACCATCCGCCAAAATCCCGGATGGCCAGAAAATTCGCGCACATTGCCGGATTGCCATCCCGGCATTTTCCGACACCATCACTTCCACATCGCGTCGAGACGTGAATCTCTCCGTCCCGGCGCACCGGAAACCTTCGGCGTTTCAACCGTTCCGGCCCCGCCGGTTCCTTTGGAACGCCCGCGACACGGGAAAGGAACCCCCATGCAAGGACTTCAGAATCTCATTCGATCCATCGAGGAAATGGCCTACGAGCCCGAGGCGACGCTTCCGGCTTCGGAGCTGGACCTTCTGCTCTATTCCCCCTGCCCCGTCAAGCTGCTGGTGAAGGCGGCGGTGGACCGGATCGCCGAGCAATACCGGGCCCGGGGCCGAACCCTCGGCATCCACATCCCCATGGGCTGCACCTCCATCGACCCCTACGACCCGGTCTGCGACGAAACCGATCCGGACAAGCTGCCGTCCGTCATCGCCTCCATCGGCTTCGGCGATTTCTGGAAAACCGAATTCGCGGACCGCTTCGTCAAAACCGGTCTGTTCGAAGCCGCCCTGCCCGACGAAATCCATCCCCTGCACCAGCGGGCCGGGCTCATCGATCCCAACGGCCACTACACCCTCTACGGCGTCACGCCCTACATCTTCCTGGTGGACCTCAAGCGGCTGGGCGACCGGCCCGTGCCCCGGGTCTGGTCCGACCTGTTTTCGCCCCAATACAAAGGCGAAATCGTGATGTGCGGCGACGGCGACGACATGGCCGACGCCGTTCTCCTGAACCTCTACCGGGAGCACGGCCGGGACGGGTTGAAAAAGCTGGCCGCCAACGTGGGGGCCATCCTGCACTCCGCCCAGATGGCCCAGGCCGCCGGCACCAACGATCCCAACGCCCGCGCCATTTTCCTGATCCCCTACTTCTTCGCCGTCGGCACCCAGCAGCCCGACCACGTCCGGATGATCTGGCCGGAGGACGGCGCCGCCGCCAGCCCGCTCTACCTTCTCGCCAAAAAATCGGAGCGGGCGGCCTTGGCGGACCTCGTCGAATTCTTCACCCGCGGATTCGCCGCCATCGACAGCGCCGGCACCTTTCTCCCCGTGGGCGGAACCCTCCCGGAAGACCTCCCGCCCAACGCCACGCTCAAGTGGATCGGCTGGGATTTCATCGAGACCCACGACGTGAACCGGCTGCGCAACCAGCTCAACGAAGAATTCCGGGACATGCAGCGGGCCGCGATATGAAGCTGGTCACCGTCGCCGGGCCGCCCGCCTGCGGAAAAACCGCGCTGATCGTCCGAACCCTGGCCCACCTCGCCGCCGAGGGCGTCCGGCCCGCGGTCGTCAAGTTCGACTGCCTGAAAAGCCGGGACGGCGAGCTGTACCGGGAGGCCGGGGTTCCGGTCTCCGTGGCGCTGTCGGGCGGGCTTTGCCCGGACCATTTCTTCATCTCCAACCTGGAAGAGGCCTTCGACTGGGCCCGGGACACCGGGGCCGACTGCTGCGTCATCGAGACGGCCGGGCTGTGCAACCGCTGTTCGCCCCACATCCGGGGGCTGCTGGGCCTGTGCGTCATCGACAACCTGATGGGCATCGACGCGCCGGAGAAGATCGGCCCCATGCTCAAGAACGCCGACGTGGTGGCCATCACCAAGGGCGATCTCGTCTCCCAGGCGGAACGGGAGGTCTACCGCTTCCGCATCCGCCAGATGAACCGGCGGGCGGTGATCCGCCACGTCAACGGGCTCACCGGCCAGGGCTGCATGGACCTGGCCGCCATCCTGGCCCAGGCCCCGTCGGTGGAATCCGTCACCGACATGAAGCTCCGCTTTTCCATGCCGGCGGCCATCTGCTCCTACTGCCTCAGCGAAACGCGGATCGGGAACAAATATCAGAAGGGAAACGTGAAAAAGGTGAAATTCGGAGACGCCCATGGGGGCTGACGCGATTCTGGCCGGGCTGAAGCGGCTGACGATCACGGCGGGACGGGACAAATCGGGCGGGGCCGAAGCCCGGGACGTGGACTTTCGGGTGGGGGAGATTTCCGCGCTGCTGGGGCCCACCGGCTCGGGCAAAAGCCGGTTTTTGGCCGACATCGAATCCATGGCCGACGGCGACACGCCCACGAACCGAAGGCTGCTGCTGGACGGCCAAGCGCCGAACCCGGACGACCGGTTCGCCCTCCAGGGACGGCTGGTGGCCCAGCTCACCCAGAACATGAACTTCGTGATGGACATGGGCGCGGGCGATTTCATCCGGGCCCATGCGGAAAGCCGGGAGGTGACCGATCCGGGGGCCGCGGCGAAACGGGTGCTGGAAGCGGCCAACCGGCTGGCCGGGGAACCCTTCCGGCCGGAAACCCAGTTGACCGCGCTGTCCGGCGGTCAGTCCCGCGCGCTCATGATCGCCGACACGGCGCTCCTGAGCGTTTCCCCGGTGCTCCTCATCGACGAAATCGAAAACGCCGGCGTGGACAAGCGCCGCGCCCTGGACCTGCTTTTGGGCAGCGACAAGATCGTGGTCATCGCCACCCACGACCCGGTGCTGGCCCTCTCGGCGGACCGGCGTCTGGTGTTTGAAAACGGCGCGGTGAAGCAGGTGCAGAAACGGACGGCGTCCGAAGAGGAATTGCTGGCGGAGCTGCTGGAGACGGAAAAGCGCTGGTCGGAAGTGCGGGGGGCCTTGCGGCGGGGGATGGCGGTGGGATGACGACGCCGGAGTGGCGAGCGGTTGCCAACCAACAGAAAAATGCTTATCGTGGCGTCTCTTTTCATCAATCCAGAGGAGGCTCCCATGTTCCAAAAACGCCTTGCTTTTCTGGCCTTTGCGCTGTTCTGGGTTGGTTCCCCCGCCCTCGCCGCCGAGCGGGAAACGCCGTTCCGTTTCGAGGCGAACCCGCTTCGAGCCATGGAAACGGCCGTTCCGGAATAGATGGAAATCGTTCAGACCATCGTCCCCATCTTCCTCGTCGTCGCCCTGGGCGGGTTCGCCCGGAAGCGGGGATTTCTGCCGCCGGAGTTTTTCGGCCCGGCCAACCGGCTCGTCTATTTTCTCGCCATCCCGGCGCTGATCTTCCGCGCCACCTCCCGGGCGCCGGTGGAACGCCATTTCAACCCCGCCGTGCTGGGGGCGACCCTGGCGGCGGCCGCCATCGGCTACGGGCTCGCCTGGGCCGTCAGCCGCTTCCGCCCCATGGACGGCTCCCGGGCGGCCACCTTCATCCAGAGTTCCGGCCACGGCAACCTGGGCTACATCGGCCTTTCCGTGGCCCTTTACTTCCTGGGAGACGAGGGACTGGTCCGCGCCGGCATCATCGCCGGCTTCCTCATCATCCTGCAAAACCTGCTTTCGGTGTTCGCCCTTCAATTCCACGGTCCCCACGAGTCCACCCCGACCCGACCGGGAAAGCTGGCCGCAAAGATATTCGGCAATCCCATCATCGCCTCGGCCCTGGCCGGCATGACGGCCTCCGCCGTTCATCTGCCCATCCCCCTCATCCTGCAACGCAGCCTGGACATGCTGGCCGGACTTGGTCCTCCCACCGCCCTGCTGCTCATCGGCGGCTCGATTTCCATCTCCGGCGTCCGGAAAGACATTTTTCCCGCGCTGGGCGCCGTGGGCATCAAACTGCTCCTGCTGCCGGGGGCCGGTCTGCTGCTGTTCAAACAATTCGGCGTGGCGGCCCCCAACTACCTCCCCGGTCTCATTCTGCTGGCCTCGCCCACGGCCACGGTCACCTACGTCATGTCCCGGGAAATGAACGGCGACGCGGACTTCGCCGTCACCACCATCTCCGCCAGCACCCTCCTTTCCGCCGGAACCCTGTTTTTCTGGCTCATGGCGGCGGAATTCGTGGGCTGAGGCCCGTGCCGTTCATTTTGGATTGGGGAATCGCCGGACCCATGACGAACCTCGCGCCTCCGCGTTGAATCCCCCCAACCCGCCTCGGCCGTCTTTTTCGGGGGAAAACCGTCGCCTCCCCCCGCCCCCCTTTCCCCTTGTCAAACGCCTTAAAACCCATTAGGAATGCCCCCATGGCCGATCCCGCAGGCCGCCCAACCCCGCGTGTCCCTGGAGCCTGAATGCCGAATCTGAAAGAGACCCTCGTCACCGTGTTCAATATCCGGCCGGGAGAGGGGCCGCCGACCGTTTTGCTGCTGTTGCACTCCTTTTTCATCGGCGTCACCCTGGTCTACATGGAAACCGCCGCCTACGCGCTGTTTTTGACCGAGTGGAAAATCGAAAACCTGCCGCTGGTCTACGTCGCCTCCGCGCTGGTCACCGCGGCCATCGGCCTCGTTTATTCTCGGCTGGAAGCGCGGCTCTCCTTCGTCCACCTGCTCATCACCACGCTAACGTTGCTGGTGTTGGCCGTGCTGACCTTCTACGTCTCGCTGGCGATTTTGCCCGCCGGGTCGCCGGCGGCCCGGTACGTCATTCTCGCCCTGCTGGTCTGGTACGCCGTCACCGACGTGCTCATCGTGCTGGAATTCTGGGGACTCTCGGGCCGCCTGCTCACCGTCCGCCAGGGCAAGCGACTGTTCGGGCTCATCGGCTCCGGCCAGATCGCCGCCTACGTGGTGGGCGGCTTTTCCGTCTCCTTTTTCGTCCGTCTGCTGGGCACGATTCACCTGCTGACCTTCGCCACGTTCGGCCTGGCCGCCTGTCTGGCCATTCTTTTGTACATCCTGAAAAAATTTCCCGAACAGGTCGCCGCCGGGGAGGAAGACGAGGAAAAAAACGGCGTCCACGCGCCCCGCCGCCTGTCCGGAAACCGCTATTTCCGGCTCATCCTGGGCGTGGCCGCCATCTCCATTTTCGGCTTTTTCGTGGTGGACTACCTCTACTACAACCAGCTCGACCTCCGATTTCCGGACCCGGATCGGATGGCGGCCTTTCTGGGAACCTTCATCGGCGCGGTGGGCGTCGTCAACCTGCTGGGCAACCTCTTCCTGCACAGCCGCCTCATCGAACGCTACGGCCTGGGGCTGGGCCTGCTCACCGTTCCGGCGCTGACCGCGCTGGGGCTGGGGGCCGCCCTGGGCGCGAAACTGGGCGGGTCCGCGGCCCTCTTCTTCTGGTTCATCGTGCTGACCAAGGGGGCCGACGAAATCTGCCGCGCCGCCATCGAGGAGCCCTCCTTCCGCATCCTGTACCAGCCCTTTCCCGCCTTTCAGCGAATGCGGGTGCAGACGCTGACGGAAACCATCGTGGAGCCGTCGGCCTCGGCGGTCATCGGCGTTTTGCTCTACCTGTTCACGGCGGTCTGGGGCTTTTCCGGCGAACAGCTGCTGTACCCGATCTGGGCGGTGATCGGGCTCTGGATCGCCCTGGCGCTGCTGCTGCGGCGGGAATTCGTGGAGGCGCTGACCCAGGCCCTGGTCAAGCGGCGGCTGGGCAGCAAGGCCCTTTCCCTCCACGACGCCAAAACCATCGACACCGTCCAGAAACGGCTCAGCAGCGACACCCCCGGCGACGTCATCAACACCCTCTCCACCCTGGAGGAGGCCGACCATCCCGAGGTGGAGCGGCTCATCGTGGCCCGGCTGGATCATCCCAATCCGGACGTGCGCATCCACGTGCTCCAGCGAATCGCCGAACGGCGCATCACCCAGGCGGTCAAACCGCTTCAGGAAATGCTTCGGCGCGAAAGCCAATCCGTAAGCGAGTATTTCAACGGGGGCGGGGGCGAAACGGAGATCGAGGGGGAATCGGATCCTCCGGTCGAGGCGCGAGTGGAAACGCCCGAGGTGCTGGGGGAGGCGCTGCGGGCCTTCTGCGCCATCTCCGAGGCCGAGGCCTACGAGCTGGTGGTGGCCTACCTCAAGGACCCGGACGCCCATACGGAGGTCAAAAGGGGGGCCATGGTGGGCCTGCTCACCTTCGGCGGCATCGACGGCACTCTGGCGGCCGGCCCGCGCCTGGAGGATCTGTTCGAATCCAAAAAAGCCGAAGACCGGATTCTGGCCGCCCGGATTCTGGGCGAAGTGGGCATCGCCACCCACTACCGGCCCCTGCGAAAGCTGCTGGAAGATTCCAACGGCAAGGTCCGTTCCGCCGCCTTGGCCGCCGCGGGCCGCCTTCGCAACGCGCGCCTGCTGTCCCACCTCGTCCGCCACCTGCACGATCCGGAGATCAACCGGGACGCCATGAACGCCCTGATCCGGTTCGGCGAACGGGCACTGGCGGCGCTGGACGCGGAATTTTACCAGGAGGGGCAGGACCGTTCGGTTCGGATTAAAGTGGTCCGGATCATGGGGCGGATCGGCGGCGACATGGCCATCGACATGCTGCGCCAAAAGATCGACTTTACGGAGGAGGAAATCCGGGGACAGGTGCTTCAGGCCCTGGCGGCGGGCCGCTACCAAGCCCAGGCCGACGAGGTGGAGGCCCTGCAGAAGCGGGTGTGGGAGGAGGCCGGCGACGCCACCTGGGCGCTTTCGGTGCTGGTGGACATTGGCGACCACGAAGACACGGCGGTGCTGGCCCGGGCCTTGAAAAACGAAGTGGACAAAAACCGCCGCCGCATCTTCTCGCTTCTGGCGTTGATCTATCCGCCGGCCAAGGTCACCCAGGCCCAGCTCAACTTCAACAGCGACGACCGGGAACGCCGGGCCAACGCCTTGGAAATTCTGGACAACCTGCTAAACAACGACTTGAAGAACGTGGTGATTCCGCTGGTGGACGACATCCCCGCCCCCCAGCGTCAAGCCCGTCTGGTGGACTACTATCCCCAGGAACGCAAGAGCCGCCACGACCGGCTGCGGGAAATTCTGGGCCGGTCCCAGCAATGGACCACCGCCTGGACCCGCACCTGCGCCCTGTTCACGGTGGGGCAAATCGGCATTCGGGAATTCCACGACGCCGTGGTCAACTGCCTGGCCGACGGCGACCCGGTGGTGCGGGAGACGGCCGTGTGGGCCCTGGGCCGGCTCAACCCCGACGACCTGGTGCAGCGGCTCAACCCCATGCGGCGAGACCCCTCCCGCCGGGTGGCCGACTACGCCCGGTTCGTCATCAACTCCGTGGGCTTCGCCCGGATTCCCATGGGCAAGGGCGGCTTTCTCACCCGCACCGGCCGCTACACCGTGGACCTGTTTTCCAGCATTCTCCAGGACGGCGCGGACCGCCGCCTGCGCCGCTGCCGGGCCGCCATGATCCTCTCCCGCTTCGGCGTGCCGGCGGCCCGGGAGGCCCTGGTGGAAGGGCTTGCCATCGGCGACAAGACGGTTCGCACCGCCGTGATGGACGCCCTGGTCAAGGGCGAATACGAGATGACCGAGGAAGACCGGAACCGGCTGCGAAAGCTGGTGGCCGACGAACTCTCCGACGCGGAGCAGATTCTGGACAGCCTGCTGGTCTTCCTGCCCGAACGCCACGCCGCCCGAATGGCCGACGCCCTGGCCCAGGAAATGAACGGCTCCCGTCGCCGGCTGCTTTCCCTGCTCTGCCTGCTTCATCCGGACATGGTGTTTGTGAAGGCCTCGCGAACCGCGCTGTTTTACTGGTACGTTCACCAATCCCGCCGGCCGGCGCCCGGCGCCGCCGGGGCGCGGCTCGACCATCTGATCGAGAAGGGCCTGCCCGAGGCCCAAACGGCGGATCGGGTGCGTGCGCTGTTCCGCCATCGGGACCCGGCGGCCCTCCAGGACGCCTGGGGCGTGGCCGTGGACGAATCCCCGGCCCGCATCGAGCTTCGACTGCGGCGGATCGCCTTCGGGGGCGGGGTCTTCGCCCTGTCCTGGTCCCGCATTTGCGCCATGGAGCTGATCGTCCGGCTGGGGCTGACCCGCTGCGTGGGCCCGCTGGCCGGCCGGCTGGAAAGCGAGGAGGAGGTCATCCGCGCCACCGCCGCCTGGGCCCTGTTCCGGCTCGATCCCGCGGAATTCCGCCGTCACGAAGCCCGTCTCAAAAACGACCTGAGCCCCCTGGTCTCCCAGACCGCCCATCAGCTCGCGGACGCCGCCCCGAAAGCCGACGACGTCCCCAAACATCCGTACAACCCGGAGGTGTAGTTCATGCTGCTGACCATCGAGCGCGTCATCATTCTCAAATCGGTCGGAATTTTCTCCGAAGTTCCCGAAGAGGACCTGGTGGAGGTGGCGTCCATCGTGGAGGAGATGGAGGTCGAGGCGGGCAGGGAGATCATCAAGAAGGGAGACATCGGGACCTCGATGTACATCATCGTCAAGGGGCGCGCCAAGGTCCACGACGGGGAAAAGCTCATCGCCGAGCTGCCGGAGCGAACCGTCTTCGGCGAGCTGGCCGCCCTGGACCCCGAGCCCCGGTCGGCCTCGGTCTCCGCCCTGGAGGACTGCGAGCTGTTCAAGCTGGAGGAGGGCCCCCTCTACGACCTGATGGCCGAACACGTCGAAGTGGTCCGGGGCATCATCCGCGTCCTCTGCCGCCGCATGCGCAACATGCTCCACCAGAAACCGGCCCAGACGAAGAAAAAGGAGAGGGATGGCGGCGAGTAGACCGCCTTCTCCGTCGGAAAACGAAGCCCGCGAGCCGTCAACGGGATTTCCGGGACCGCCGCCAGGATAAACCCAAT
>CAYFVR010000200.1:2899-8917 GCA_964346545.1 uncultured Desulfobacterales bacterium | reverse complement strand
CGAAAGGGAATCCTTGGCTTCGGAGCGAGTCCTTCAATTGGCGTTGATCCAACTGGTCCAAATAATTGGGGAGGCCGCCACCAGGGTTTCCCATGAAACCCGTTTGGAATTTACGGAAATTCCCTGGCCTCAGATCATCGGGATGCGGAATCGGCTGATTCATGGGTATGATGTGATTGATTATGGCCTCCTTTGGGATACCATTCGTCATGACCTTCCGGATTTGATCGTTTTCCTTGAAAAAAATATAAATAAGAAATAATAGGGTTAGACAATTTTTTAAATTCAGTCTACCAATTCACGCTTCCCCGAAGTGAGTGAGGGAATTCCCAGCAACGCCTCTATCTACCCATTGGATTTCCTGTGTTTCCTCCGAAAAGAGGTTTTTCTCATTCCCAGGCTCCGCCTATGAATGCCATCCAGGAGGCTCTGCCTCCCGTGTCAGGGGGAGAGTCCATTTGCATTGGCCGGCGTTCAATTCTTGAAAACGCCTTGGTTTGTTGGGAAACCTCGTGAAAGCCTCCCTTGGCAGTTTGGCAGAAAAACGTTTTTTTGAAGGGAACGGCCCCATGTCCGAAGCATTGAAAAAAGTGGAAGAAGCGGCCCTCCGGCTGACCGAATGGGAGCGGGCGTTTTTGGCCGATCGGCTCCTTGGCTCACTGGGGAAAGAACCAAGGCTTTCCGAAGTGGACGCCGCTTGGCTCGCGGAGGCCGAGCGCCGATATCAAGAATACAAGGAAGGAAAACGGGCCGGGGTTCCCGCGCAAGCCGTATTTGAAGAGGCGGATCGTTTGTTAAAATGACAGCGGTTATTTTTGATCCAGAAGCGCGATTGGAATTCCTTGAGGCAGTAAGGTATTACGAAAAACGAAAACTCGGACTCGGATTCCGATTTCGGAATATGGCCGAGGAGGGAATAAAAAAGGTGGCCGAAAACCCTTTTCTCTTTCGGGTCATCCATCCACCATTCAGGCGTTGCCTTTTGCACACCTTTCCCTATTCGATCATTTATACGATCGAGCCTGACCACCTTCGAATCATCGCGGTTTCTCACAATAAACGAAAGCCCGGGTATTGGCGGGTTCGAGCGAAGTGAATCCATTCCTCCCCACGTCTTTCCGACCATCCTTCCAAAAAAAGGTTTACTTCCCCCCGCCCTCCGCATTATTTCAAAGGATTGACTTCGTCGCTTCCGTGCGGCGGACGCTTCCGAGTCCGGAACCATCCACCCTCAACCGAAGAACCCGATTTGTTCATCCATGAAATTTTCCCACGTCGCCATTGACGCTTTTGGATATGAACTGCCGCCCAACGTGGTTTCCTCTCGGGACCTGGAGGCGCGGCTGTCGCCGTTGTACAAGCGCCTTCGTTTGCAACCCGGACAGCTCGAAGCCATGACCGGGATTTACGAGCGTCGCTTTTGGGACCCGGGCTTCAAGGTCTCCGAAGGCGCGGGGCTGGCCGGGGAAAAGGCGCTCGGGGCCGCCTCCGTCTCCCCGGACGACATCGGCATGTTGATCTTCGGCGGGGTCTGCCGGGACAACCTGGAGCCGGCCACGGCCTGCGCGGTGGCGGATTACCTGGGGCTCGGGCCCCAAACCATGATCTTCGACGTCTCCAACGCCTGTCTCGGCGTCCTCAACGGCATGGTTCAGGTGGCGAGCGCCATCGAAACCGGACAGATTCGCGCCGGGATGGTGGTCTCCTGCGAAACGGCGCGGGAGGTGGTGGAGATGACCGTTCGGCGGCTGCTGGACGCCCCGGACATGGCCGTCTTTCGGGACGCCATCGCCACTCTCACCGGCGGTTCCGGGGCGGTGGCGGTGATTCTGGCCCACGAGGATTTGATTCCCGACGGCCATCGGCTGCTGGGCGGCGCGGTCCGCAACGCCACCCGCTTTCACCGGCTCTGCCTCTGGGGTCCGGACGCCGGCTGCATCACCGAAGGCGTTCACGCCATGCGAACCGATTCCGTGGGCGTGCTCAAAAACGGCGTGGCCCTGGGCGTGGAAACCTACCGGGATTTCATGACGGAAATGGATTGGCCGGAACAACGGCCGGATCGGATCATCTGCCACCAGGTCGGCGCGGCCCACCAGCGCTCCATCCTGGAATCGGTGGGCATTCCGCCCGAACGGGATTTCAGCACGTTTCCTTTCCTCGGCAATATCGGCACCGTTTCCCTGCCCATCACCGTCGCCATCGCCGACGAGCGGGGCGTGTTGGAAAGGGGAAACCGGGTCGGCCTGTTCGGGATCGGCAGCGGGCTCAACTGCATGATGCTGGGGATGGAATGGTGAGCGCCGACGGCTGGCGGGCCCTCTACCCGTTCACGTCCCATTTTTTCGAAACCGGCGGCCACCGGCTGCACTATCTGGACGAGGGCGCGGGCGATCCGGTGGTGATGCTCCACGGCAATCCGACCTGGTCCTTTTATTTCCGGAATCTCGTCCACGCCCTTTCGCCGGGATACCGTTGCGTCGTCCCCGACCACATCGGCTGCGGCCTGTCGGACAAGCCGGCCAATGGCGGTTACGATTTCCGGCTGGAATCCCGGGTTCGGGATTTGGAACGGCTGCTGGATTCCCTGGCCCTGGAACGGATCACCCTCCTGGTTCACGACTGGGGCGGAATGATCGGCATGGCCTACGCCCATCGGAATCCGGAGCGGGTCTCCCGGCTGGTCGTCACCAACACCGCCGCCTTCGGACCTCCGGGCGACAAGGGGATTCCGATCCGCCTCCGGTTGATCCGGGACCTGGCGCCGTTCGGGACCCCCGCCGTGCTCGGCTTCAACGCCTTCGCCCGGGGCGCGCTCTGGATGGCGCCCTATCGACGCCTGGCCCCGGCGGTTCGGGCGGGGCTCGTGGCCCCCTACGATTCGCCCCGAAATCGACGGGCCACCCTCCGGTTCGTCCAGGACATTCCGCTGAAACCCGGCGATCCCTCCTTCGATTTGGTGGACGCCGTGGACCGAAACCTGGGCCAATTTTCGGATCGCCCCATGCTGATTCTGTGGGGTCGGCACGACTTCGTCTTCGATCTGGATTATTTTGCCGAATGGAAACGCCGGTTTCCCCGGGCCCGTTACCGAAGGTTTGACGATGCCGGTCACTATCTGATAGAGGACAAACCGGTGGAAATCGCCGCCCATGTGAAAGATTTCTTGAAAAAAACCGTTGCTTAGGTTAGGAAAGGTTGCGCCCGTTGACGCCCACGAATTCCGAAAAAGGCAGTTTTTCCATGGATGACATCGCCCCCCGCACCCCGTTCGTCGAGGAAAAGACGCCCTCCCGGCGGGTGGTCAACGTCGCGGCGCGGCTTCGGGAGATGGCGGAACGGATGCCCCACAAGCGGGCGGTGGTCTTTCCGGCCGGCTGGGACGAGAACGGGCGGGTGGCCTACACCCACCTCACCTTTCTCCAGCTCGACCGGGAGTCCGACCGGGTGGCCTTCGGGCTGGAACGCGTCGGCGTTCGTCGGGCCACGCGCACCGCTTTGATGGTGACCCCGAGCATCGAGTTTTTCGTGCTCACCTTCGCCTTGTTCAAGGTGGGCGCGATTCCGGTCATCGTGGACCCCGGCATGGGGCCCGAACGGATGGTCGCCTGCCTTCGCCGAACCATGCCCGAAGCCTTCATCGGCATTCCCAAGGCCCATCTCCTGCGCTGGCGATACCGCGCCCATTTCCGAACCGTTCGGACCTGGGTGACCGTCGGCCGCCGCTGGCTCTGGGGCGGACACACCCTCGCGAGCCTTCGGGACGAGAGCGCCGATCCATTCCCCATGGCGGAAACCGGCGAAGACGAACCGGCGGCCATCCTCTTCACCACCGGCAGCACCGGCCCGGCCAAGGGCGCCATCTACACCCACGGAATCTTCGACGCCCAGGTGGCCCACATCGCCCGGATGTTCGACATCGGCCCCGACGAAGTGGACCTGCCCACTTTTCCCCTTTTCTCGCTGTTCGATCCGGCCCTGGGCATGACCGCCGTCATCCCGGACATGGACCCGACCCGCCCGGCCGACGCCGATCCGGAAAAGCTGCTGGAGGCCATTTACGACCAGGGCGTCACCAATATGTTCGCCTCGCCGGCCCTGCTGGATCGGTTGGGGGAGTACGGGGTCGGGGAGAGCGTCCGGTTGCCGTCCATCCGCCGGGTGGTTTCCGCGGGCGCGCCCGTTTCGCCCGCCGTTTTGGAAACCTTTTCCCGGTTGCTGAAGGAGGACGCGCCGATCTTCACCCCCTACGGCGCCACCGAGGCCATGCCGGTGATGCTGGTGGACAGCGGGGAAATCCTCTCGGAAACCCGAACCTTCACCGAAAAAGGCTACGGCATTTGCGTGGGCCGGCCGGTGGAGGGGCTCGACGTGCGCATCATCAAAATCAGCGACGATCCCATTTTGGAATGGAGCGACGGGCTGGCGGTGGGCGTGGGGGAGATCGGGGAGATCGCGGTGAAGGGCGACATCGTCACCCCCGGCTATTTCGAAGACCCGGACGCCGACGCCGATCATAAAATCCGGGAAGGGGACGAAATCTGGCATCGCATGGGCGATCTGGGCTGGCGGGACAACAAGGGGCGCTTCTGGTTCTGCGGACGCAAGAGCCACCGGGTGATCACCGAAAACGGCACGCTGTTCACCATCCCCTGCGAGGCCATTTTCAACGGGCACCCCGCCGTGAAGCGCAGCGCGCTGGTGGGCGTGGGCCGCGTCCCCCGCCAGAAGCCGGTGATTTGCGTGGAATTGAAGGACGGCGGAGAGGACGTGGACGCCGACACGGTGAAAAAAGAGCTGCTCAACACCGCCGCCAAGCATCCCATGACCGAAGACATCAAGACGGTCCTCTTCCCCAAATCCTTCCCCGTGGACGTGCGCCACAACGCGAAAATTTTTCGGGAAAAGCTGGCCCGGTGGGCGGAGTAGCGAAAACGCCCACGATTCTGGTCACCGGCGGGGGCGGCTTCCTCGGCGGCGCCATCGTCCGGCGGCTGGTGGAACGGGGAGATCGGGTCCGCACCTTTTCCCGAAAATCCTACCCCGCGCTGGCGGAACTGGGCGTGGAGCAGGTGGAAGGGGACCTGACCGATTCGGAGTCCGTTTCCGCCGCCTGCGAGGGAATCGAACGGGTCTTTCACACGGCCGCCAAGCCGGGCGTTTGGGGCCGGTACGCCGATTTTTACGAGGCCAACACCGCCGGCACGCTCAATCTGCTGGCCGCCTGCCGCCGGGGCGGCGTGGATCGACTCGTCCACACCAGCTCCCCCAGCGTGGTCTTCGACGGCTCCGATCAAGAAGGCGTGGACGAGTCGGCGCCCTACCCGGAGGAATTCGAGGCCCATTATCCCCGCACCAAGGCCATGGCCGAAAAGGCGGTGCTGGAGGCGGCCAAGGCCGGCGCGGTGAAGGCGGTGGCGCTGCGGCCCCATCTGATCTGGGGGCCGGGCGATCCCCATCTGACGCCCCGGATTCTCCGGCGGGCCGAAAGCCTGCGGCGGATCGGCGAGGGCCGAAATCGGGTGGACACCATCTACATCGACAACGCCGCCGACGCCCATCTGCTGGCCGCCGAGGCGCTGGAGAAGAATCCGGAACTCTCCGGCCGGGCCTATTTCATCAGCCAGGGCGAGCCCATGCCGCTGTGGGACATGGTGAACGCCATTCTGGCCGCGGGGGGGCGACCGCCGGTGGAAAAGACGATTTCCCCGGTCGCGGCCCGGCGGGTGGCGACCGTGCTGGAGTGGGTCTACCGGACCTTTCGCCTTCCCGGAGAGCCCCGCCTGACCCGCTTCGTGGTGGACGAGCTGGCCGCCGCCCACTGGTTCGACATCGGCGCGGCCCGGCGGGATCTGGGCTACGAACCCCGGGTGTCCACGGAGGAGGGGCTGAAGCGGTTGGAGGCCTGGCTGCGGGAGACCGGCCAGTTCGTCGGGGAAGGCTGATTTACAGCCCAACGCCGTTCATTTGGCCAGAAAATTGTAGGGGCGTATCGCATACGCCCTTGGTCAATCCGGC
>CAYFVR010000200.1:0-2799 GCA_964346545.1 uncultured Desulfobacterales bacterium | reverse complement strand
CCCTGAATCCAGTTCACCGCCGCCTGAACCTGGTTCCGCTCGAAATAGGCCGTTTCCACCCGGCTGAACAGGCCGAACAAGGCCACCCAGGTGTTTCGATAGGCCCCCTGGCCCAGCACCGCCATTCGGCGGATGGCATCCTCCCGCCCCCGCACGAACCCCAGGTCGGCGTACAGGTCTTCGTCCGAGTTTAGGGACGGATAGGTGTCCACGGCCAGCAGCAGGCCGATGGGCCCGCCACGCTCCTCCGCTTTTTGGTCGATGTCGGCGGCGATGGCCTTGGCTTCTTTTTCGGTGATTTCCCCGGTGATTCGGTAGGCCAGGATGTCCTCGGCCGGAACCGAAAGGCGTTGATACATGGCGAATTCTCCTTTGGAAAGCGTGGGGCGGCCCGGCTGGACCGCCTCCTGTCAACGTACGGCGCAAAACCTTCCCGGTCAAACGCCGTTGGGGGCCGTCCCATGAGCGAAGCCCCGCCCACCCAGCCGGGAATCGGCGTGGGCGGCGTGGTGTTTCAGGAGGGACGGGTTCTTCTGGTGCTTCGTTCCAAGGAACCGGCCAGGGATCAATGGGCGGTGCCCGGCGGTCGGCTGGAATTGGGGGAAACCCTTGAAGAGGCGGTGGAACGGGAGTTGCTGGAGGAAACCGGCGTTCGCGTTCGCGCCGGCGAGGTGGCCTTCACCTTCGAGCACATCGAACGGGACCTCGCCGGCCGAGTGATTCATCACTACGTGATTCTGGACTTGGCCGCCGAATTCCTCTCCGGAACGCCCGCGCCCGGCGACGACGCCCGGGACGCGCGCTGGGTGGGCGAGGACGAGATCGTCCGCCTTCCGGTCAACTCCGCCACGCGGCGGCTGCTGCGGACCCGCCACGGATTCGGCGAGGCCCGCCCGGTCGTCCGCCCCCTGGAAACCGCGGAGAGCGAAGCGGTATCCGGGCTGGTGGGCCAAGCCTTCGACCGGGACGTGGCGCCCCTGTATGATTCCCGGGGCATCTACAATTTTCGGGTCTTTTCCTCCGCGGGCGCCATGGCCCTCCGGGCCGCAAACCGGCACTGGGCCCTGGTGGCGGAGCTGGACGGCGAACCGGCCGGGGTGGTGGAGGTCCGGGACGATCGGCACATCGCCATGTTTTTCGTGGACCCGTCCCGCCAGGGCATGGGCGTCGGCCGTCGGCTGTTCGACGCCGCGGTGGCGCGCTGCCGCCTTCGCAACCCCGGGTTGACTCGCCTCACCGTGGCCTCGTCCCCCAACGCCGTCCCGATTTACACCCGGCTGGGATTTCGACGGGAAGGACCGCCCGCCGAGGAATCGGGCATCCGCTTCGTGCCCATGTTCTTTCGCCCGCCGCGAACGTGACCATGGACCGGACGCAAACTCGCCGCCGCGGCGGTTTTCCGCCGGCGCTCCCCTTCCCTTCTTCTTGGGGCAATCCGTTCCTTTTTCCGCCGATTCATCGTTGCATTCCGTCCCCGATTTCCATAGGATTCCGGCCGGAAAAGGCGTTTCCAATTTACGCCGGTTGATTTCCGGAGAGAGGATGCGGAGGATGGACGCGGATCGGGAAAAGTGGAATCGGAAATATCGAAAAGGGGCCGGACCCGAGGCGCCGTCCGGAATCGTGGAACGGTTTTGGACGCTGGCCCCGCCGGGCCGGGCGTTGGACATCGCCGCCGGCAACGGTCGCAACGCCCTTTTCCTGGCGGAAAAAGGGTTCGCCGTGGACGCCGTGGACATCTCCGACGTGGCGGTGGATCAATTGAAGGGCCGGCATCCGGACGTGTCCCCCCTCCAGGCGGATCTGGACACCTGGGAAATTCCGGAAAACCGATACGGCATCATCCTCAATATCCGGTTTCTCAGCCGTCGTCTGTTCCCCTATATCCGTGAAGCGCTGATCCCGGGCGGCGTCCTGATCGCCGAAACCTTCCTGGAATCCCCGGGAGAGGAAAATCATTTTTCCCGGCGGGATTTTCTTTTGCGGGAAAATGAATTGCTCCACGGCTTTCTCGCCCTGCGGATCCGTTATTACGCCGAACGGGACAGCCGCGACGCGCCCCATGGGCCGTCCCGGGAAGCGGTGCTGGTGGCCGACAAACCGGAATGAGCACCCTGCCCCAACCGGTCGAGGCCGCGGATCGGCCGCCCTTCCCCCCCGGTCTGGCCCTGTTGGCGGGCGTCTTCGCCGTTTCCACCGGCGCCATTTTCGCCCGCATGGCCGGGGAGGCGCCGTCCCTGGTCATCGCGGCCTATCGGGTCGGGCTGGCCGCTCTGCTGCTGGCGCCCCTGGCCTACTGGAAGGCCCGGACGGAACTTCGCGCCCTGGGCCGCCGGGATGTGGGTTTGGCCGGGCTGGCGGGGTTGTTTCTCGCCCTTCACTTCGCCACCTGGATCTCCTCCCTGGCCCACACCTCCGTGACCAACAGCGTGGTGTTGGTCAACACCAACCCGTTGTGGGTGGGCTTGTTGACCCCGCTGATCACCCGGGAACGCATCGGCCGGACGGCCAAAATCAGCATCGGCATCAGCGTGGTCGGGGGCGTGGTCATCGGTTGCGGAGACGTCGCCACCGGGCCATCGGCGTTGTGGGGCGACTTTCTGGCGCTGATGGGGAGCATTTGCGCCGCGGTTTACATCCTGTTGGGAAGGGCCCTCCGCCGCAAGCTGTCGCTTCTCGCCTACATCTCGGTCTGCTATGGATCGGCGGCGGTCATCCTTTGGGCGCTGGCGCTGGGCCTGGGACTTCCGGTTTCCGGGTTCCGCACGGATACCGTGGCCGCCTTTTGGGCCATGGCCC
>CAYFVR010000199.1:0-8994 GCA_964346545.1 uncultured Desulfobacterales bacterium | reverse complement strand
CCGGGGCAAGGCGATCGATTGGCCGAAACTCTTCGGCAAGGGGGTGGCCGCGGCGGTTTCCGAAGTGGTTCGGGAGGCGTCCAATCGATACGTGGACGAGAACGACGTCGAAAAGGAGCATTCCCTTGCCCAGCGGGCGAAGCGATGGTTTGTTTCCAGCTATCCGCTGCTGGGCGCCCTTGCGGCGACGTTCCGGATCATCGAAGATCCCATCCTCTGCGGGCGGCTGGAGGTCGGCGTCGCGGCCGTGAACGCGGAACTCAAGGAAATCTACATCAATCCGGCGGCAGCTCTCGACCAGGAGCAGTGCCGTTTCGTAATGGCCCACGAGCTATTGCATGTGGGGCTTAATCACCATTCCCGAAGCCGGGGCCGCGATCCCTTTTTCTGGAACATCGCCTGCGATTTCATGATCAACGGTTGGCTGGTGGAGATGGAGATCGGCGACATTCCCCGGCGGGGGGCGCTCTACGATCCCGAGTTGAAAGGATTGTCCGCCGAATCGATTTACGACCGAATCGTCACCGATATCCGAAGGTACCGGAAATTGGCGACCTTGCGTGGCGTGGGCCTTGGGGATATTCTGGAGGGAGCTTCCCCGGAGCGGGGCAAATCAAGGGAAGCGGTTGATTTGGACGAATTCTACCGGGAGTGCCTGGGGCGTGGGTTGGTCTACCATGAATCCAACGATCGCGGGTATCTGCCGGCCGGCCTCGTAGAGGAGATTCGGGCGCTGAGTCAGCCGCCCATTCCCTGGGACGTGGAATTGGCGAAATGGTTCGATGAACACTTTTCGCCGGTGGAAAAGCGCCGAACCTACGCCCGGCCTAGCCGAAGGCAGGCATCCACGCCCGATATTCCGAGACCCCGATGGGCGCCCGCTCATTCGGCGCTGGACGGACGGACCTACGGCGTCGTTTTGGACACCTCCGGTTCCATGGACCGGAACCTGCTGGCCAAGGCGCTGGGAACCATCGCCAGCTACAGCATCGCCCGGGACGTTCCCCTGGTTCGGGTGGTTTTTTGCGACGCGGCCTTTTACGACCAAGGCTACATGCGGCCCGAGGATATCGCCGAATCGGTCAAGATCAAAGGCCGGGGCGGCACGGTGCTTCAGCCGGCCATCCGGATGCTGGAAACCGATGAAACCTTTCCCAAGGACGGGCCCATCCTGATCATCACCGATGGCGATTGCGACAACTTGCGCATTCGGCGTGAACATGCCTTCGTGATTCCCCGCGGGAAACATTTGCCGTTCGTCCCCAGGGGAAAGGTGTTTTTCATTCCGCCTTCATGATCGCCCGGATCAGCGGATCGTCTTCGTCCAAATTGTAGAAGGACTGGCGGTCCAGGATGATTTCCATGTTGGCGGCGCGGAGCTTGGTGAGCAGGCTGTTGAGCACCAGCATCAGAATTTTGATGCCGCCTTTGGGATATTGCCGCAGGAAATACAAAATGTCGGCCCGGTGAATCCGGATCACCCGGCAGGCTTCCGCCGCCACGATGGTCGCCGTCCGCTTTTCGCTCATGAAAATGGCGGACTCCCCGAACACCTCCCCCGGATGAATGGTGCAGATGAAGACCTCGCTTTCCAGGTCCCGCACCGAAACGTCCACGCTTCCGGAAAGCACCGCGAACAGATATTCGCTCATGTCCCCCTGCTGGACGATGGCTTCCCCCAGCCGGAAGGGGAGCACGTCCGCCTCGCTCAACAGCAATTTCAATTCCGGTTCGGAAAGATATTTGAACAGCTTGATCTGGCGAATCGCGCCCATGTGGGCCGATGCCTTTTCGGTTTGCGGCATGAAAAAAATCCGTTCCGGCGACCGGGATCAGGTCGCCTCTCCCGGTGACGCTTCGGGAGTTTCATTGTAGCGGATGGCGTGGCCGAACAGATAGGTGAAAATCGGCACGCCCAGAATCAGGCCCCAGAAATGAAACAGCTTTCCGCTGACGGTCAGAATCATGAGGATCATGACCGGGTTGATCCGCATCCGGGAACCGTAGATGTTGGGATTCAGGATGTAGCCTTCGATGACGTGGACGACCGCAATCAGCAGGATGGCCAACATCATCCGTTCCAGGCCGTCCGGCATTTGCAGGGCCACCAGGCAGATGGGCACGGAGCTGATCTGGATGTGCGAAAACAAAGGTGAGAAACACCATCAAGAAAAAGGACCGCAGAAGGTAAATCAGTCCCGCCAGAATGGCCCAGACGGTCAGTCTGGTCGCCAGCGGAAAAAGGCGGTCCCAGGGGGCGGGCAGGGCCAGGGGTTTTTCAAGGGTGCTCATTCGGTTTCACTCCTCCCTTGGGCGGTTTCCGACAATACCTCCCGAAGAATGTGGGCCCCCTCGGCGTCGCGATGCTCTCCGTCCATCAACACCTCCCAGGGCCCGATTTCCTCGCCGTAGAAGGCGGCGTTGGCCCCCCTGTCCAAGTTGACCACTTTACCGTTCAGCGCGGCGCCCATAAAGAGGCCTTCCACGCTGGAAAAATAATAGATATCCGGCGAGGCCGAAGCCGTGGAAACTTCCGCGGCGGCCAGTGCGCCTCCCGCCGCCAAGGTGGCGTCGGCGCCCAGCATAAAATCCTTTCCCATCGTCCCGGCCACGGCGTCTTTGTCCATCAGCACCAGAATCAGCGTGACCCGCTGAACCCCCAGTTGCAGACCCACGCTGGCGCCCCCCATGGCGAAAAAAACCGGGGCGCTCCATTCCCCGTCCGAAAGACGAGCCGTCATGACCCCGTTTCCCCCTTCCCCGCCAAACAGCAGCCCCGCCTTGATGATCCGAGGAAACACCATCACCCCTCGCGCCTTGTCCAGCAGATAATCCAGGGAGCGGTTTTCCGGCGAGGAGCGGAGGATGCGCAGGGCTCCGGCCGAAGCGTTCAGCAGGCGCAATTCCTCCCGGGAAGACGCGGATTCCCCGGCGGAACGAGTGGGCGAGACCGTGAGAAAAAGCAAAAGGGCCAGCGGAACGGCCAGGGAACGGATCGAACGAAAGGTCGGTGGCATGGAAGGATTCCCGGGGCGAGATCGGGTTGTCGGGTCCGGCGCCGGCGGATCGCTCGGCCGATTTCGCGGAACGGCGAGGCGGCTCGCGAAAGGCGGCTCCGCCCGGAGCGGGTTTCTTCTGGAAAATCAAAAAAACTGAAGGGTTCCAATGTTGGTGAAACCGGCCAACGGGATTCCTGTATCCCGATTGCCCGATCTCTTTCAACCCAAAAATACGCGTCGATTCCCGTTCATCGGCCGTGGGGAGGCCGGTTGGCGCCCGCTTCGTCGCGGAGGAATTCCGCGACGCCGTTTGCGGCACGGCCATGCCCTGGTCTGGGCGGAATGGATCGGAGGCGCCGGCTACCGTCTTCCACAATCCGGCCGTTGGCGGCGGACCAGCCCGGCGAAATTATCGGGCCGACCACCCGTCGCGGAGCCGGTTCAGCCATGCCGGCAACCCGCTGGACGCGCCGATGAAACATTCGCCGCCGGTGGCGGTTCCCGTTCCGTAGTACGGCCGATCGCCGTAGTAGGGATCGTCCGAGTAGCCGGGGGCGGGACTTGAGCCGTCGTCGTAGTAGCCGCGCCGAATGCGATAGGAAGAGACTTGGTCGTTAAAATTGCGCAGATCGTACAGCGCGCCGTTGCGCCTTCCCGTCAGGCTGCGCCGCTCGCCTTCGAAGTTGAAGTGCTCGTAGAGGGTCACCTCGTAGCCGTCCGCCACCCAGACGGAGCTGATCCGGTCGTTCCACCGGCCGCCCAGGTTGGACCGGTCGCGGCCGTCGCTGAATCGCGGACCCCGCCCCTCGTAGTTTTCAAAAAACGTGACGGGGCCTCGCTGGTGATCCGGCGCGTCCGACGGGGGGCCGGTCCCGGGCCGGTCCCGGCGGACTCGGTAGGAGGATGCCTGATCGTTGAAGGTGTTCAGGTTGTACAGCGTGCCGCCCCGGCGGCCCACGATGGTTTCGGTTCGTCCCTGGAAATTGAAATGCTCGTAGACAACCACCACGTACCCGTCGCCCACCCGCACCGAGCTGATCCGGTCGTTCCAGTTGCCGGGAAGGGATGCCCGGTTGCCGACCCCGGCCCGAAAACTGGCGCCTCGGCCGTCGTAATCTTCGAAAAAGGTAACCTGGGCTCGGGCGTTGGAAACCGGAGCCGCGAGCAAAAGGAAAATGGCCAAAAAGAATCCCCAACGTAACACCGCCATGGCTCTCCTCCATTTTTTTTCATCGAAACGCCGGAATCCCCATCCGAGTTATCCCGAATACCGGGCGGTCCTTCCGGCCGGGCCACGCGGCCCCGCCTCCGAAGCTTGAATGGAAACCCGTATCTACAGTAAATTCCGAATGAATTCGCCGACCCCCTCCGCGTCCCACCGGGCCGCGCCGTCGTGCCGATAGAGCACCCGGCCCTCGCGGTCCAGCAGAAACGTGACCGGGATGGCCTCCACCCCAAACTGACGGGCCAGGGCGCCGTCCTCCCGGAGGATGGGCACCGTCAGGTTCCGGCCCGCCAGATAAGATTGAAGGCTGGCCGGATCTTCCTGGGAAACCAGCAGAAACCGGACCTCGGGGACGCCGCGAAACCGGCCGTACAGGTTTTGAATGGCGGGCAGTTCGGCGGTGCAGGGCGGGCACCACGAGGCGAAAAAGCTGAGAAAGACCACGTGCCCCCGCAGCGCGGACAGGGGAACCGGCCGGCCGCCGAGGGTATGGACCGTCTGCTCGTAGTCGAGCCTTGGCGAGGGGGCGGGCGACGCTTCGGCCGGCAGGTCGGGGGAGGGAAGCGAAATCGGGCCGCCGCCGGGAAAAATCGTTCCCGAAACGTAGGCTCCGATGAGCCCGGCCGCAAGGGTTCCCAGCGCGCCGGCGAACAGCCCGCGAAGAAAATCCCGGTTGACCGGTCGTTTTTGAGCCATGGCGACTCCTTTGGCGGCGCTGAAAAAGGGGGAGGCGAAAGCGCGCGGCCGGCGCCCGCCCCGGTCGGCGCGGCGATACGGAAAGAGGGGCTCCGCCTATTGCTCGACCCGGGCGCGGATGGTTTTCGCGATTTCGTCGCTCAAGGCCGCGAGCAGGCGGCTCTGGGCGTCCACGATGTCGGCGTAATCGGCCCCCGCCACCGGAATCTGAAACGCGGAGCGGCGGGTCGTCAGAACCCGACGGCCCTCTTCGCCCAGCAGGGACCAGCGCGCTTCCAGGGTGGCGTCGCCGCCCGGACGGGCGTCCAGCCGGACCACCGAAATCCCCACCTGAAACCCGACCCGGACGGCCGCCCGCCAGGGATAGGTGTAGACCGTGTCCAGCCCCAGCCGCTCGCTCAGGTTTTCGGCCACCACGTAGGTGATGTTGTTTTTCAGCGAGCCGCCCCATCGGTCGTATTCGGCGAACCGGATTTCGTGCTCTCCGGCCCGGGTCAGAATCTGGGGCCGGTCCAGGAAATCGGGCAGCTCCACCGGGCCGACGCCCACCGTCAGCTCCGCGGAGCCCCCCGCGGACGAATTTGCCACCTGGGGCGTTAGCAGATAAAACCGAGTCGGCAGGCTTCGACCGCAGGCGACGGGCAGCAGAAACAGGCCGGCCAGCAGCAGCGGAAACAACCGGCGGCCGCGAGAGGTCTTCCGGGCGGACGGTTCGGGAGTGGTCGGTGGCATCAGTTCATCCCCTTTCCTCGGAGCAGGACCTCGGGATTGCGGGAGAGCGTCTCGGCCAAGGTTCGAAAGGCCCGGGCCGCGGCGGAGAAATCTTCCAGGGCGACGTAAAGCTGATAACCCAGCGGAGAATCCTTGGAAGTGATTCCCTCCACCGCCCGCAGGGTGGCCTCGGCCTGCCCCATGGCCCGGTCGGCGGATCGGGCCGCGGATTGAAGCGTTTCCGCGATTTCCGACACGTCGCCGTCCAACCGGTCGGCCATGCCCGCGGCCGTTTCGGTGAGCCGGCGGAGGTCGGCCACGGCGGCGTTCAAATCCCGAAGCAGCGCGGTGGTCTGGCCGTCCAGCCGCTCCACCGTCGCGTTGGCGTTGCCGATGAGCGCGCGGCCGTCCCGGGTTGCCCCCGCCAGTTCGTCGGCCAGCGGCGGCAGACGGTCCCGGAGCGCCGTCACCAGGGCGTTGACGTTTTCCAGGGTTTCGCCCAGGTGGGTCATGGCCTGCCGGGTTTGCTCCGCCGTCAGGAACCGCTCGATGCCCTCGAAGGCGCGAATGGCCTGGGAGGCCATGGCGTCCAGCGGCAATTTCTGGAGCGTCTGTTCGATTTCCTGGAGATTCGAGGGAATGGTGGGCAGTTCCATCAGCTTCTCTTCGGTCCCGGAGACGCCGGGCAGATCGGCCTTGACCAGCCGAAGCGGCCGATCCGGGTAAAAATCGAATTCCACGTACAGCTGGCCGGTGACCAGGCTTTGAAGCTGCAGTTGGGCGCGAAGCCCTCGGTCCACCAGCTCCCGCACCGATTCGTCGATGCGCTTCCTGGAGGGAAAGTTGCCGCGGATTTTTCCGGGATCGATTTGAACGATGACGGGAATCCAGACTTTCAGCTTGTCCGGGTCGTAGTACATCCGGATGTCGGCCACCTCTCCGATCCGCACCCCCCGAAAGGCCACCGGCGCGCCGACCCGCAGACCGCCGACGCCCCCGTCGAAAAAGAGGACGTATCGATGGGCGGCGGAAAACAGGTTGCCGGAGCCGAAAATGATGATTCCGCCGACGACCAGCGCCAGCGCACCCAGCACGAAGCCGCCGACCAGGGTCGGGTTGGCCTTTCGACTCATGAAGAAGCGTCCTTTTTCGTTTCGGGTTTTCCGTCCGCCTTGGCCCCGTCGGGCGGGTCGGTTGTCGGATCGGAGGTCGAATCAGGCTCGGATTCTCCCCGGGTCAGGAACCGGACCACCTTCGGGTCTTCGCTTTCGTCCCGGAGCCGGCGGGGATTGCCGTTGGCGATCATGGTGCGGCTTTCCGCGTCCAGAAAGACGGAATTGGTCCCGATGGCGAAGATGCTGGCCAGTTCGTGGGTGACCACCACCACGGTGGCTCCCAGGCTGTCCCGAAGCTCCAGAATCAGGTCGTCCAGCCGCCGGGCGCTGATGGGGTCCAGCCCGGCCGAGGGTTCGTCGAAGAAGAGCACTTCCGGGTCCAGGGCGATGGCCCGGGCCAGCCCGGCCCTTTTTTGCATGCCGCCGCTGATTTCCGAGGGGTAAAAGGACTCGAAGCCCGACAGACCCACCAACGCCAGCTTGAAGGCCCCGATCTCCCGGATGTCCCGGGCCGGCAGGGCGGTGTGCTCCGTCAGCGGCAGGCAGACGTTTTCCAGCAGGGTCATGGAACTCCACAGCGCCCCGCTTTGGAACATCACGCCGCATCGGCGGAGAAGGGCGGTTCGCTTCTCCTCGTCCACGTCCCACAGGCTGTTTTTTTCGAACCGAATCCGGCCCGCCGCCGGCCGAAGCAGTCCCACCATGTGGCGCAGCAGGGTGCTCTTTCCGCAACCGCTGCCGCCCATGATGATGAAGATGTCGCCCCGGTCGACGGCGAACGTCAGGTCCCGCTGGATGACGAAGTCGCCGTAGGCCATGGCGAGTTCGTCCACCCGAATGTGGGGCGCGTCGCTCACAGGCCGATCACGTTGAAGAGAACGGTGAACGCGGCGTCGGTGACGATGATCCAGACGATGGCCGTGACGACCGCGGAAGTGGCGGCCCCGCCCACGGCCATGGCGCTGCGTCCGCACTGCATTCCCCGCATGCATCCGGAAAGGGCCACGATGGCGCCGAAGAAGACGCTTTTGACGAGGCCGGTGGCGAAATGATTCAGGGGAACCGATTCCTGGGTTTGCTGGAAATAGGCGGCCGGGGAAATGTCCAGCATGCCCACGCCCACGATCGCGCCGCCCAGGATGCCCATGACGTCGGCGTAAATCGCCAGCAGCGGCATGAGCAGCCCCATGGCCAGCAACCGGGGCAGGACGAGGAAGTCGATCGCGGAAAGGCCGAGGGTGCGAAGCGCGTCCACCTCTTCGTTCACCTGCATGGTGCCGATTTGCGCGGCGAAGGCCGCGCCGGTGCGGCCGGCCATGATGATGGCGGCCATCATGGCCCCCATCTCCCGGGCCATGCCGAGGCCCACCAGGTTGGCCACGAAAATTTCCGCGCCGAACATTTGAAGCTGGATGGCGCCCACGAAGGCGAGAATGAGGCCGACCAGTACGCTGATCAGGGTGACGATGGGCAGCGCGGCGGGACCGCAGTCCTGGAGAAGAAGCAGAAAGTCGGAGGTCCGGAACCGGGCGCGGCCCGTCACGAAGCGGATCAGGGAAAGCGTGGCCTCGCCGGTGAATTGGAACGTGGCGAGTGTTTCGTCCCGAAGCTGGTACGCCAAACGGCCGATTCGGGCCAGGAAGTTTTCGGCGCCGCCGCTTTTCCGCGCGTCCTTGTTTTCCGGAACGGCGGCCGCCAGGGCCAGCAGCCGTCGGACGCCGTCGGGCAGACCCGCTTCGTCGATCTGGACCTCGTTTTCCCGGCATTCGCGAAAGAAATTCCGAAGGGGCGCCACCAGGGCCGAATCCCAACGGTCCAGCGCCCGGCTGTCGAAGCGGACGGATTGAACGCCGGATTCCGCGACCGCGTTGCGCGCGGGCCGAAAGTCGGGAAGGGGGCGCTCCAGCGACCATGCGCCGGACAGCCGGAGTTCCACCACCTCGGCGGACGGGCGATGAATCTGGAGACGGTCTTGGTTGTCGGTTGGAGAGGAGACCCGATCGGCGGACATGGCGGCGATTTCTCCGGAATGAATTGGATGGCGGCGGGTCTTGCGCCACGGGGCGCATGATGATTGGCAAACGTACCGTAAAGCGACGGTGATTTCAAGTCTTGGGCGGAAAGGGCGGGGCGTTCCGGGTTTCCCAAAAAAGAAAGGGAGAACGGCCGAACCGTTCTCCCTGATCTTTATCGGTTGGTGGAGCTGAGGGGGATCGAACCCCTGACCTCATGACTGCCAGTCATGCGC
>CAYFVR010000198.1:0-9004 GCA_964346545.1 uncultured Desulfobacterales bacterium | reverse complement strand
AATTTCCCGCCGAACCGCATCGGCCAGGGTTTCCCCCACTTCCACGTAGCCCGCGATCACGCTGTAGATCGGTTGATCGCGATACCGGGCGGAATGGGCCAACAAAATTTTGTCGTCCCGCCGCACCGAAACGATCACGGCCGGGGCGATTCGCGGATGATGAACCGTTCCGCATCCCGGGCAGCTTTTCGTTCGGCGTTCGGGAACCATCTCCGACAGGGCGTGGCCGCAGCCGGGGCAAAATTGATGAGACCGGTCCCATTGAAACAGGTGCAACGCATATCCCGCGGCGCGAAACTCCGCCTCCGGCAGCCGGTTCAACAGCTCCCGCAGCCGAAACCAGCGAAATCCGGCGGGCGGAGAAACGTCGTCGGGAAGGACGGCCGCCCAGCAGTCCGCCCCGTTCAGCCGCCCCAGCGGAATCGGGGTCAACCCGTTTCCCGGCGGTCGATGGGGCGGAAGGGCGGAACCGGTCTCGGGAAGCAGCAGCCGGTCGCCCCGCAGAAAAACCCAACGCGCACTTCTCTCCGCGCCGGGTTCTCCCGCGGGCGGCTCCGGAACAAAGCGGTTCAGATCGTCCGAAGCAGCCACTGACGCATGTCCTCGATTTCATCCACGCAGATGGAATGCACCATCCGGTATTCGTGCCAGTCGATCGCGCAGCCCAAGTCGATCAGGCCGTCCCGGGCCAGTCGCCCCGATTCGATGGGCACCACCGGATCTTCGGCGCCGTGGGCCATGAAAATCGGCGTCCGGCGAGCCTCGGCGGACGCCTGGTCGGACAATTCCGCAAGGGTGGGAAGGTAGGTGGACAAGGCCAGCACCCCGGCCAGCGGCGCCGGGCGGCGAAGGGCCGCGTCCAGCGCGACGACGCCCCCCTGGGAAAACCCCAGCAAGGCCACCCGTTCGGGCGGAACGCCCGCCTCGATTTCCCGTTGGATCAACGCCTCCACTTGGCTCCGGGACGTGGCGATGCCGTCCAGATCGACCTCCCGTTCCAGCCGGGGCCACGCGCCGTCCAGGATGTCGAACCAGGCCCGGGAGGGAATGCCGCCATGGAGGGTGACCTCCCGTTTGGGGGCGTGGGGGAAGACGAACCGGACGGATCGGTCGTGTTCCAGCCGCAGATGCTTCGCCAGCGGTTCCAGGTCGTATCCGTCGGCGCCGATCCCGTGCAGACCGATGACGACCGCCTCCGGTTTTCCCGGGGGATCGATTTCTATGCAGGGAAGGAGCAGGCTCATCCGATCTCCGATCTCCGTTTCGAACGTTTTCAAATAGATAACAATATTGCCAAAGGTTGTAAAGGGTTGTTGAGTCGGGGAGGGGATTTTGATATCTTGGGTTATGAGACGAACGCCGCTTGCAAAGGGGCGTTCGACGCCCGAATTCCAATGCGGTCGGCGCATTTTTTTCGAGATCCAATCCGCAGGCCGCGGACTTCGAATGCGATAATTTTACAAGCAAAGGAACCGAACCGGATCGGAAACGGTTCGAGAGCCGATTCCGCGCCCGAAAGGAGAGCCCATGCCGACCGTTCGAAAGCGCATGATCGATCTGCTGGCGGAGGAAGCCCGGGACGTCCGGGAATTGTCGCAACTGCTGCACATTCGGGAAAAAGAGGTCATCGACCATCTGGACCACATCGCCCGCACCGTGACGGCCCAAAAACGAACCCTGGAGGTGACGCCGCCGGTTTGCTCGGCCTGCGGCTACACGTTTCGGGATCGAAAACGGCTGAAACCGCCGAGCCGTTGCCCCGAATGCAAAAACGAACGGGTGGAGGCGCCGTTGTACCGGGTTCGATAACCGTTCAGTCCGGAGGAATTCTCTCCAGCGCCGTGACCACCCCGTGGCACCGGCAGGCGGTGGCCACGGCCTGAAGCCCCGGCGTTTTCGACACCCGCCGGAGCAGCCGAAGCAATCGATCCGGACGAAGGCCGCCCACGCCGGGCGCCAGTTGATGGCTCCGGACGACCTGGACCGGAAATTCGGGCCGGTCCAGCCCGGCCAGCCGATCGAAGAGATTGCCTTCCCGGGGTTTCCCCGTGGCGGTGCAAAAACCGGCGGGCTCCGGGCAGTCGTCCGGGCAGAGGAAATCGGCGAAACTGACGTAGAGGTCCCCGCTCTCGCCCGGAAAGGGATTGGGCAGGGCCTCGGTCCATTCGCCGGGAAGGGAATGACGCCGAAGCCCGTCCGGCCCCAGCCGCCGGCGAAGCCATTCCGCCGCCAGATGCAGGGGAAGGGCGGGAACCACCCAATCCGGCGCGGCGTCGGGCTCCGGGTCGGGCCCCAGCCGCGCCGCCAGAAATTCAATTCCGTCGGCCGCCCGACATTGCCGTCCCGGCCCCTTCAGCCCGGCAAGACGATCGGCGTCCGGGTCCACGATCACCAGTTCCGGCGGTCGCTTTCTTCGGGCCAGTCGCTCCGCGGCCAGCCCCCCAAACCTTCCGCCGCCGATGATCCAGATTCGCTCCATTCTCCCTTCCTTCCCGATCCCCGATTCGGCGGGAGAAAACGCCGCCGCCTCCGGATCCAAAATCACCGATCGGACCATTTTTCCGCGCCCATCCGCTCCGGCCTTGGAGCGAAGGTCGCCCTCGCGGGGTCGTCCGTCCACTCTTCGGCCGGGACCTCCGCCGACGCCCGCAGGTGAAGGTGAACGGTGGTCCCCCGCTTTTCCTCGGAATGGATATCGATCCACCCTCCGTGGTTGCGGATGATGCCGAAGGCGGAGGAAAGGCCAAGCCCCCGGCCCCGGAATTTGGTGGAAAAAAACGGTTCGAACACCCGATCCTGCACCTCCGGCGCCATGCCGACGCCGTTGTCGGTCACCGTCAGCACCACGAAGTCGCCGGAACGGGAATCCATCACGTCCGGCCCGTCGGCCACCGATCGGTTCCAGCTTTGCACCACGACGCGGCCCCCGGCGGACACCGCCTCCTCGGCGTTGGCGAGAACGGCGGCGAAGGCCCGCCCGAGCTGTTCCACATGGCCGACCGCCCGGTCGGGATCGGCGGAAAGCGAAATTTCCCACTCGATATCCGAACGCAAATTTCGCTTTTCCCGCTCCAAAAAGCGTTCCACGAACCGGTTCAGCCGAAGCGGCTTCAGTTCGAAACGGCCGCCGCTGGAAAACGCCAGCATTCGCTCCGTCAGCCGAATCATTCGGTCGGCCGATTCCAGCACCTGGCCGGTGTGCCGTTGAATTTCCGCCGGCGTCGGATCGCTTTGGCGCAGCAGCTCCACGTGGCCGGTGACGCCGAAGAGCGCGTTGTTGATTTCATGGGTGAGACCGGCCGCCAGCTCGCCCACCGCCTCCATCTGCCGAACCTGGCGAAGATGGGAGGCCATTCGCTCCCGGTCGGTGACGTCGTCGGAAATTTCCAAAATGCCCATGAGCCGCCCGTTGTCGTCCAGCACCGGCTCGGCGCGTTTTTCCCAGGTGCGGCCGTCGGGAGTCCGGATCGTCCCCCGGGTTCGGGACCAGGTTAGAAGCGCCTCGTTGGTGGGGCAACACTGGCAGGTGGCGGAAGGAGCCCCCCACAACGTCCGGCAATCCATGCCGACCATTTCCTCCGCGGGAAAGCCGAAAAAAGCGGCGGCGCTCCGGTTGGCCCAGCGGATTCGCCGCCGTCGATCCAGAAAGACCAGCAGGGATGAAATGCCGTCCAGGATGGCCTGCCTTTCGGCCCGGCTCTCCCGGAGCGACTGTTCGGTCTCCCGCCGCTGGTTGACCTCCTCCCGCAATTTCCGGTTGATGGTTTCCAGCTCCAGCGTCCGCTCCCGAATTCGTTCTTCCTGGGCCTCCCGCAGCCGGGTCAGGTCGGCCTGGGCCCGCCGACGTTCTTCCACCTCCTCCTGAAGCTGGAAGTTGACCCGAGTCAACGAACGGGTTCGCTCATCCACCTTTTGGGACAGCCGTTGATTGAAGGCCATCAGGACCAGCACCGTCAAAAACCCGAAAACGGCCAGCCCGACGACAATCCAGCCCACCCGCCCAAGCCAGACCGGCGGGTGCGGCTCCGGATCGTAGAGAAATTCGTCCAGCGAGACGCCCGGTTTCGCCATGCCCAGTCCCACGAAAGTATCGGCGATGTGACGCCACCGCCCCGGATTCATGTAGCCGATTTCCACGATTTCGGAAGAAATGAGACCTCGGATGGTTTCGGCTTCGTAATTCAGATGGTCGTAGGATTTGGAGGCCCCATAGTCGTCCAGGATCAACTGAATGATCTCCCGGGGATGGGCCTGGGCGTACTTCCAGCCCCGGATGCAGACGTCCCGGAAACGGCGGACCATTTTGGGGTTTTTCTCCAACACCTCGCGCCGGGTGAACAGGGTGTCCCCGTAAAAATCGATGCCATAGGTGGCCGGCCGAAGAAAGCCGACCGAAACGCCGCGGGATTGCAGGTAGTAGGGCTCGTTGGTCACGTAGGCGGTGACGGCGGTCAACGTCGGGTCGAAGTAATCCTCGGGGGTTACCCACCCCTGAACCACGTCGACGGCGTCCATGGGTATGCCTTCCCGCTGAAACATCGCCATAAGCTCGGCGTCGCGGGGGCTCAGCAACATTTTGACCTTCTTGCCGACAAGGTCCTTGGGATGGCGGATTTGAGCGTCCCGACGGCTCATGAGCGCCAGGGGAGAATGCTGAAAGATCGGCGCCAGCGCCACCAAGGGCGCCCCCTCCAGGTAGTGCAGCAACAGCTCGGCGTTGCCCACGCCAAATTCGGCTCGACCGTTCAACACCTCCTGGACCGCGTCCAGCCCTTCTCCGCCCTCAACGAGTTCCACCCGCAAACCGGCGTCTTCGAAAAAGCCTTGTTTTTCGGCGGCGTAATAGCCGGCGAACTGGAACTGGTGATGCCACCGGAGCTGGAGACGGATCTTCGGCGCCTCCGCGGCGACCGGGGGGATCGACGGCGGGAAAAACGTCAACAGGAAAAGAGAAAAAAGGAGGACGGCCGTCGGCGGCGAAACGAGGAAGGCGGCCCGAACCGGAAGACGGCGGAAAGGGGCTTCCGAGGACGATCCGCGGCGATGGGCCGAAGGCGGCGTCCGGGGGAGTTTGGGGCGAGGCTGGCTGGGCATGATTCGATCCCTTATCAAATGCCAAGGCGGGGCGCAAGAAGTTCCAACAATCCAAAATTTCTGTTTTTTTTCGTTTGGCCGGCGTCCGATCGTCCGGAGATCGTCGCCGTTGAAAGGCGGCGACGAATATGATAGAAAAACGGTTTCCCGCCACGACGGGGCTTGCCGGCGCCGGTGATTCATCCCGCCGGCCGCGGCCAGTTGAACGCGGAACAGCTTCAGGCGGCCGGCGTCGCCCCGGAAATGGTCCGGATTTCCGTGGGCATCGAACATCCAGACGACATCATCGCCGATCTGGACCAGGCGCCGGCGGCGACGAGAAGCTGAACCAAGCGTGTTCGGAGGCCGGGGATTTTCCGATGCCCAAGGAACCGTCCACGCGGGTCAAAATTTTTGGAGAAGGAGCACGCCGATGATTCGATTTTGGATGACCGTTTTTGTGGGCTTGTTTCTGGCCTTGGGGGGGATGGAAACGACGCCGGTTCTGGCCGACCAGGCGGCCTGGATTTCCCGGGACGCGGCGGAAAAGGCCGCCGGTCGAATCGAAGCCGCGTCCACGATCCGAAAATTTTGCGCCCCCTGCGGAGACGCCGAATGGACCGCCGTTTCCGTCCGCCGGGTGGAGGTACGGAATCCCTCCGGCGACCATCACGAAGTTGCGGTAAACGGGGAAGGGGTGGACCTGGCCTACACCTACCTTCCGACGGACGGCCGCTGGCGGAATCTGGCCCTCGCCCTGGGATTGGAGGTTTCCGGCGTCCCGGAATTTTTGGCGGCGGGGGGAGACGATCCCGGCCCGGCCGCCCCCCCGGAAGGGAAAAACCATCCGCTGGACCGTGAGCTGGACGCCTGCCTGACGCTTGACCCGTCCACGGCCGGGATGATCAATTGCCTGAACCTGGCCCACGAAAAATGGGACGCCGAGTTGAACCGCGTCTATGCGGAACTTCGCCGAACCCTGGACCCGGAAGGACGCGACGCCCTGCGAGACGCCCAGCGGGCCTGGATCGGCTTCCGGGACGCGGAATTCGGGCTCATGGAACGGATGTACGGCCCCGGGGACGGAAGCCTGGCCCGGGTGGAAGCGGCCGCCAAGCGGGTGGAATTCATCCGGACCCGGGTTTTGGCGCTGTCGGGCTATCTGGAATAGACGGCTTCCATCGAATTCTTTCCTTTTAAATTTCGGGACCGGGACCGGAACGAAATTTGGAGAGCAAACATTCCGGTCAACCGGCCACCTGTTATTTCTTCCCACGGAGACTCTTGAATGACCATTGAAACCACCATCATCGAAATGGCCCGGGCGGCCCGAAAAGCGGCCGTCAATCTGGCGCGGCGCTCCACCGGCGACAAAAACGCCGTGCTGCGAAACATCGCCGAACGGCTGGAGGCCGAAGCCCCGAAAATCCAGGCGGAAAACGCCAAAGACCTGGAATACGGTCGGGAAAAAGGGCTCTCGTCCGCCATGATCGATCGGCTCCGGATTTCCGACGCCACCATCGCGAGCATGGCCCAGGGCCTTCGGGAAGTGGCCGAGCTGGAAGACCCGGTGGGGGCGATCACCAAATCCTGGACCCGGCCCAACGGCCTTCAGGTGTCCCGGATGCGAATTCCCCTGGGCGTGGTCGGCATCATCTACGAATCCCGGCCCAACGTCACCATCGACGCCGCCGGGCTCTGCTTCAAGGCCGGCAACGCCGTGATCCTCCGGGGCGGGTCGGAGGCCATCCACTCCAACCAGGCGCTGGCGAAAGTGGTTTCCGAGGCGCTGCGGGAAGCAAACATGCCCGAGGCGGCGGTGCAGGTGGTGCCGGTGCGGGACCGGGAGGCGGTCAACATCCTGCTCCGGCAGGAGGAATTCATCGACCTGATCATCCCCCGCGGCGGGGAGGGACTGATCCGCTTCGTGGCCCAAAATTCCCGGATTCCGGTGCTCAAGCACTACAAGGGCGTCTGCCACGTCTACGTGGACAGCGGCGCGGACCTCGACATGGCGGTGGAAATTGCTTATAATTCCAAAGTACAGCGCCCCGGCGTCTGCAACGCGCTGGAGACCCTGCTGGTTCACAAAGACGAGGCCCCGGCCTTTCTGGAAAAAATGGCGACCCGCTTTCAAGCCGACGGGGTGGAAATCCGGGGATGCCCCGAAACCTGTCGGCTGCTCCCCGCGGCTCGTCCGGCGGAGGAGGCCGACTGGCCCGCCGAGTTTTTGGACCTGATTCTGGCCGTGAAGGTGGTGGATTCCATGGACGCGGCGGTGGATCACATCACCCGGTACAGTTCGGCCCACACCGAGTCCATCGTCACGTCGGATTACGGCCGGGCCCGCCGGTTCGTCCGGGAGATCGATTCCTCGGCGGTGATCGTCAACGCCTCCACCCGCTTCAACGACGGCGGCCAATTAGGCCTGGGCGCGGAAATCGGAATCAGCACCTCCAAGCTCCACGCCTTCGGGCCCATGGGCATCGAGGAGCTGACCACCACCAAATTCGTCGTCCTGGGCGACGGACAGATTCGGGAAAGCTGAAACAACCGTCGCCGGAAAACCGATTTCCGCCGGCGGCCCGACGACAAACCAAACGAGGAGGCAAGACTCCCTGAATGATCGCCGACGTCACGCTGGATCAATATGTCAAACTTACGCTGGGCAAAAAGTCTTTCGGCGTCGTCGTGCTCGACGTGCGGGAGCTGACGTCCATCGCCGATCACTTCATCATTTGCAGCGGTCGTTCCAGCCGCCAGGTGTCCGCCATCGCGGAGCACATCCACGTCGAGTTGAAAAAGGCGGGCAAACGTCCGCTGGGCGTGGACGGCATCAAGGAGGGCCAGTGGGCGGTGCTCGACTACGGCGACGTGGTGATCCACGTTTTTTACGATTCGGTTCGCCGGTTCTACGATCTGGAGGGCCTCTGGGCCGACGCCGCCCGGGTGAAGCCGCCCAGCCTTGTGGCCCACGAGCAGGGGCTGGAGATGGCTTCCGCCCTGGAAGACGCCGAGGAATGGGAAGAAGATGAGATCTAAGCGGCCCGTGATGCTGATGATTCCCGGACGGCTGGGGGAAAAGTCTCGTCCGGAAGGGCAACGCGGTGGCCCAGGCCGATCCGCCCTTTCTTCGGCGGTTGGCCGAGGAATACGCCCACGTCACCTATTTCTTCAACAGCGGGGAGGAAACGCCCTTTCCGAAGGAGGAGCGAGTCGGCGCCCTTCATCCTGGTGGACGAGGACCGGAAATCGATCCGACTGGGCGAAGGAAAACCGGGCGACGTCGCGCCGACGCCGCTGGAGCTGATGGGCATACCGCAACCCGAGGAAATGACGGGCCGGTCGTTGTTGAACGGCCAGTCTTCACCCGAAGGCGCCCGGAAGGAGAAACCATGAGCGACGAAGCCAATCCGATGGAAATGATCACCGACTACCTGACCGGCCGGGAAATCCCCGACACCGGGGCCGAGGCCAATCGACAGGCGGTGGAAAAATACCTGGTGGAGGAAAAGGGCTACGCGCCGGAGGAGATCGAGGTGGACGTGCCCATCGAAATCGGCGTGTCGGGGGAGGCGTACCGATCGGTGATCGACCTGATCGTGACCGCCGAGGGGCGACGGTTCGTCGGGATCAAATGCGCGGCGGCCTCTTTGGCCTCCTGGGAGCGGGAAATCGTGGCCGCCTGCCGGCTGCTGGAAGACCCGATCATCCCCTACGCCATGGTCTCCGACGGCAAAACCGCGCGATTGATCGACGTGGCGACGGGTCGCCTGCTCGGGGAAGAGCTGGCGGCCGTTCCCGGCCGAACGGAAGCGGCCGAGCAATTGCCGAGCCTGACGCCGACCCTGTTTCCGGAGGAAAAGCGGGAGCGGGAGGGGATCATCTTCCGGTCGTACGATTCCATGAACGTGAATCGGAGGGTGTAAGG
>CAYFVR010000197.1:7463-9151 GCA_964346545.1 uncultured Desulfobacterales bacterium | reverse complement strand
AATCCGTCGAAGTCGTCGCCGGATACACCACCTACATCGACCTGATCCGGCCGCTGATTGCCGGCAAGGAGGTCATCCGCACCGGCATGATGAAGGAAGTCGATCGCGTCGCCGCCGCCATCGACGCCGCGCTTGGCGGAAAGACCTGCGCCCTGGTTTCCAGCGGGGACCCGGGCATCTACGCCATGGCCGGGCTGGTGTTCGACATGTGCCGGGAGCGGGACATCGCCCTCTCCGAACCGGGCGGAACCGGACTGTTCGTGGAGGTCGTCCCCGGCATTCCCGCCCTGGCCGCCGGCGCGGCGCTCTTGGGCGCACCCCTCACCCACGACTTCGCGGCGGTCAGCCTCAGCGACCTGCTGACGCCCTGGGAAACCATCGAGAAGCGGATCGAAGCGGCCGCCGCCGCCGATTTCGTGCTGGCCATCTACAACCCCCGCAGCAAAAAGCGGGACTGGCAGCTCGGCCGGGCCGTGGAAATCCTGCTGAAGCACCGATCCCCGGAAACCCCGGTCGGCGTGGTCACCGCCGCCATGCGGGCGGAACAATCGGTGGCCATCACCACCCTGGGCGCGTTCGACCCGGCCTCGGCGGACATGCAGACCACCGTCTTCATCGGCAACAGCAACACCTTCCGCTACGGCGACCGCATGGTCACCCCGCGCGGCTACGCCCGGAAATACGACATGGTCCGCTCGTAATGTGGATGGATTCGTGGTAAAATCGAGGCATCGGCGGAAAGACGGCTCGTCGTCGAATCTTCGAAAATTACGATTTCGGGAGAAAACCCCGTGGCGTATGCCCATCCCTCGGAAATAACGGCCGAAGCCTACCTGGAAGGCGAACGGACCGCCGAATTCAAAAGCGAATATCGGAACGGCCACGTCTTCGCCATGACCGGCGCATCCGTGCCCCACAACATTATTTCCATGAACGTCGCCAACGCATTGTACAACGCGCCGGCGGACGGGGATTGCCTGGTTTTCCACGGAGATCTCAAAGTTCAAATCGAGGAGGCCGCCCACTACGTCTATCCCGATGTCAGCGTGGTATGCGGCCCCATCGAATACGGCATGGGCCGAAACGACGTCATCGCCAATCCATCCCTGATCGTCGAGGTGCTTTCCGAGTCCACCCAGGATTACGACCGAGGTTCCAAATTTGCCGCCTATCGGAACCTTCCCAGCCTTCGGGATTATTTGATTGTGGATCAGTACCGCGTGCTGACCGAACATTTTCATCGCATTCGGGAAGACGACTGGAATCTCAACGTCCGGCGACATCTTTCCGATAACATCCAGTTCGATTTCCGGGAGATTCATCTGGAACTCCGAAAAATCTACCGCAATACAGGTCTGACGGACGCCGCGTCGTCATGAGTCGAGACGATTTGCAGTCGGGAAACGAATCGCGACGGCCGCATTCCCATACGGAACGAAGGGAAAGGTCAACCGCCGTTGCCGAGGTTATTCCTGTGAAGCAAGGGAGATCGCCATGACAAAAACGCGAATCACCTACGCGACCCCCATCGACGCCCTGCTCGCCCTGGCCAAGCGACTCGGCGCCCGCGAACAGGCCCACGGTTTTTCTTCGGATATTTTTTTGGATCAGCACCAAAAAGGAGAACTGGAAGACTCCGCCGAATTTTTTGAGTGGGCATCGGATTACAAGGATTTCATGGAACTGAA
>CAYFVR010000197.1:0-7363 GCA_964346545.1 uncultured Desulfobacterales bacterium | reverse complement strand
TTCGGCACCGGTTCCGACGTGGGAAAGAGCATCATCGCAACGGCGCTGTGCCGGGTTCTCGCCAACCGGGGCGTCCGCGTGGCGCCGTACAAGGCCCAGAACATGTCCAACAACTCCGGCGTGACGCCCGAGGGCTTGGAAATGGGCCGGGCCCAGATCGTCCAGGCCGAGGCCGCCCGGATTCCGCCGCATGTGGACATGAACCCCATTCTCCTCAAGCCCACCAGCGAAATCGGCGCCCAAGTGGTCGTGCTGGGCAAGGCCGTCGCCAACCAGAGCGCCATGGAATATCATCGCCGCAAGGAAACGCTTCAGGCCGCGGCGGTGGCTTCTCTGGAACGGCTGCGGGCCGACTTCGACGCCGTGGTCATGGAGGGGGCCGGCTCCTGCGCCGAGGTCAACCTGATGGCCCACGACATCGTCAATTTCCGCATGGCCGAGGCGGCCGACGCGCCGGTGGTGCTCATCGCGGACATCCACAAGGGCGGCGTCTTCGCCCAGATCGTCGGCACCTTGGAATGTTTGGAATCCCGCCACCGGGAACGGGTGGCCGGATTCATCGTCAACCGGTTCCGGGGGGACATCGCCCTGTTCGCCGACGGGGTGAAGTGGATCGAAGAACGCACCGGCCGCCCCGTCTTCGGCGTGTTGCCATGGTTCGACGACATCACCATCGAGGCCGAGGATTCCGTGGTCATCGAGCGGCCGGATCGAGGCGGGAACGCGACCGGAGACCTTCCGGCCGTCGCCGTCCTGCGCATCCCCCACATCGCCAATTTCACCGACTTCGCCCCGCTGGAATCGATCCCCGGCCTCGCCCTGCGCTTCGTGGAACGGCCCCGGGACCTCTCCGGCTTCCACGCCGTCATCCTCCCCGGTTCCAAAAACACCCGCTGGGACCTGGACTGGCTCCACCGCACGGGGTGGACGGAACGACTCCGCGCCTACGCCGACGGCGGCGGCCATGTCCTCGGCATCTGCGGCGGCTACCAAATGCTCGGTCGGGCCGTCCACGATCCCGAAGGGCTGGAAGGCGCGCCCGGCGCCACCGACGGACTGGATCTGCTCCCGGTGAAAACCATTCTCCAGGCCCCGAAAACCACCACCCGCACCCGGTTCCGCTGGAACGGGGCCGAAGGCTTCGGCTACGAAATCCACATGGGAAGGACCGAGCGAAGCGCCGGCGGCCCGCTCTTCGAGGTGGTGGAGCAAAACGGCCATCCCGTCCAGGATTCCGACGGCGGCGCGGCCCGGGACGGCCGGGTGCTGGGAACCTACATCCACGGCCTGTTCGACGCGCCGGAAATCACTCGCCGCTGGCTGGCCGCCATCGGGCTTGGACACCTGGAAGTCTCCGACATCCACGGCCCCCTGGCCCGGGATCGGGAATACGACCGGCTGGCCGACCATTTTGAAACCCATGTGGACGTGGACGCCATACTGGCCGCCGGCGGCATGGTACGGCGGTGATCCATCGCCCGACGCCCGATGCCCGCGAAAATCCTCCCAACCAAGACGATCGCCGATGCGTCCAGGCCCCGCCGGGCGCGACTCTCCCGCCCGATTCCAAATTCGCCCGTACCAACCCTCAGTCGCAAGATCATTCCGCTTTCGCCCGAATCCCGCGCTTGGCGGTTTCCACCCGCCGACTCCCGTGATATATCCGACCCTATACCCCTTTCATCCCCCCATTCACCTTCGAACGGGAGAAAGAAAAATGAAACGGTTTATTCATCGGAGTCTGGTCGGCGTGGCGTTGACGCTGGTCTTGGGAATGAGCGCCGAAGCGGCCTCCTATCACGGTCTTGCCGCAACCCTTATCGATCTGCCGGGATGGAACGCCGAAAAAGCCGAGGGAATGCAAATGGAGATGGGCGAAACCACCATGGCCAACGCCAACCGGACCTACCAGAAGGAAGACGCGGAACTCGACGTCGCCGTCACGGTCGGCGGTTCGGTGATGGGCCCGGCGGTCATGGGGGACATGAAGATGGAAACCGACGCCGAGCGCATGACCGTCTCCACGATGGACGGCCATCGGGTCCATGCCAGCTTCAGCAAGGACGACAAATCCGGCGTCATCGTCGTCTCGCTCCTTCAGGACGACAAGGGCGGCGCCATTTTCAGCCTCACCTACAGCGGCCTTCCCGAAGAAACCGCCATGGCGCTGGCCAAAAAATTCGACTGGGAGGAGATGAAGGAAGAGGCCGGGAAACTGCGGTAAAATGCAAAAGACGGAAGCCGGGGGGGTTGCGCTTTTCGGCTTCCGCCTTTACTGTTTTCCGAAAAGGTCGAAAAGAAACCATTTGAGGGGCGACAAACCATGAACGACTTCCCGATTTCGGAAATTGAAAAAATTTCCCTGCAAGATAGGCTCTTGATTGGGGAAACGATTTGGGCCTCCATCGCAGATCAGCCCGATGCCGTGGAAATGCCAGATTGGCATAAAAATGAATTGCAAAGGCGTCTTGCGGCCCACGAAAAGAATCCGGAAAGCGGATCGGTCTGGGCGGATGTCAAAAAAAGAATTCTGGGTTAGCCGAATTGCTCATCGTCAAAGAGGAAGCCGAGATCGATATGGTTATTTCAATCTCTTCCGATCTTAGCGGAGCCTGAATGATCACCTTCGTCACCGGCGGCTGCCGGAGCGGAAAAAGTCGCCATGCCCAGGAACTGGCCGAAGCGATCGCGCCTTCGGGCCGGGTCTACATCGCCACCTGCGTACCCCGTGACGACGAAATGCGGGACCGGGTTCGTCGTCATCAGGCCGACCGGGATCGATCCTGGCGCACGGTGGAAGCGCCCGTCGATCTTCACGACGCAATCACGGAACAGCGCCGGAAAGCCGCCGTGGTTCTGGCCGATTGTCTCACCTTGTGGACCACCAACATTTTGCTGAACCCCGACGAGGCCGAACGCGCCGAAGCTCACCTCGAAAAACTGGTCGGCGCCCTCTCCGGCGACGGCTGCCCCGTCATCCTCGTCTCCAACGAAGTGGGCTGCGGCATCGTGCCGGAAAACGCCCTGGCCCGGCGATTCCGGGATCTCGTCGGCTTCGTCAACCAGCGGGTCGCCGCCGCCGCCGACCAGGTGGTCTGGTGCGTGTCCGGCATCCCGGTGACCGTCAAATCCCCCCAACGGGCAACCGGCCATTCCCCCCCGGATTGACATCCCTCCTTTCACGCCTAATTTTTTCGGTTTTGTTTGAATTTAAAACCAATCCGGATTATTTTCCCAATTTGAAGCCCCGACCGTTCCGGAATTTTCGCCCGCCCCCTTTCCGTAGGACGGGAAAACATCCGGAACCCGTTGCCCGTGCGGCCCGATGTTCCTCCGGGCGACGCTCGTTCCACCCCGGATTTTCCCGAAACCCAAAGGCAAACCAACCATGAAAGCCATCATCTGCGGCGCGGGCAAGTACGCCCGCCATCTGCTCGCCCGGCTTGGCGAACGCTGGCACATCACCCTGGTCGATCAAGTGGAAGAAACCCTGAACCCGCTTCTGAAAGAATACGCGGTGGTGGAACGGGTCGTCGCCGGGGACGCCTCCAGCCCCGTTTTGCTGGAGAAGGCGGGCCTCAAGGATTGCGACTACGTGCTGGCCCTGACCAACCACGACAAGGTGAACCTGGCTGTTTCCGGTTTCGCCCGGGAAAGCGGCGTGCCCCACGTGATGGCGGTGCTCAACGACCTGGAGTTTGCCTCGAAATATCGAGAACTGGATGTTTACACCCTCTCGCCGGGCAAGACCATCGCCGACATCATGTACCATTATCTTCAAGATCCCCGAATCAACGTGTTTCCCCTGGCCCAGGGTCGGGGCGAGGTGGTGGAGCTGGAGGTGAGCCGGGACAACTGGATCGCCGGCATGTCGGTGGACATTCTGGACGAGGAGGGCTGGCGGGTGGCCGGACTTTTCCGGGACGGCAAACTGGTCCCGCCCCGCGACGGCGCCACGATCCAGGAGGGCGACCGGTTGATTCTGCTGGGCCGGCGGGACTTTTTCCGGTCGGTCTGTTCGCTTCTGGCCTGCGCCTATATGCCCTTTCCGCTGGCCTGGGGCGACGGCCTGCTGACGGTCATGAACGGAGAGTCGCGGGAATCGGCCCGTTCCACGTTGCGCGAAACCATGTATTTCGTGCCCAACACGCGGATCAGCCATGTCTCCGTGCTTCGACCGACGAACGCCCCGGACCCGTCCGAATATCTGGACCAGTGGCGGGATCGGTATCACATCAATGTACACGAAACCGCCGGAAACCCGGTTTCCGAAATCGAACCGACCTGCAAAAAGGAGAACATCGGGCTGGTGATCCTTCGGCCGCTGGAAAAATCCTTCCTCAAATCGCTCACCCGGCCGGAGATGATCGCGCTGGCGCACACGCTGCCCTGCCCCATGCTGGTGGCCCGACACACCCATCCGTATGAACGCATTCTCGTGCCTTTCAGCGGAACGCCCCGCTCCGAGCGGGCCCTGGAGACCGCCTTCGACCTGGCGGAACAGTTCGACGCCGCCATCGACGCCGCGGTGGTGGAAGAACCGGAGTTCATTCACGGAGAGGAACGAGAGGAAGCCATCCGAAGCATCTTCCGCCGGGTGCGGGAGATGAGTCACATTCACAAGGTCAAAGTGGGAGAAATCCGCCGGGAGGGCAATCCGGTGCGAGAGCTGACCCGGCTGGCCGCAGATTACGATCTAATGGTCATCGGCTCCACCCGCAAGGAGAAGGAGCTGCTCACGCCGCACCTTGGCGAGCTGCTCGTCGAAAAGGCGCCCTGTTCCGTGCTGATCGTGGCCTCGGAGTAGCCGGTGGACCCCTCCCGCGCCTACGCGCTGCTGCTGGTCTCGGCGGCGATCCTTTTTCTTCCGGGGCTCAGCCGAATCCTGCGCATCCCCGCCGTGGTGGCCGAAATTCTTTTCGGCGTCGTTATCGGCAAAAGTCTTCTTCGGCTCGAATTCAGCGGCGACTGGCTGCCGTTTCTGGCGGAGCTGGGGTTTCTGTTGCTCATGTTTCAGGCCGGCATGGAAATCGACTTCACCATGCTCAAAAAGCAACGAAAGGGAGACCTCCTGTTTCATCTGGTCTTCTTCGGCCTGACCCTGGGCCTCTCCATTCTGGCGGCCCTGGCGCTGGATCGGGGAATCTTCATGGCGCTGGTGCTTTCCACCACCTCCCTGGGGCTGGTGATGCCCACGCTCAAGGAGGCCGGGCTGTCCCGCTCGGAGCTGGGGCAGAACATCCTGATCGCCGCCACCCTGGCCGATTTTCTGACCCTTTTCGGAATCACCTTTTTCATTCTCTACATCCAGCACGGGATCAGCTGGCGGTTCATCCTTCCGGTTCCGCTGTTTCTCGGCTTCGGCCTGGTGCTGCGGCTGGGGCGGCTGTGGGCCTGGTGGCACCCGGATCAGGCGGAGCGGTTATTGGGCAAAAACGGCGGGGGCGACACTCAGGAAATCGGCGTCCGCCTGTCCATCGCACTCCTGTTTCTCTTCGTGGGTCTGTCGGAACTGGTGCATCTGGAACCGGTCCTCGGCGCCTTTCTGGGCGGCAGCCTGCTCTCCTTCGTCTTTCGGGAAAAGCGGATGTTGGACCACAAGCTCTCCGCAGTGGGATTCGGATTTCTGATTCCCTTTTTCTTCATCCATGTTGGGATGCAGTTCGATCTCTCGACCCTGCTGACCGCGGAAAACCTGATTTTTTCCCTGAAGCTGCTCGCCTTCGCCCTGGCGGTAAAACTGCTGCCCGCCGCGGTCCTGCTGGTCCGGGGCAGGGGGCTCCGGGAGGTGTTTCAGGTGGGCTTCCTGCTCTCCTCCCGGTTGAGCCTCATCATCGCCGCGGCGGCCATCGGGGTGCAAAACGACCTGATTTCCCGGGAAATGAAGGACGTGATCGTCTTTCTTGCCCTGCTCACCTGCTTCCTGGGACCGACGCTGTTTAAACTCGCGCTGCCCAGTCGCGCGGAAACCCCGGCGAAGCTTTGATGCGACAGATGTCCCTGGCCATCGCCATCCATGACGGCGGCAAGCCCTCCATGGTCTTCCAGGCCGGCCGCGCTCTGGCCAACGGCGCGACCGCCGACGCGGCGCCGGAAACCTGCATCGCGGCCATCGGCATGGGCGGTGCCCGAACCGGGTCCAACATCATCGCGGCGGCGGGATACCCGTGGGAACGAGGGCTGCCGCCGAAGAAAACTCCGGAGGCTCCGTAACTTCCCATGCTGGACGCGACCACATGGCCCTTGTGGGCCCAATTTGCCGTCTTTTTCGCCGCCGCAGGGGCCATCGGCTGGTCGGGAACCCAACTGGCCGGCCTGGGAGACCGCCTCGCGGATCGCACCGGCCTGGGCGAGGCGGTCACCGGTTCGCTGTTTTTGGGGCTCACCACGGCGCTTCCGGGACTGACCGCCTCCATCACCGCCGCCCTGGACGGCCGACCGGCCCTGGCCATTAGCAACGCCATCGGCGGCATCGCCATCCAAACCACCTTTCTGGCGGTGGGCGACATCCTGCTGCCCCGCGCCAACCTGGAACATGCCGCGGCCTCGGTCACCAACATGATTCAGACCGCTCTCCTGGTCATCCTGCTGACGCTGGTGTTGCTGGGCCTGACCGGGCCGGAAGTGACCGTGGGCCATGTTCACCCCATGACCATTTTGCTGTTTCTCGTGGTCGGCGCCAGCTTCTGGATGGTTTACCAGAGCAGTCTGGAGCCCATGTGGCGCCCCAAGGAGACGCCGCGAACGGTATTGGACGTGCCCGAAGCCAAACACCGGCGAGAAAGCCTCTCAAAACTTCTCTTGTTTTTTTTGGGAAACGCGATCATCGTCACCTGCGCCGGTTTTCTGGTGGCCCGAACCACCGGAAGCCTGGCCGACGCCACCGGCATCAACGAGACCGTGGCGGGCGGTTTGTTCTCCGGCGTGGCCACCTCTTTGCCGGAGTTGGTCACCACGGTGGCGGCGGTTCGACGCGGCGCCCTCACGCTGGCGGTCAGCGACATCGTGGGCGGGAATTTTTTCGACGTTTTATTTGTCTTCGCCGCCGATCTGGCCTATCTCGGGGGCTCGCTCTATCACGGCGGCGACGTTGGAGGCCGCGAGGCGTTTTTGACCGCGCTGGCCGTTCTGCTCAACCTCGTCCTGCTGCTGGGGCTGCTCTTCCGCCAGCGAGAGGGCCCCGCCAACATCGGCTTCGAAAGCGTCCTGATCCTCCTGCTTTACCTCGGCGGATTCCTGACGCTGAGTTTCGCGATGTGATCGGTCGATATTTTCCGGAAGGCTCCAAGGAAAAAGAAGGCCATGTGCAAAGGCCCATGGAATGAAAAAGTCGGCCATTGTTGACATTCGTATGAATGAAGAG
>CAYFVR010000196.1:4556-9163 GCA_964346545.1 uncultured Desulfobacterales bacterium | reverse complement strand
ATGCTTCGTCTTGACGGTCCGGACGGAGATCAGTACCATTCGTGATGAAGGAGTCGATATTCCCCAAAAATTCAATGCCAACTTTGATCGAAATGCAAGGGCTCCGAAACGCGGCGGATTATGGACATGGAACCATCGGTCAACGAAAAGCGGCCGAAAAACTTCGCCGATCGGACGAAATCGTCGCAGAAATCAGAAAGGGGTTCATAAAGCAATGAATTTCAAACAAGAAGAGCTTCTGGAAAGATTCGTTCGAGATATCCAAGGAAAGTATTCGGATGTCCAACTCATTGAAGTGATCCAAAGCCCCGAGGATACGGAAAGCCTATGGATCATTGTCACCGCTCCGGAGGACGAAGACCGGGAGATGGAACTAATCCGATATTCCAGCGAAAAGGCGATGGATATTCTATGTGATACCGGGTATCAATTTTTGGTTATGCCGACCCGGGATAACCATCTTGAACAATCGATGGCCCATGGATAAGGAGAACCCCATGGAACAAATTCGAATCACTCAGGACGGAGACATTCGAATCCCGGAATCTGTGCTGCGAAAATTAAATTGGACGCCAAAAACGAAACTGATCCTCCAAGAAACAAGGGAAGGGCTTATCCTCAAACCGGCCCAACCGGTTAAACAGGACACGCCTTTTCATCGAACCACACTGGAGGATGTCGCCTCTTTTTTGTCTTGGTCGGGGCCACCAAAAACACTGGAAGAAATGGAAAAATTTAGAGATGATTGAAATAAGATGAGAAAAAAATCCGAAACGCCAGCTTCCCATTCCATGGAAGATATGCAAAGGGATATCATTCCCAGAATGGATCGATCGGAGGACACCAATGAATATCCAATCGCAATCCCTTGACTTAACTTCGCTTCCACCCGAAGCTCGGAAAGAACTGTTGGATTTTTACGAGTTCCTTTGCTTGAAGTACGCCAAGGCGGATCGCCCAGATCAATCCAAAGGAAACGGTTTGTCCGCTTTTTTGGACGAACCCATCCAGGTAGATCGTTTCATTCCATACATTCGCGAGGAACTTCACAAGCGTGGATAGAGCACTCGTCGATACGAATGCCCTAGTGGCTACAACCTCGGATTCAACTCCTCCCGCAGCCAATCCGCGAACAAATTGATCCCCACCACCATGGCGATGAGCGTCATTCCGGGAAACAGCACCAGCCACCACATGCCGGCGTAGATGTAGTTTTTGCCGATGGCGATCATCATGCCCAGGGAGGGTTCGGTGAGGGGGACGCCCACGCCCAGGAAGCTCAACGTCGCCTCCAGCATGATGACCACGGCCAGGTCCACGGCCATGACCACGAAAATGGGCGGCAGGGCGTTGGGCAGGATGTGGCGGAACAGAATCCGGAAATCCTTCGCCCCGGAGGATCGCGCCGCCAGCACGTAGGCGTTGTCCTTGATCTCCAGCACGGAGCCGCGGATGGTCCGGGCGTACTTCACCCAGTCGGCGATGCAGATGGCGAAGATGACCGTGAAAATCCCCCGGGTTTCGAACACGCCCAGCAGCAGCACCGCCAGCAACGTGGTGGAAAAGGCGAACACGGTGTCCGCCGCCCGCATGATGAAGGCGTCCAGCAGCCCGCCGTAGTAGGCCCCCAACATCCCCATCACGATCCCGAAAAACCCGGCGATCCCCACCACCGAAAATCCCACGACGAGGGAGGTCCGCAGCCCGTAGAGGATGGTGGACAAAATCCCCCGCCCCTGGTCGTCGGTCCCCAGCGGAAATCTCGCCTCCCCGCCGTCCATCCAGGCCGGCGGCAGCAGGTAGTTGCCCAGCTCCACCGTGGTCAGATCGTAGGGGTCCATGGGCGCGAGGACCGAGGCGAAAACCGCCGCGAAGGCGAACCCCAGCAGAATCAGGCTTCCGACGATGGCGGAGGGTTCCGACCGGAAGCTCTGCATACGCCGGGATTTCCAGAACCCGACCGGCATCTCAAGGTCAGTCATAGCGGATTCTCGGGTTGAGGATGGCATACAGCAGGTCCACCAGGATGTTGATGAACAAAATAATGAAGGCGGCCAGCATGATATAGGTGACGATGATCGGCTGGTCGGTTTCGAAAATGGAGGTCAGCAGCAGATTGCCCATGCCGGGCCACTGGAAAATCGTCTCGGTGACGATGGAAAAGGCGATCAGCTCGCCGAAGGAAAGCCCCGCGATGGTCACCACCGGAATCAGCACGTTCCGCAGGGCGTGTTTCAAAATCACCTTGCGGGGCGACAATCCCTTGGCCCAGGCCGTCTTGATGTACTCCTCGCTGAGCACCTCCCGCATACCCGCCCGGGTGAGCCGCAGCAACACCGCGAGCTGGTAGCCGGACAGGGTGAAGGCGGGCAGAATGATGTGCTTCCAGCCGGAAGCCGTCAGCAGACCGGTTCGCCACGGTCCAAGCTGGACCGTGTCCCCCCGGCCGAAGCTGGGCAGCAACTCCAGGTAGACGCCGAAGATCATCACCAGCAGAATGCCGATCAGAAAGGTGGGAATGGAAATCCCGAACAGCGACCCGGCCATGATGGTCCGGCTGAGCCACCCCCGGGGCCGAAGCGAGACGATGACCCCCAGCCCGACGCCCAGGGAAAAGGAGATGAGCATGGACATGGCCGCCAGCTCGAAGGTGGCGGGAAACCGCTCCAGAATCATGTCCAGCGCGTCGATCTGGCTGACGTAGGAGCGCCCGAAATCCCCCCGCAGCACCCCGCCCAGGAAATTCAGATACTGCTCCGGCGCCGAGCGGTCCAGTCCGTAGGCCTCCCGGACCTGTTCCCGCTCCTCCTGCGTGGCGTATTTCCCGGCCAGCATGAGCACCGGGTCGCCGGTGAACCGGAAGAGGAAGAAGCAGACCATCGAAACCGCGAGCAGGACGATGATCCCCTGGAGAATGCGCCGTGTGATGTAGGTGGCCATGGCGTTCCCGCCGGCGGCCGGGTCATGCCCGGCCGCCGGAATGGGTCGAAAGATTTACTGGATTTCCTTCACCACGATCCACTGATCGGAGCGCGGAGTGAACTGGATGCCCTTGCCCTTGACCACGGCGTAGATATCCTGCTGGTAGTGCAGCGGAATCCACGCCACGTCGGCCACCGACTTGCGGTTGATCTCCTGGAGGGCCTTTTCCCGCTCCTCCAGGTCCACAATGCTGGAGGAGGCGATGATGGCCGCGTCGATCTCCGGGTTGGAATAGAGCGCGCCGTTGTAGGCGCCCATGCCCTTGTCCGGGTCCGGCGTGTGGAGCAGCTTTTCCGCGCTGCGGCCAAAGTCGAAGGAGCCGTCGAACCAGCCGATCAGGTAGAACCGGTGCTTGTAGTCGGACAGTTCGTCGAAGAAGACCGACTTGGGCTTCACGTCCAGGGTCACGTCCAGGCCGATCTTGGCAAGATACCGGGCCACCGCCTCGCAGATTTTCTCGTCGTTCACGTACCGATCGTTGGGGCCGGCGATGGTAATCTCGAAGCCGTCGGGATAGCCCGCCTCGGCCAACAGCGCCTTGGCCTTTTCGGGGTCGTAGGGCAGCCGCTGAATGTCGGGATCGTAGCCCACGGTGGGCGGATCGGGCACCTGGTGGGCCAGGGTGGCCTGACCGCGCATGACCCGCTCGATGATCTCCTCTTCGTTGATGGCGTGGGCGATGGCCTGCCGCACCCGGAGGTCCTCGAAGGGCGTGCCGGGCTTGTTGCCGATGTCCATGTAGATGGCGCGGCGGGCGGGCCGGGAGATCAACTCCACATGCGCCATGTTCTGGATGCGCTCGAACAGCGTGATGGGCACGCCGTTGACGATGTCGGCCTGCTTGCCGGCCAGCGCGGCGAAGCGGGTGGATTCCTCGGTGATGGGCCGGATGTCCACGTTCTTGTACTTGGGCGCGCCTTCCCAGTAGTCCGGATTGGCCTCCATGCGCACGTAGGCGCCCTTGACCCATTCCACGAATTGATACGCGCCGGTGCCGATGGGCCGGGTGTTGTAGTCGCCGTCGTCCCGGTTCTCGGAGGATTCCTTGTCCACGATGAAATTCTGATGCATGGTCTCCGCGAACCAGGGCACCGGCTTGCCGGTCTTGAAGATGACCGTGGTGGCGTCCGGCGTCTGAATTTCGGCGATGGAATTGGCGATGTTGAGCAGCTTGGAATACTTGGGTTCCTTCATCCGCTCGAAGGTGAACTTCACGTCGGCGGAATCGAAGGCGTTGCCGTTGTGGAATTTCACGCCTTCCCGGAGCATGAACTTCCAGGTCACGTCGTCCACCCGCTCCCAGGAAACCGCCAGGGCCGGGGCCAGTTGGCCGTCCGGGGATTTGCGCTGCAAGAGTCCGTCGAAGAAATTGGACATGTAGGACAGGTTGGCGTCCGAGGAAAAGGCGTGGGGATTCATGGACTTGGGCGGGGCGTCGGTGGCGATGGTCAAATCCGCCGCCGCGAAACCCGTCGCCGCCGGAATCACCAGGGCGAACGCGACAAAAAGGGTCAATGCGGTACGTTTCATGCGCAGTTCCTCCTTCTGTTTTGTGGGGGTTGAATTTGGAGGGAATTCGGAAATTCGCCGCCAAATCATGATTTCGATTCGATCCGGCGTAGGGG
>CAYFVR010000196.1:0-4456 GCA_964346545.1 uncultured Desulfobacterales bacterium | reverse complement strand
GGTACCCCATCCCTCCCCGTCTCCGGATACAAATGGCACGCCGCCCGGTGGCCGTTTCCGAAATCCCGGAAGGCGGGTTCTTCGGCGGAACAGACGTCCATGACCTCCGGGCAGCGGGTGTGGAAGCGGCAGCCCGAAGGCGGGTCGATGGGGCTGGGCACGTCGCCCGTGAGCAGAATCCGATTTTTCTCCCGCAGGGGATCGGACACCGGCGCGGCGGAAAGGAGCGCCTGGGTGTACGGGTGCTTGGGATCGCCGTAGAGGGCCGCGTAGGGCGCGGTCTCGATGACCTTTCCCAGGTACATCACCAGGATCCGGTCGCAGAGGTATTCCACCACCGCCAAGTCGTGGGCGACGATCATGAGCGACAGGTCGAATTCCCGTTTCAGCCGCATGAGCAGGTTGATGATTTGGGCCTGGATGGAAACGTCCAGGGCCGAGACCGGCTCGTCGCCGATGAGGACGGTGGGGTCCAGCGCCAGCCCCCGTGCGATGCCCACCCGCTGCCGCTGCCCCCCCGAAAATTCGTGGGGATACCGCCGCCCCTGCTCCGGGCTCAAGCCCACCGTCTCCAGCAGAAAAGCCAGCCGCTCCGCCCGTTCCTTCCCGGTGTAGAGGCCGTGAACGTCCATGGGATCGGAAAGGATCTGGTTCACGGTCATCCGGGGATTGAGCGAGGAATAGGGGTCCTGGAAGATGAACTGCATTTCCCGCCGGACCCGGCGCAAGGCCTCCCGCCCCATGTTCGCCATGTCCTCGCCCCGGAACCAGACCGTGCCTCCCGTCACCGGCGTCAGCCGGGCGATGGCCATTCCCGCAGTGGTCTTCCCGCAACCCGACTCGCCCACGATCCCCAACGTCTCGCCCTTGTCCAAATGAAGGTCGATCCCGTCCACCGCGTGGACGTGGCCAACGGTGCGGGACAGGACGCCCTTCTTGATGGGAAAGTGAACCTTGAGGTTCTCGGCGCGGATGAGCGGCTCGGTCATGGGGCGTCCGCCGTTCCCGGTGAATCGTGGGGGATGTGCAACCAGCAGCGCACCGCGTGGCCGGATTCGATTTCGGTCAACTCCGGCTCCCGCGCCCGGCAGACCTCCATGACGTGCTTGCACCGCGCCTGGAATTTGCAGCCCTCGGGCAGGTCGTAGAGGCTCGGCACCATGCCCTTGATCTCCTCCAGCGGCTTTTCCTCCCCGGCGGCCCGGCTCCCCAGCAATGGAATGGAGCCCAGCAGGCCTTTTGTGTAGGGGTGCAGGGTGTCGTGGAAAATCGGGACGTTGAGCCCCTCCTCCACCACCCGGCCCGCGTACATCACCACAACGCGATCGGCCATTTCGGCGATGACGCCCAAGTCGTGGGTGATCATCTGGATGGCGGTGTCGAACTCGTCCTTGAGCTTCAGCATGAGGTCCAGAATCTGGGCCTGCACGGTCACGTCCAATGCGGTGGTGGGCTCGTCGGCGATGAGCAGCTCGGGATCGCAGGCCAGCGCCATGGCGATCATGGCCCGCTGTCTCATGCCGCCGGAAAGCTGGTGGGGATATTCCCGGACCCGCTTTTCCGGCGCGGGAATCTGCACCCGGGCCAGCATGTCCGTCGCGGCCACCATCGCCGCCTTTCGTGACATCCCCTTGTGCAACTCGAACATCTCCCCGATCTGGTCGCCGATGGTGAAGACCGGGTTCAGGGAACTCATGGGCTCCTGGAAAATCATGGCGATCCGGCGGCCCCGGATGCGGCGCATGGCCTTCTGGGAGAGGCGGGTCAGGTCTTCGCCGTCGAGCAGAATTTGACCGCCGACGATGCGGCCGGGCGGATCGGGCACGATGCGCATGATGCTGGCGGCGGTGACCGATTTGCCGCAGCCCGATTCGCCCACGATGCCCAGCACCTCGCCCCGGTTCAGGTGGAAGGATACGCCGTCCACGGCCCGGGCCACGCCCTCGTAGGTGAAGAAATAGGTTTGGAGATCGCGCACTTCCAGAAGCGGAGACGCGGCGGGCGGTTTCACGTCCGGGCCTTTCGCTCGGCGCGGTTGGAGCGCTCGGCGGCGGCGGAAAGGAAGCCGTCCAATTTGCCGTGAAGGTCGGCCAAACTGTCCAGGACGATGTGCTCGTCGGAGGTGTGCTGGGACATCTCGCCTTCCGCCCCCCAGACCACGCCGGGAACGCCCCGGGCGGAGAAAAACCGGGCGTCGGAGCTGCCGTGTTCCCGGGTCATATCGGCCCCGGCGGCATGTTCCAGCAGGAGATCGCGATAGGGAGAGGGGCCGCCCGAAAACAACGGCTCCCGGAACAGCACGGTCACCCGGGCGGCGACCGCTTTCCGGATGGAATCGACGATGGCGCCGGGGTCGTCGGTTTCGGTGAAGCGGATGTCCAAGATCGCCTCGGCTTTGCCGGGGAGCTTGTTGGTGGAACCGTCCCCGACCTGGCAGCGGCTCAGGACCATGGTCTTGTGCCAATGGTCCGGCGCGTCGTCGGAGAAGATTTCCTTCAGGCGGGCGTAGTCGGCAACGAGATTGTCGAAGGCGCTTTCCCCCAGCCAGGGCCGGGCCGCGTGGGCCGCCTTTCCCCGGGCGGTCAGCTTCAGCCGAAGGACGCCCTTTTCCTTCACCACGATCCGGTTCGGCGCGCCGCCGTCCAGGGCGATGAAAAAATCGGTGTCGATGGATTCGGACGCCGGCCCCGCGCCGTTGGCCCCGCCGATTTCTTCGTCGCCGGTGAGGAGCAGGCCGAAGGGCAGATCCGCCTGGGTTCCGCCGTCCCGTCGAACCCGTTCCAGATGGTCGCGGAAAAGAATGAGAGAAAGCGCCACGGCATATTTGTCGTCGATGGCGCCGCGACCGTAGAGCCGACCGTCTTTTTCGACCGGAGTGAAGAGATCCTCGTCGGCTTCCACCACGTCGAAATGGGCCATGAGCAGAACATCGGCGCGGTTCTCTTTGGGCAAGACGGTGAGAACGGGGGTTCCGTTCACCGAAGACCGGTCGAAGGCGATGTCCTGGGCCGAGAGCCATTCCGCGATGAATTCGGCGCAACGGCCGATTTCCGGCTTGCGGGAATGGACGGAAGGAATCCGGATGAGGTCCGCCGTGAGATCGGCGATTTCACGGAGAGTTGTCATGCCGGTTGTTCTCCAGGGGAAGAAGATTCGGCGTGATGGAATTCAGCCCAGCGAAGCGAAGGCGTCGAGCGAAGAATCCGTCGGCTTTTCGGAAAATCGGACATCCGTTCCTCCGATGATGCGGGAAAGAATGGACGAGAATTCGGCAAGATGGAGGAGCGATTCCGGGTGCCGAAAGGCGTGGGAGCCGAAGCGGCCGCTACCATCCAACATCCTCAAAATTAGGGCTTGCCGTTGGTTGAAAAAAATGTTTAACCGGAATTGAACAAAAAATCAAACCAAATTTTCCAAAAAATTCACCCGACGTGTTTTCCGGGAAATTTTCGATCACGCGGATCGGAATCCTCTCCCCGAACCGTCGCCGAAAGGCCCGCCATTCCGCCATGCGCAGATTCCCGGGTAAAATCATCGACGTGGTCGAAGAAAGCGGACTGAATCCGAACCAGATCAGCAAAGCGTCCGGCGTGTCCAACGCCTACCTCGCCAAGTTGATCCACGGGGAGATCAACCGGCCCGGCAAGGACAAGGTCGCCTCCATCATGCTGGCGCTGAACCACACCATGTCGGAGATCAACGAGCTGCTGGCCGACTACGACTACCAGCCGCTCCACGCCGACGACATTCCGGCCATTTTGGAGAACAACCGACGCCGGAAGATCGAGGGCGGCAATCTGCCTCAGTACGACCACATCTATTTCGACCTGCTGCTGGTGGCGCTGGAACAGATCGGTGGCGCCCGAATCGTGGTGAAAGACCGGCCCAGCGGGATTTTCATGCCTCGGGAGCTGTACCTGATGAAGGAGTATCCCTACGAAAGCGACGACGACGCGGCCCGGTTCCGCCGGCAACTGACCGGAGCGCTGCTGGCGGAGCGGATGCGCCAATTCCAGGAACAGCTCGCCGCCGGAACCCGGCTGGAAACCTACATCTGCCGCCGCTGCCTGGAGGAATATCTGGACCGCAACATCGGCCCGGCGGCCCGGGCGGAACATCCCAAGCGGGCGGCGCTGGTGACGCGCTACATGGCCAACGCGCTTTCCCTAGCGCTGAAGCGGCCGGAGCAGCACCTGATTCGGATCATGCGGCGGTGCCCCTATTTCCATTTCCTCATGCAAGACGCCGAGGGCGAGCAGCCCAAGGTCTCCTATCCCGGCCGCAAACCCCATTTCTACGACACCCCGCACGATCAACGAATGCTGGAAGGCTTCACTACGGATTTGCCCCAAGTCGTCGGCCATTTCAAACAGGAGGTGGAAATGTGCCGGGCGGCGGTGGAGGAATATTTGGTGGCGGGGTATCCGGGGTCGATTGAAAAGTATTTGGTGGGGTT
>CAYFVR010000195.1:6632-9178 GCA_964346545.1 uncultured Desulfobacterales bacterium | reverse complement strand
TCACTCCCCCGCCACGATCAGCGTGTACAACTGCTCCTCCACGAAAAAGTGCTGGAATTCGTAGATTTTTTCCGGGGCCAAGTCCATCACCACCCGCGTGGCGGTGCGCAGCGGTCCCCGGCGCGCGGCGCGAATCTGCCAAATGAGCCGGCCGCTCACGGCCGTTTCCTCGGGAATGTCGGTCCCGAGCGCCGTGCTTTCGAAGTCGCAGACCAGCCGCGGATGTTCCGTGTCCAGCAAAAAGACCTTGGGCGGCGCCTCTCCATTGTAAATGAAGTGGACCTTTTCCTCGCCGGTGCGGGAACGCTCGATGCGAATCGCCTCGATGGTCGCCGCTTTGGGTTGGCGATAAAGGGTCCAGTGGGTCCAGCCTTCCACCCCTTCGGCGTCGCGAACCTTGAACCAGTCTTTTTGAACCGCCGTCACCGTTACCGTCTCGCCCCCGGAGAGCCGTTCCACCACCTCCGCGTCCATGGTTGGCTCTTTCCGCAGATTGCCGGTTCCCGTCGTCACCTTGAGGTCGTCCCCCGGTCGAAGGCCGCCCGCGCCCCGACCCGGCAGTTCCGCCTCGCCGAACAGTCCCTTGTGCGCCCATCCTTCCGCGTCGTCCGAGGTGCGGATTTGGAACCAGTCGCCGTCTTCCGCCAGCACTTGCACGGTGTCCCCTTCCTTGATCCGGGCGACCAGCTCGCCGGTCAGCGCCGGTTCCGCCCGCACGTTGCCGGTGTCCACGGTGACCGACACGGTTTGTTCCCCGGAGTCGGATTCCGTTGTGGCGGTTTCGGCGGATTCCGTTTCGGGCGGAGGCGATTCGGCGGCGGTCTCTTCGGGTTCCGTCGTTTCGGCTTCCGGGGACTCCGGCCGGGTTTCCGAAACCTCGCCTCCGGTCTCCGGGGAATCGGAGTCTTCGGTCGTGGATTCGGCGGATTCCGTTTCGCTTGACGGCGTTGCGCTCTCCGCCGAATCATTGGAATCGGCCGCCGGGCTGGTCCGGAACAAATTGGTTTCCGGGGCCGTTGAATCATCGGTCGTCTGGGCGATCGCGGCGGGGGCCAGGGACAGGGCGAGCAGCAAGGTCAGCATCGGGCGAATCGGGACCGTCATTGGAGGGACCTCCACGGTTAAGGTGGGTTGCTTCCAGGATACTAAGGCAAAGTCGAGCCGGATTCAAACATAATCTTATATCGTCCGCCTCCCCCACGAATTTCGCCAGAAAATGCTTGCGGGTCGGATCGGTTTTCTTTAAGGTTATGACCAAGTGGTCACTTTTTAATCCGTTAATCATTCAAATGCCTTGGCGTCCGTGAACCATGCCGCTTTTTTCACGGCGCCGCGAAGAAATTCCTCTTCTTCCAGGTGTCGGGCGGTCCACGACGCAGGGGGGGCCTCGGGTCCCGGAAGCTTCCAATGGCCTTTTCATTTTCCGATCCGCGACTGGTCGAAATCGCCGCCCGGCTGGACAAGGGCGAACGATTGGGGCCGGAGGACGGGATCGTTCTGTTCGAATCTTCGGATATCATTGGCGTGGGTCGCCTGGCCGACCGGGATCGCCGACGACGGCACGGCGACCGGGCCTTCTTCATCCAGAATCAGCACCTGAACTACACCAACGTCTGCCGGAATCAGTGCCGGTTCTGCGCCTTCGGCCGGGATTCCGACCGTCGGGAAGGGGCGTTCACCCTGAACGTCCTCGACGTGCGGGAGCGGTTGCTGGAGCGATCCGCCGACCCCATCCGGGAAATCCATATCGTGGGCGGCGTCAATCCAAGCCTCCCGTTTCAGTATTATCTGGACATGATCCGCACCGCCCGGTTCGTGCGGCCCAAGGCGACCATCAAGGCCTTCACGGCGGTGGAAATCGACCACATGGCCCAATTGAGCGGCCTGGGGCTGGCCGGAACCATTCGGGCGCTCAAGGAGGCCGGTCTGGGCATGGTGCCCGGCGGCGGCGCGGAGGTGCTGTGCGAGCGGATCTGGCGGGAATTGTATCCCAATAAAATCGGCGGCGACCGCTGGCTGGAGGTCACCGAGGCGCTGCACCGCGAAGGCGTCGTCACCAACGCCACCTTGCTGTACGGCCACATCGAAACCATCGAGGAGCGCGTCCAACATCTGCTCCGTCTTCGGGAGCTTCAGGATCGCACCGGCGGCTTTTCGGCCTTCATTCCGCTGGCGTTTCATCCCGGAAACACCGAGCTTTCGGACCTTCCCGGCCCCACGGCGGTGGACGACTTGAAAATGGTTTCTGCGGCCCGGCTGATGCTGGACAATTTCGACCACATCAAAGCCTATTGGGTGATGCTGGGAGAACGGATGGCCCAGGTGGCGCTATCTTTCGGCGCGGACGACCTGGACGGCACCATCGTGGAGGAAAAAATCACCCACATGGCCGGCGCCACCTCCCCCAGCGGCCTGGCCCGGGAGCGAATGGTGGAGCTGATCCGTTCCGCCGGATTTGAGCCGGTGGAGCGGGATTCGTTTTATCGGGCGGTGGAATCGGAAGTTGGAAGTCGGAAGTCGGAAGTTGGAAGTCGGAAGTTGGAAGT
>CAYFVR010000195.1:0-6532 GCA_964346545.1 uncultured Desulfobacterales bacterium | reverse complement strand
AGTCAGGAGTCGGAAGTTGGGAGTCAGGAATCAGGAGTTAGAAGCCAGAAGGCAGAAGATTCCAATGCCAGCCGTCCGTATCCGTCCGTGCCCGTCCCTGCCAAGGAAGACCTGACCCCCATTTTAAACGAAGCGGCTCAAGGCCAAAGGATTTCCCCCCAAGACGCCCTAACCCTGCTCCAATCGGCCGACCTGCTCGCCCTGGCCGAACTGGCCGAGGGGCGGCGATGGGCGCTTCATCCGGAGCCGCTGGTCACCTTCGTGATCGACCGGAACATCAACTACACCAACGTCTGCGCCTCGGGCTGCCGCTTTTGCGCCTTTTTTCGCTGCGGCGACGACGAGGACGCCTACGTTATCGAGCGGGATACGCTTCGGGCAAAAATCCGGGAGACGGTGGAGCTGGGCGGCACCCAGATTCTGCTTCAGGGCGGAATGCATCCGGACCTGGGGCTGGATTTCTACACCGATCTGCTGCGCTTCATCCACGACGAGTTCGACATTCACATCCACGGGTTCTCCCCGCCGGAGATCGCCTTTCTGGTGAAGAAAACCGGCCGCTCGCCGAAAACGGTGCTGCGGAAGCTGATGGACGCGGGGCTCAACTCCATCCCCGGCGGCGGAGCGGAAATTTTGGTGGACGCGATCCGGGACGAGATATCCCCCCGGAAATGCGGCGCCGACGAGTGGCTGGAGATCATGCGGGTCGCCCACGGGCTGGGGCTGCGGACCAGCGCCACCATGATGTTCGGCCATGTGGAATCGCCCGAGGACATCGTCGCCCACCTTTCGCGGATTCGCGATCTCCAGGACGAAACCGGCGGATTCACCGCGTTCATTCCGTGGACGTTCCAGCCGGACCACACCCGGTTGCGGGTGCGGAAGCGGACCTCGGCGGAATACCTGCGGGTGCTGGCGCTGTCCCGGGTTTTTCTGGACAACGTGCCGAACATCCAGGCTTCCTGGGTGACCCAGGGCGACAAGATCGCCCAGGCGGCGCTTCGGTTCGGCGCGAACGATTTGGGCAGCACCATGATCGAGGAAAACGTCGTGGCGGCCGCCGGCGTCCAGTTCCAGCTTCCGCTGGCGGAAATGGTGCGATTGATCCGGTCGGCCGGATTCCGGGCCGTGCAGCGGGATTGCTTTTACAACCATCTTCGGGAGCATGGCGTCGAGGCCGGGACGCCTTCCGGGCCGGAGTGATGATCGTGGCTGAATCGTCCGCCGCTTCTTGCCGAGAACGGTCTTCGCCTCCCCGGCCCGCCAACGCCCAGACCGCCCAATCTCGGATCGTCCGCCCGGAGGAAACATTGCCCGGCGAGACGCTCCATCGGGCGCGATGGGTGGTCGCCGATTCCGATACGATTCTCCCGGACGGCTACGTGGTGGCCTCCGGCGGCGTCATTCGGGAAGTCGGAACGGGACGGCCGCCCGCCGCCGACCACACGGTGGATCACGGCGAAGTCGCGCTGCTCCCCGGCCTGATCAACGCCCACGTCCATTTGGAGCTGACCGCCTTGGCCGATCAAGTTCCAGCCGAGGGCGGATTTGAAACCTGGGTTCGTTCGCTATTGGCCATGCGGGAAGCGGCGGGAGAAGCTGCGCTTCGGGCCGGGGCGGAAGCCGGCGCGGCGGAATTGCGGGATTCCGGCTGCGTCGCCGTTGGCGAAGTGACCACCCTGGGAATCACCTGGGAAGCGCTGACCGAGGCGGGCCTGGGCGGGGTCTGGTTCCGGGAGTTTCTGGGCGGGGAAATCCCGTCCGCCGAAGCGCTGGGGGATCGAACCGCCGGGGACTTGTCCGCCTCCGTCGCCGGTCACGCGCCCCACACCACCGCGCCGGAATTGCTCCAGGCGCTGAGAAAATTCGCCCGGGAGCGGGGGCGTCCATTTTCCCTTCATCTGGCCGAATCCCAGGCGGAGGTGGAATTCCTCGCCACCGGCCGGGGCGACTGGGCGGATTTTCTGGCCGAGCGGGGCATCGACGTTTCCGGCTGGGGCCTGCCCGCGCGGAGCCCCCTGGACCACGCCGACCGGCTGGGGTTGCTGGGGCCGGGGACCTTGCTGGTCCATCTGCTTCGGGCCGACGCGGCCGATTTCCGGCGGGTGCAAGAACGAGGCGCGGCGGTCTGCGTTTGTCCGCGCAGCAACCAGCGGCTCCATGGCCGTCTCCCCGATCTGGACGGCATGTTCCGGGCCGGGTTGCGCCCCGCCCTGGGCACCGACGGCCGGGCCTCCGTGGATTCCCTCAATCTGTTCGACGAAATGGCTTTTACGGCCGACCGGTTCCCCCAGGTTCCTCCGGCATGGATTTTCGGCATGGCGACTCGAAACGGGGCGAACGGCCTCGGGCTGGCGGATCGTTTTGGAACGCTCTCGCCGGGACGGCGGGCGGCGTTTTGGGTTTCATCCATTCAGGCAACCACCCCAACCACGCTTTTGGAGCGCATCGTCCATGACACAGCCGCAATGGGATAACCCTTCCCGGCCCGACTTTCGATCCGATTTCCAATCCGAGGTCCGGGTCGGCCGCATCCGCTACATGAACGTGGCTCCGGTCTACCACGGCTTGGCCAACGGCGACCGCCCTCCCGGCATGTCCCTGTTTTCCGGTCCTCCGGCGGAACTCAACGCCATGCTGGCGGAGGGAAAGCTGGACATCAGCCCGGTTTCCTCCGCAGCCTATGCCCGCCACGCGGAGGACTGGCTGCTGCTGCCCGACTTGTCGATCTCCTGCCGGGGACCGGTGATGAGCGTGTTGCTGGTAAGCCGTCATCCCATTGCGGAGCTGGACGGCCGGACGGTGCTGCTGACCCAAGAATCGGCCACGGCCGCGGCGTTGACCCGGTTTTTGCTGGCCGAAGAAGGCGTCCGGCCTCGTTTTGAAACCGGGCGGGTGTGCGTCCGGGGGGATTTGAGCGCGGATGTCGGCGCGGCGCTGGTCATCGGCGACGCGGCGCTTCGGGAGCCCTGGGCGGATCGGATGGATGGTTGGGTCCCCCACGTTCTGGACCTGGGAAGCTGGTGGTGGGAGCGAACCGGCCTTCCCTTCGTGTTCGCCCTTTGGGCCGTTCGCCGACGGTTCGCCGAGGAACATCCCCAGCGGGTTCGCGCCGTGGTCCGGGCATTCCACCGCTCCCGACGGCACGGGCTGGAGCGGATGGAGGAAATTCTTCCGGATGCCTGCGACCGTTTGGGCATTGGCCCCGGCCGTTGCCGCCAATACTACGACCGCCTCCACTACGGCCTGGACGCCGACCAAATCCAAGGGGTCCGCCGCTTTTTCGACGGGCTGCACCGGGAGGGGATGTTGTCGCGGCCGGTAAAACTTTCCTTCTTTGAAGAAAGCGAATTTCGGAAACTGAGGCTTCGGTCGTTTTCAAAGACTTCGGCGCTTCGGTTTCCCACTTTTCTTCAACCGGTTTCCAGGGGGCTTTCGGTCTGAAGAGACGTTTTTTCATTGTTCAATGCTGGTTCTCGAAAACCGGGTTTGATTTGACGGGCGGAAGATCTTCGGTTACATTGTTCTCGTCGTGGGAGCAGTCCGTCATTCAAGGTTCGCCGCTCTTCGCTTGGAAGCTCCGGATTGGGGTTGCATTCTGAATGCGGGTCATTTCACGAAAAAAGCTCCAGGTTTTCGCCGGGAAGCACCCGCGAGCTCAAGGCAGTCTGGATCGTTGGTACCGGCTTCTGAAAGCAGGAGACTTCAACAACTTTAATGAGGTAAAAAACACATTTCCCGCCGCCGATCAGGTTGGAAATTTTGTTGTTTTCAATGTTGGGGGAAACCACTTTCGCCTCGTCACGTTGATTGATTACCGCTCTAAAACCGCTTTCATTCGCCATGTGATGGACCACGCGGAGTACAGCAAAAATGCTTGGAAAAAAGATTCCTGGTTTTCCGCGAAATGATGGGGAAAGAGGATTCCATGAATTTCGATTACGAGACCCTGAAAACCAATTGGTTGAGCCTTGTTTCCGTTTTGCGGCCACCGAAAAGCGAAGATGAATTGGATGAGTTGATTGCCCTGGCCGACACATTAATGGACGAAACCGGCGGGGATCAAAATCATCCCCTGTACAGGCTTTTGGAATTGGTGGGAAATCTGATCGGAGATTACGAAGACGAACATCTTCCCGAACCGGTGGTCGATCCGCTGGATTGCCTCAAACAGTTGATGGAAGAGCACGGCTTGCGACAGCGAGATCTCGTGCGGATCGGGGTCGGAAGCCGGGGCGTTGTGTCCGAACTGCTTTCCGGCAAACGGGATTTTTCAAAGCGACAGATCTCGCTCCTGTCGGACTATTTCAAATGCAGCCCTGCCGTCTTTTTCCCCTCCTTCTGCACTCCCACCGCTGGTTAACGTTGGAAAAATTCATTTTCATGCCTATTTTCACTTCCAAGCCCCGGCCCCACATCTCCCACTCCGAAAGGAGCGCCCCATGAACGAGCCGAACAAAGACATCAAGGGCAACACCTACATCGACATTCAAGGGAACACGTTTATCCTGGAAGCGCCGCATCTGGTCTGGCGGGACGAGGAAGGCGGGCTGGGATTTCTCGCGCCGGCCGCGCGGGTGCGGGAGGTCAATATCGGCAAAGGGGAGGAAGGCGCTTCGGCCATCCAAATTTTTCTGCGGGACGAGGAAAACGAGGAGACCTTGGAATACTATTTCGAATTCGCCGGGGAAGACACCGCCCGGCTGCTGGCCGACGCCATTCTTCGGATGAAGTCGGAACATCCCCGGGAAGAGAAACCCGTCTCCACCTGACCGACGACAATCGGAGGCCGCCATCGGCGGCCTCTTTTCTTTCCCTACCGCCAATGCCGAGACGAACAATATCGGCGTCAGACCATTCGGATTCGGTACACCGCTTCCCCCGCCGCGCCCATCACGGCGTTTCCCTCCCGGAACAACCGCAGGGGCGATTCCCATGAAACCCGCCGGATATCCGGCCGATCCAGCCGGGCCGAAAAGATTTCCAGTCCACCGGATTCTCCCGCGGCAACGGCGATCCCATTTTCCAGGGTCACCAGATTCACCGTTCCCGGCTCCACGTCGGTTTCCACTCGGCAGTCGTATCGGTTCGCTTTTTCGTCGAACCGGAAAACAAATCGGTCGCATTGGCCGTTTCGGAAGGCGATGACGCCGCAGACCGGGCCGTCCCGCCGGGCGTCCACCAAACGATAACCGGTCAACTCGGGCGCCGGGAATTCCGGGCAGACGGCCGGTTCGTCCGGCTTGGGCTGAAGCAACCGAAGGTACGGCCGCCCCAGTGCGTTCTGGAAGAGGACGCCCGGGAACAGCTCCGCCGCGTGGGGCAGCACCGGCCATGCGGATCGAACCGAGGCCACCGGCCCCTTGCCCGTTTCCGAAAGCGCGATCTCCGTCAGCCGTCCCTCCCCCAGGACGAACAACGTATTGTCCACCACCGTCAGCCGATCCGCCGCCACGGCGGGGAAGGAAATGGGCGAACCGTTCGCGGTCCGGAGTTGGAGGCGGCCGTCTTCCCGCCGGGCCAATACCGGGACGAGTTTACGCGGGCCGAGAAGGAGTTCGTCTCCCGGGCGAGCCGCGTATCGTTGGCCTTGGAGGTAAAACGCCTCCGCCGTGGCCGTCGCCGGAACGCCCGCCTGTATCCGATGCCAGAGCACCGGCGCGTCGAAGGTCGCCGCCGGAGAAATCTCCAATCGATCCGTTCCCGAGACCGGATGACCGGTGCGGGCTTGTGAACCGTTCGCCGGTTGTCCAATCCGTTCCGGCGGAGCGGAACGCTCTCCCCGTTCAAACATCGCGTGGAACCAGTCGCGGTAGGCCGGGGGAATCTCGTCCATCGGCCGAGCCGCCGGCGGCAGCTTGACCGTTGGATTCAAAATCGAAATCCCCGCCTTCATCCGCCCCGCCAAATCGGTTTTTTTGAAATCCGGGTGGCTGCCCTTGAACGGATGAATCCCCACGAACAACTGGCAAACCACCACGGCGAAGGCGAACCAGTCGGTCATCTCCGTAAACTCGCGGGTCAGCGGGTCCCGCACCGCCGGGGTGAAGGCGGTGGCGGGAAATCCGGGCGTTCGATAGCTGTCCACGTCGATCAGGTAGGGCGTGGTCCGGTCGCGCCGGTCCACCAGATAGTTGAACGGATTGCCGTCCACCATCAAACAGCCGGCCCGGTGGACCGCCGCCACCGCCGCCCGCATTCGATCCGCCAGCAGGAGCGTGGTCGCCTCGGTCACGCCGATCCGCCGGCGATAGGCCGTGGTGAACAGCCGACAGAGCGGCCCGGCCTCTCGCACCCATTTCATGGTGAAGCCCACGGGCCGGTCCCGTTCGTCCAGCAGCACCTCCAGCGGCCGGAGGATATTGGGCCGGTCCAGGGCCGCCAGCTCCCGGATTTTGGCTTCGGGGATCACCTTGGCGGGATCGGCGTAAATTTTAAATGCCAGGTCTCCCCGACCGTACACCGCCCCTTCGCCGCCCTGAGCGATGAATTCTCGATCAGTGAGGCTGACGGCGTTTCCGCTCCGGACGAA
>CAYFVR010000194.1:2925-9239 GCA_964346545.1 uncultured Desulfobacterales bacterium | reverse complement strand
AATGATTTCCCAATTCAACTACCAACCCGTTCGCTACTTCACGATCACCTTTCTGGTCACCTTCGCCCTCTGGTTTCTCGGCGCCTGGCTCAGCTTCCGGCCGGAGGCCAACGGGCTGCACATGGTCTTTCTGCTGGCCGGTCTGGCGGCGCCGTTTCTCGTCTCGCTGGTCATGATCTTCCGCTCCGGCCACCGCGAAATCAAAGCGGATTACATCAGCCGACTGATCGATCCCCGGCGCATCCGGCTGGAAACGCTCCCGACCTTTCTCTTTCTCATGCCGCTGTCGGTGGTGGTCTCGATCCTCATTTCCATTCCCTTCGGGGAATCCATGGCCCAATTTCAACTGGCCGAAGGCTTTTCGTTTTCGTCCGGCTTCGTGCCCGTTCTGCTGCTGCTGATGCTGGCCGCGACCTTCGAGGAGCTGGGATGGCGAGGCTACGCCTTTGACAGCCTGGAAAGCCGGTACAATTTCTTCGTCGCATCGCTGGTGTTCAGCCTGCTCTGGTCGTTCTGGCACTTTCCGCTGGTCTTTGTGAAAAACTCCTATCAGTACGAAATTTTCGCCGCGAACCCCTGGTTTGGGCTCAACTTTTTCGTCAGCATCATCCCCATGGGCATCATCATTAGCTGGCTCTGCGTGAAAAACGGAAAAAGCGTGCTGGCCGCGATTCTCTTTCACTTCATCATCAACATTTCCCAGGAGGCGATGGAGATCACCCAGGTGACCAAGTGCATCCAGACCGGCGTCCTCTTCCTGGTGGCCGCCGTCATCGTGGCGAAGGAAAAGGAGATATTCTTTTCACAGCGGAAAAAGGCTTTCGCTCAAACTGTGGTTTGAAAACCAACGATTCCTGTGTTAACATTTTTCCGCTTCCGGATAGAAAGCGCCGGGGTCGGTTCCACCAATCCCGCGCCGGCCGGCCCGTTCCCCGGCTTCGGCGAAAACGGGCCGGCTGAAATCCCCACACATCTCGGGACCGTTCCCACGAGATGGATTCCCCCAAAATGGACGGATCCAATGGACAGTTATCGCGGATGATTCCCGTCACCAACGACATCGCCATCTCCGAATCCGCACTGGAGGAGCGCTTTATCCGAGGTTCCGGACCCGGCGGCCAGAACGTCAACAAAGTGGCCTCCGCGGTTCAGCTTCGGTACGACCCGTCGGAACTGCCGCCGTCCGTCCGGTATCGGCTGGCCAAGCTGGCCGGGCGCAAAATGACCGACGGCGGCGAACTGCTCATCGAGGCCCGGAATCACCGGAGCCAGGAGATGAACCGGTTCGAGGCCCGGGAACGGCTGGCGGCCCTGGTGCGGGAGGCGGCCCGGCCGCCCCGGCCGCGAAAAAAGACCCGGCCCAGCCGCGCCGCCAAGGAGCGCCGTCTGGAAGAAAAAAAACGCCGCGGCCAGACCAAACGCCGGCGCGGCCCCGTCCGCCTGGACTGACCCCGACCCCAATCTTCGGAGCCCCCCCATCTCCTCCTCCAGCGCCGACACGCCCATGAACGAACCCCAGGGCCAAGATATCCCCGTCCGTCCGAGGGCCCTTCTGCTGGGCGTCGCCCTGGCCGTATCCATCTGCGCCCTCACGCCCTACCAAAACGTCTTCAAACAGGGCACGCCCCTGGGCGGCGGCCATTTTCCGCTGGCGCCGTTTTTCCTCTTTTTCTGGCTGACCCTCTTCGCCGGGTTGGCGGGACGGCTGTTCAAGCGGGCGATTCTCACCGGCCGGGAAGTGCTGACCATCTGGATGCTCACCGTTCTGGTGTCCGGCATCGCCTACACGGGTCTGGTCCGCACCTTCTTTCTCAACCTCACCGCGCCGTTTCATTTCGCCACCGTGGGCAACGGCTGGCGCCAAGCGCTGCAACCGCTCCTTCCCTCCGCCTGGTTCCCCGGAGACGAAGAGGCGGTGACCCTGTTCTACAACGGATTGACCGAAGGCCGGCGGATGGGCTGGCTGGAGGTGCTGGGAAACATTCCCTGGGCCACCTGGATCGGCCCCCTGCTGGTCTGGGGCGCGTTCGTGCTGCTGTGCTACGGCGTGATGATCTGCCTGGTCACCCTGCTCGGCCGCCAGTGGATTCGCAACGAGCGGCTCAACATGCCGCTGCTGCGGGTGCCCCAAATGATGGAGGAGGCGCTGGACCAGCATCGGCTGGGCCGCTTCCTGGCCGACCGGTTCCTGCTGGCCGGGCTGGCGATTCCGGTGCTGCTGCACCTCGTCAACGGCCTGGCGTTCTACTATCCCACCGTGCCCCAAATACCGACCCTGATTCTCGCCGGACCCTACTTCCCCAAACACGGGTTGTTTTCCGGTTTCCACAAGCTAAAAATTGAAATCTACCCCGCCTTCATCGGCTTCGCCTTTCTGGCCTCGCGACAGATTTCCTTTTCCTTTTGGGTCTTTTTCGTGCTGGGGGGCCTGCTGTTCGGGCTGCTTTCGATATTGGGGTACAACATTCCGCCGGCGGCTTTGGGCACCACCTTCGGCCCCACCCTTTCCCGGCCGGAAGAGACCCAGATGGTGGGGGCCTACCTCGTCTTTTTTCTGTTCCTGGTCTGGCTGGCCCGCCATCACCTGCTGGCGATCATCCGTTCCGCCGCGGGCCGGGGCGACTACCCATCCGACGAGACCGAGTGGATGCCGGCGCCGGTCGCCTTCTGGGGCGCTGCGGGCGGCGGACTGCTGGTGGTGTTGTGGCTGAACTATTTCGGCGTGCCGCTGGTCGCCGCGGCGTTGACCGTGGCCGCCTTTTTTATTTTCATGCTGGTGGCCAGCCGGGTCATCGTTCAAGGCGGCGTGGCCTATTTCACCCTGACCGTGGCCCCCATCGACGGGCTGCTGGCCTTTTTCGGGCCGGGCCTCTTTTCCCGGGCCGGGCTGGTGGCGGCCGCGGTGGTGCAGAAAGTGCTGTTCGTGGACCTGCGGGAGTCGCTGATGCCCTCCCTGGTCCACGCCGCCGGGGTGACCCACCGCACCCGGAATCGGCGAACCGTTTTCGCCGTCATGTGCATAGTGTTGGTGCTGGGGCTGGCGGTTTCTTTTGCCGCCATGCTGGCCCTGTGCTATAAGTTCGGCGCCCGGGAGTTGCGGCTGGACTGGGCCACCCGCACCGTCACCACCGTCTACGGCAACGCCGTCACCCTGCTGGAAGCGCCGGACCAGAGCCGGGAATGGGTGGTGCTGTTCTCCACCATCGGCGGGCTGGTCATGCTGGGCCTGGTCATCTGCTACCACCGGTTCATCTGGTGGCCGCTTCATCCCGTGGGCTACCTGACCGCCTACAGTTCCGCCATGCGCATTCTCTGGTTCAGCTTCTTCGTGGGCTGGCTGTGCAACAGTCTCTGCATTCGCTATGGCGGGGTCAAACTCTTCCGCCGGCTTCGACTCTTTTTCGTGGGGCTGATCATCGGCGACTTTCTCATGGGCGGCATCTGGGCGGCGGTGGGCCTGTTCACCGACCTCAGCTACCTGGTGCTGCCGGATTAAAATCCGATTAACACCGGGCGGGTTGACCGCCCAACGAAAAACACGTCCGGCGGCACCGTCCGTCGCCATTTCGACCGTCTCCATGGAGGTTTCATGAAACGTCTGATGTTGATCGCGGCGTTCTGGCTGGCCGCGATTCCGGCCGTCCAGGCCGATATTTCCTGGGAGTGCCGCCAAGTGGTGCGGGGCGAAGGCTGGCCCACCCGGACCAAGACCATCCGCAATTACCACACGCCCAGCCAGTCCCGCATGGACATCGGCGTCAACGTGATGATCGCCGACTTCGGGACCATGACCGGCTACGTGCTCAACACCGACGACAAGATGTTTCTGAAAATGAGCATGCACAACGTGGGCAAAATTCCGGAGGGACTCAAGGAGGAAATCCAGGTGCAGCCCACCAGCGACGTGCGCAAGATCGCCGGCTACACCTGTCGCCGCTACCGGGTGCGGTTCATGAACCGCACCTACGACGAATGGATATCCAAAGACGTGCCCGGCTATCGGGAACTCCGCGCCATCAACGACCGACTGGCCCCGCTGGTGCGGCAACATCCACTGTTTCAGATGGGAATCATCGGCCGGATGGATCGGCTGGACGGCTTCCCCGTGCAGCGGGTCATGCGGCTGGGCGACGGCCGGGTCAAAACGGTGACCCTGCAACGGGTTTCCCAGGAGCCCATCGATCCCTCGGTCTTCCGCGTGCCGCCGGGATACAGCAAGCCCTACTGACGCCGACGCCGGCGGCGAATTTCCATCCCCGCCGTCAAAGCTGATCTTTCCACCCTCGCGACCCGTTTGATTGCCCGCCATGTACGAGGACAAGGAACTCAAAGAATATCGGGATCTTCTTCCCAGACCGACCCACTTCGAAGAGGGGTTCGACTGGAAGACGGTCGTCGGGGCGATCTTCATTGGTTTTCTGATGATGCCGGGGAGCATGTATCTCCAGCTCGTCATCGGAACCGGCATCGGCCCGGCGGCCCGGTGGGTCACCATCATCCTCTTCGCGGAGGTGGCCAAGCGTTCCTACACCGAACTGAAGCAGCAGGAGATTTTCCTGCTCTACTACATGGCCGGCGCGGCCCTGGCCTCGCCCTTCCAGGGGCTGTTGTGGAACCAGTACCTGGTTCAGAGCGACGCGGCCCGGATGCTGGGGCTCACCGAGTTCATCCCCACCTGGGTGGCCCCGATCCAAGGGTCGGAATCCCTGGTGGAGCGCACCTTTTTTCACCGGGACTGGCTGATCCCCGTGCTGTTGCTGGTGGGCTCGCAGATCATCCAGCGGGTGGACCATTTCGGCCTGGGCTACGCGCTGTACCGGATCACCTCCGACGTGGAGCGGCTGCCCTTCCCCATGGCCCCGGTGGGGGCCCTGGGCACCATGGCCCTGGCGGAATCCACCGAGGACAAAAAGCGAAGCTGGAAATGGCGGGTCTTCTCCATCGGCGGAGTCGTCGGGCTGGCCTTCGGGGCGATCTACGTCCTGTTGCCCACCGTTTCCGGGCTGTTTCTGACGGAATCCATCCGGCTGATTCCCATCCCATGGATCGATCTGACCCGCTATACAGAGGACGTGCTGCCGGCGGTGGCCACGGGCATCCAGCTCGACTTGGGGCTGTTGTTCATCGGCATGGTGCTGCCCTTCTGGGCCGTCATGGGCGGCCTGGTGGGGCTGATCGTCACCATCGCCGCCAATCCGTTTCTGCATCAGGCGGGCATCCTGAACCGCTGGCACCGCGGCATGGGCACGGTGGACACGGTCTTCGCCAACAATTTCGATTTCTACATGAGCTTCGGCATCGGCCTGGGGCTGGCCATCGCGGTGGTGGGCATCTGGACGGTTGTCCGGTCCTTCATGGACCCGGAGGCGTCCAAATATCGCGGCACGCTGAAGGACCTGTTCAACCCGCCGGCCGGGCGCGGCGACTTCAATTTCTGGATTTCCATCGGCATCTACGTGACCTCCACGGTGGCCTATATTTTCCTGTGCGTCTGGCTGGTGCCGGGCTTTCCGTGGCTGTTCTTCGTGGCCTACGGCTTCCTCTACACGCCGGTGGTCAGCTACATCACCGCGCGGATGGAGGGCATCGCCGGCCAGTTCGTCAGCCTGCCGCTGGTGCGGGAGGCCAGCTTCATCGCCGGGGCCCGGTTTTTCGGCTACCAGGGCATCGAAATCTGGTACGCGCCCATCCCCATCCACAACTACGGAAAGGCCACGGTGGACTTCCGGGAGATCGAGCTGACCGGCACCAGCATCCGGGGCATCATCAAGGCGGAAATCGTCGTCTTTCCCGTGGTGATGGTCGCCAGCCTGCTCTTTTCCCAGTTCATCTGGCGGCTGGCCCCCATTCCCTCCTCGGCCTACCCCTACGCCCAGGAACTGTGGCACCTCCAGGCCCTCAACAGCCTGCTGATGCAGACCTCCACGTTGGAGGGCAATTCCGCCTTTTTCGAGGCGCTCCGGGCCAGCTACGTGGGCGGCGGCTTGGGCTTCGGCCTGGTCACCTACGCGGTGCTGGCCCTGTTCGGGCTGCCGGTGATGCTGATTTACGGCGTGGTGCGGGGGTTGGGGCAGAGCACCCCCCACGGCGTAATCTTGGAAGTGGTGGGGGCCCTGCTGGGCCGGTTTTTCTTCCTGAAACGCTACGGGGCCATGTGGCGGCAATACGCGCCGGTGCTGCTGGCCGGATTTTCCTGCGGCATGGGCCTCACCGGCATGTTCGCCATGGGCGCGACGCTCATTTTGAAATCGTTGGGACGTTTGGCGTACTGATTTTTGGGGCGGGAATCCAAAGGGAAAGAAACCCGCCGCCGG
>CAYFVR010000194.1:0-2825 GCA_964346545.1 uncultured Desulfobacterales bacterium | reverse complement strand
CCCCCCGTTTTGAATGATCCCCATCGATTTCAACGTCAAAAAACGTTTTTGTTCAACACAACACCTGTTCAATTTTGAACGCCCAAACCAGCCTTCTCCCCTCTCCGTTCTCAAATCCCCCCTGCCCCTCCAGTCAAATTCGGGACCCATCCTGTTTAGCATGGCGTTTGCAACGGGAATCCGGTAAAGTAGAGCAAACTCATAACCGGATTCATCCGAGAAAGGAGAACGTCATGATTCGTTTCCGACGGCCCCTGTGCCTGGCGCTGATCGGCGCGGCGGTCCTGGCCGGCTGTTCGGGCTGCATCGAAGACGCCCAACGGCGGGACGAGGCCATCATGGCCAAGGCCCGGGGAGAAACGGAGCCCCAAAACCGAAGCCAGAGCGGGGAAGCCGCCCGCCCGGAAAACGAGTGTCTGACCTCGTTTTTCACCCAAAGCCTCCATTACACCGGCGAAGGGATGCGCTACTGGTACGAGGAGGAGGGCGGCTTCATGGAGATTACCGGCATTCCCTACGATGAATTGGACTGCAAAACCTGCCATGTGAAAAGCTGCGACCGGTGCCACGCCAAAACCATCCACGGCGACAAGAAAAAGTTCTCCGAAGAGGTCGCCAAAAGCATGAACACTTGCATGCCCTGCCACGGCCGAGAGGGACTGACCTTCAAATTCGACGGGGCCATGGACCGGATGGACGTACACATCGCCGCCGGAATGGTCTGCGCCGACTGCCATTATCGCAGCGACGTCCACGGCGACGGCCGACCTCGAAAGTCCATGCGCCATCCCAAGAGCATCCGAATTACTTGCGAAGAGTGCCACGTCAACCAGGAAATGGCCTCCCCGGCTTTCAACCCGAACACCGAAAGCCACGGCGTCCACGGCGACCGGCTCACCTGCACCGCCTGCCACATGAGCAACGCCACGGCCTGCATGAACTGCCACTTCGACCGATTCCTGGAATCCGGGGAGCGAAAGGGCAATTTTCTGCCCATGAAGGACTGGATGCTGCTGGTCAACTACGACGGCCAGGTGACCGCCGGCGGGGCCATGACGCTGGTCTACCAAAACCGGCCCTTTCTGGCCTACGCGCCCTATTTCACCCACTCCATCACCGCCGAAGGACGGGCCTGCGAAGACTGCCACGACAACGCGGCCGTCCGGCGGATGGCCGACGGAAAGGACGTGCCGGTGCTGGATTTCCAGAACGGCAAGGTGAAGCCGTGGGAGGGCGTGGCCCCGCTGATTCCCGAGCGGCTGAAATTCGTTTTTCTGAACCGAACCGACGAGGGCTGGACGCCGATTCCCGGCGATCCCGAGCCCATGGTCCAGTTCGCCGCCTACGGAGCGCCGTTGACGGCGGAGCAATTCGATAAACTGGCCATGCCCATGGCGGCCCAATGATCACCCGCGTTCCTTTGAAAGACTGGGCCCTCCGGCGGCACCGGTGGGCCCAGTTTTTTCTGCTGCTGCTGATTCTGGCCAGCGTGGCTTTCCGGGTGTTTCCGCTGGAAATGCAAAAGCGGATCGTCAACGGAGCCATCCGCCAGCAACGGGAGGACCTGCTGTACCTCTACTGCGGGCTGTACCTGGCCTCGGTGATTCTTTCGGGGCTGCTCAAATACGCCGCCAACGTCTTCCAGAAAAAACTGGGCCAGAAAATTCTGATGACCATCCGCCGGGAATTGTACGCCCACATCCTGAGACTCCCCCTCGGCTTTTTCCGCCGGACCCAGGCCGGAACCATCATCACCGCCATGACCTCGGAGCTGGCCGCCATCGGACATTTCATCGGCGGGGCCGTGGCGGTGCCGGTCACCAGCGCGCTGACCCTGCTGGCCTTCGCCGTCTACATGATCTGGCTGGACCCGATCCTGGGACTGGCCAGCATCGCCATCTACCCCTTCGAGCTGGTCCTGGTCCCCATGCTGCAAAACCGGTACAACCGGCGGAATGTGGAGCGAATCCACATCGTGCGGGAAATGAGCAACGTGGTGGGCGAGGCGGTGGGCGGCATCCACGAAATCCAGGGCAACGCCGCCTTCGCGGTGGAGCGGGAAAAGCTGGACCGGCCCATCCGCGACCTGTTCGACGTGCTGGTCCGGATGTTCCGGCTGAAATACGGCATCAAGTTCGTCAACAATTTTTTCCAGAACCTGGGACCGTTTCTGCTGTTTTTGATCGGCGGCTGGCTCGCCATCCAGGGAGAATTTTCCCTGGGGGCGCTGGTGGCCTTTCTTTCGGCCCACGAAAAGCTCTACGACCCCTGGAAAGAGCTGATCGAATACTACCAGGAGTTTCAGGACGCCCGGGTCCGCTATCGCCGGGTGATGGAGCAGTTCGACATCGCGCCGGAATTCGACGAGGTTCCGGAGGACCGCTCCCCGCTGCGGCTGGACGGCCAAGTGCGGGCGGCCGACCTGGCCTACACGGTGGAGGGCGGAATCCGGCTGCTCAGCGACATCGGGCTGGAACTCCGGCCCGGGGAACACCTGGCCCTGGTGGGTCCCTCCGGCAGCGGCAAAAGCACCCTGGCCATGCTGCTGGGCCAGCTTTACCGCTACCGCCGGGGCCGCATCGAAATCGACGGCCACGAACTGGGCGAACTGACCAAGGCCGACGTGGGCCGCACCGTCGGCTTCGTGGCCCAGCATCCCTACATTTTCACCGGCACGATTCGGGAAAACCTGCTCTACGGCTGCCGCTGCCTCCAGGCCGCCATGGGCGAAAACGCCTGCCGACTGCCCGACGATTCCCTGCTGATCGAAACCGTGCGCACGGTGGGGCTGGGGGACGACCTGGTCCGATTCGGCCTCGACACCG
>CAYFVR010000193.1:5725-9254 GCA_964346545.1 uncultured Desulfobacterales bacterium | reverse complement strand
TTTCGGCGGGTGGAACGATGGCGTTGTCGGAAAGATAACACCGGAGAGCGTCTTTGGGCAAATTTTTCGTGCCGTTGCCGGCCGGAATGAGGCGCCGGTCGGCCTCGGGGCCTCGTTTACAGGGGAGGCTTCATGGTATGGCATGAATTTCGGATTTGCGATTCGTCGGTTTTCCAACGAGAGGAGGTTCCCAATGGCGGTGGAAACCATCGAGGCGGTGTGTGAGCGGGGCGGGTTTCGTCCGGTTTCTCCGGAGAAATTTCATTTCGCCGAAGGGCAAAAGGTGCGGCTCGTGGTGGAAAAAATGGAAACGCCCGAGGAAATTCTCGCGCTGGCGACGGAAGTGTACGAGAGGTTGAGCGAGGCCGAAATGGAGGAAATCGAGCGGCACGGGCGGCGGCGAGGGGACTTTTTCGGGGACGGGATTCCGGAATGACCCCGAAGGCGGCGGTTTTGCTGGATACGGACATTCTATCCGGAATCATGCGGAGAAGACCGCGTGTCTTCCAACGGGTGGAACGTTATCTGAAATTCCATGGCGTTTTTTCTTTTTCCACTATCACCCGGTACGAAATTGTTCGAGGTTTGCTGGCACAGGGGGGGTCCGTTGACAATCTTTTTTTCTGGTTGTAAGCTTTCAATTGGATGTTCGGATGAGAACCCAAGGAGAAAGTTGCGTGAATCCATGCGGACAACCATCGAAATCGACGACGACCTTTTGAATGCCGCCCAGCGGATGGCCGACGCCCGTTCGGTTACCGTTGCCGAGGTGATTTGCGAGTTGATGCGGAAAGGAATCCATTCTGTGGAGAAATCCACGACCCGCAATGGAATTCCGATTTTTCAGGTGGGCGAAAACGCCCCGCCCATCACCTTGGAAGACGTCCAAAAAGACGAAGATGAACCATGACCGTCCATTTGCTGGACGTAAATGTTCTCATCGCCCTTGCATGGCCTTCCCATACCCACCATGAAGCCGCCCACCGATGGTTTTCCGTTGAAAATTCCAAAGGATTCGCCACCTGCCCCATGACTCAATGCGGCTTCGTCCGAATCAGCGCAAACCCGCGAATCATTTCCGATGCGGTGTCCGTCGAGAAGGCATTGGCCCATTTGCGGCTCATTGCCGCCCATCCTCATCATGTTTTTTGGCCGGATCATGTGGATATCAGCCTGGAAAAGGGAATCCCGGTTTCCAGTTTGCAAGGCCATCGGCAGGTCACCGATTTTTATCTGGCGGCCTTGGCTTTTGAACGAGATGGAAAGCTGGCCACGTTTGACCTCGGAATTTCCCGCACCTTGAAAAACGCCCCCTTGGCGGATTCCGTGACGCTGATTCGCCCGGATTGAGGGGCGTCCTTGCGGCGCGGGGTCCAATCCGCCTTTTCCCGATCCAAGGATTCATGGTTGGCGTCCCCGGTCGTCATCACCCGGTCCCCCCCCAGGGGGCGTTGCCCGGGTCTGGTATGTTTCGCCCTTTCAGGGCTTTCCGGGCCGTCTTGGAGTCGGGATTCCCAAGCATCCAGAACCCAAGTTCCGATTTTTCCTGGATCTTGAAAGAGCATTTCTTGCCATCCCAATGGCAAGAAATCTTGCAAAAACCGCAATAATTGGCCATTATGATGGCATGAAATGCGATATCGAAATTTTTCTGGACGGTGAATGGCGGATGGCGGCCTCCTTCGAGCCGGTGACCGATGGCGAGGTGGGCAAGGGCATTCGGGGCGCCGGGTTCTTGGAATACGACGTTGATTACGCCGAGGACCATCTCGACGCCGCCGGGATCGAAGCGATTTCTTGCCGGTATCCGGCGAGTTTCGAATTGCACCGCGCGTCTTCTTGGCCGCCGTTTCTATTGGATATTCTCCCGGCGGGCGCCAATCGTGGAAATTTTTTGCGGGAGTTGACCATTCCCGACGGCCCGGCCGCCGATTGGCCGCTGCTGCTCGCCGGCGGCGGCAATCCCCCCGGAAACCTCCGAATCGCCCAGGCGGCGCCGCCCGATCCGGGGGATTTCCGTCATGCGGGGTTTCCCCGGGAAGACGTTCTGGAGCGGGGACCGGATTTCATCGAGTATGCCCGGAACAATCATGCGCCCGTGGCGGGTTCCAGCGGCGCCCAGGGCGAGGCGCCCAAGTTTTTGCTGACCCAGGATCGGCGGGATCGATGGCACGCGGACGGCGCCTTGCCGGACGAACTGGCCGCGCGGCACTGGCTCGTGAAATTCCCCCGAGGAAAGAAACCTTTGGATCGGGATATTTTGCGAAATGAAGCCGCCTACTACCGGGTGGCCCGGGCCGTCGGTTTGCAGGTGGGCGAGGCGGTTCAATTCGAAAACGACGCGCTTTTCGTTCCCCGATTCGACCGCGAAATCGCGGGAAACGCCGTCCGGCGACTCGGCCTGGAAAGCCTCGCCGCCGCCGGCGTAACGGTTTTCGGCGCGCGGGTTCCCCAGGAACGGCTTTGCGCCGCCATTGCCCGCTTTTCCTCGGATTCCGCCTCCGATATTGCGGAATTCGTGTTGCGGGACGTCCTCAACGTCGCCATGGGCAACACCGACAATCATCCCCGAAACTCGGCCCTGCGAAAAAACGGGGACGGCGCGATCCGGCTGTATGATTTCGCGCCGATGTTTCTGGACGACCAGGGGATTCCCCGGGCCTGTCGGTGGAGCGGCGCGGAAGACCGGGGAATGCCGGAATGGGGAAGGGTGGCGGAGCTTTTGGAAGGCGTTGGAATGGACCCCGAGGCATTCCGCGCCCGGCTGGCGAATTTCGCCGGAACCGTCCGGCGGCTTCCGGACGTCATGGACGAATGCGGGGTGGGCGGATGGTTGATCGAGCGTCTGGCTCGGCGGATCGAGATTGTCGCCCGGTCGCTCGACGCCGCCCGGCCCGCCGCGTGAGGGCGTGATGAAATCGAAATCCCGCAGGGACGGCCGCCGCGCCTTTTTCGAGGCGCTGGAGGCCGGGGAAATGGCGGACTTGCCGGAAACGGTGCGCCGGATGCGCAAGTCCATCGGCCTGACCCAGACCGAATACGCCAAGCTGGCGGGCGTCGCGCCCCGCGTGCTGATGGACCTGGAGCGGGGCGCGGGCAATCCCACCCTCAACACCCTGGAAAAGCTGGCGGCGCCGTTTGGGCTGAGCCTGGGGTTGGTGCGTCGGAATGAAAAATCCTAAAATTTCGTGAACGAACTTTTATTTTTTGGAAAACGGTCGTATTTTGGAATAAACAAACTCAAAAAGGAGGCGAAGATGTCCATGACGATATTGAAAAACGTATCGGTCAACGAAATCCCCGTTCATTGGCGCGATAAAATTTCCGGAAAGAAGGCGCAAAGATTTACCATAATGATTCAGCCCGAGTTGGAAACATCCGGTCTTCCAAACTCGGTATCTCCGGAAATCCGGAATCAGATTTTGTCATTATTGGAAGGTAAAGATGGCGAGGAGGATTCTGAGGTGTGGATCAACCGGATCAAATCTGCGCGGAAAAACGCGCCGACTCGCGAAGCCTTGGAATAAGG
>CAYFVR010000193.1:0-5625 GCA_964346545.1 uncultured Desulfobacterales bacterium | reverse complement strand
TCCACCCCCACCACCTCCTCCAGCACCTTCCGCAACTTTTCCATGGTGTAGGGCTTGGGAATGCTGGCGCGGAAGCCGTGGCTTTCGGGATCGGCCATGACGGGTTCGTCGGAATAGCCGCTGGAGACCACCGCCGCCACTTCCGGATCGATCTCGCGCAGATTGGAAATTGCGGCCAGTCCGCCGGGTCCGCCCCGCACCGTCAAATCCAGGATGACCGCCGCGAAGGAATTGTCCGCCTCCATGGCTTCCCGGTAGGCCGCCACCGCCGCCGTTCCGTCATGCGCGCATTCGGTTTCGAAGTCGAGACGGGACAGCATCTGGACCAGCATGCGGCAAACCATCTTTTCGTCGTCCATCACCAGAATCCGGCGGCCCCGGCGGACGGGCGTCCGGGGCCCGGCGGTGCGCTTCGGGCCGATTTTTTCCAGGATCGCGGGCAAATGAAGGTGAAACGCCGCTCCCCGGCCCGGCGTGGAGGTCGCCGCGATATGTCCCTCGTGCTTGCGGACGATGGCCGAAACCACGGCCAGCCCCATGCCCATGCCGCGCTCGCCGCCCCGCTCCTTGGTGGAAAAATAGGGATCAAAGATCAGATCGATCTGCTCCGGGGATATGCCTCGACCCGTGTCGGAAAAACAGAGGTACACGCAGGGACCCGCCGGGAGCCGGGAGGCCGCGGCGGGTTCCGCGTCGCGGAAATCCAGGTTCTTGCCGGTCACCCGCAACGTCCCGCCATCGGGCATGGCCTCCCGGGCGTTGACCGCCAGGTGGGAGAACACCTTCCGCATGGCGTCGGGATCGAACGCCACCTTCCACAGCTCCGCCGGCAAATCCAATTCCACGCGCACCGCGCTGCCCGCCGTCGCGGCCACCACCGCCTCCCGCAGCGTCGCGCCGATGTCGCCGGGCAGCCGGGTCGGCCGTCCGCCCTTGGCGAAGGTGATCAACAGATCCGTCAGCTTTTGGGAACGAAGGCAGGCCCTTTCCGCGTCGTCCAGGAATCGATGATCGAGTCCGTCGGGGTCCATTTCGTCCTTCACCAGGCCGATGTTTCCCAGAATGACCGTCAGCAGGTTGTTGAAGTCGTGGGCCAGGCCGCCGGCCAGCACTTCCACCGTCTCCCGTTTGCGGGCGTGCATCAGCTCGATTTCCATCAACCGCTTTTCCGTGAAGTCGATGGCGATGCCGCCCACGAAACGTCGCCCGTCCGGGGCCGGGATGGGGAACTTGTAGGTCACCCAGAACTCCCGGCTCCCGTCGGGTCGAACGAAGGTTTCCTCAAATTCCAGCGGTCGGCCTTCCCGAATCACCCGCAGGTCGTTCCGTCGGAAAGTGACGGCCGTGTGGAGGGGAAAAAGGGCGAAATCGGTTTTGCTTTTCCAGTCGGTTCGAGTCAGGCCATAGCGTTCCTCAAACAGGCGATTGACGAACAAATGGCGGCCCATGGCGTCCTTGATGAAGGTCAGGGTCGGCGTGTTGGTCATAAATGCGCCGAACCGTTCTTCGCTTTCCCGCAGGGCGCCCTCGATTCGTTCCAGGGTTTCAATTTTTTCCCGCAGCTCGCGGTTGGCCCGGTCGAGTTCCCCGGTTCGGGCCGCCACCCGCTTTTCCAGGTCCGCCCGCCGCAGGGCCAGCAGCCAGAGCATGGTGTTGAGAGATTCCACCACCTGGTCGAATTCGTCTCCCCGCGTCCGTTCCAGCGATCCGCGATCCAGCCGGAGCGGGGCGAAGGGGCGGGATGCGTCCGCGGCGCCCAAATATCCGGCGATGGCCCGCAAATGCCGGGTCACCAGCAGGTGGAACAGCAAAAAAAGGAAGGCGGAGACGACAAGCGTTTTGACGCCCTGGGTGGCCAGCACCACCAGCACCCGTCGCCGCAGTCGATCGTGAACCCCCCGCAGGTCGGCTTCCACGCGGAGCAGGCCCAGGTTCCGAAGTTCGCCTTCGTAGGGGAACACCAGCGGAAATTCGGCGGTGATGATCCGGCCGTCCGCGCTCCGCTCGCCGGCGGAGGCGAGGGGACCGGTCTCGTCCCTTGCCTGAATGAAGGAGATGTCCCGCATCTGGACGATGCCGTCGAGGTGTTGCTGAACCAACTCCTCGTTTAACAGCCAGATCGCGGTGGTGAGGGGCGCCAGGTAGCTGCGGCGGATGGCGTCGATGTCCCTGTGAATTTCCGCCACGTCTTCCCGGTACTCGATCCAGAGCTGAATGCCGGCGGTCAAAAGCGTCGCCGCGCCGCTGACCAGCAGGATGGCCGCCACCAGCCGGGGAAGGATGCTCCGCCGGAAGGGGCGCGGCGAGTCGCCATTTCGGCGCCTCCGGGTCGGGGAAGAAGGCAAGATCATGAGAAAGAAAACCCCGCCCCGATCCAGTCCACGCGGCAGGGCTCGGCTCCATACGGAACGCGCAAAATGGCGGCCTGGACCTCGCCGTAGGGATCGTCGTCCCGGTTTAGCGGGTCCAGGTGGCGGACCCGGCCGGCGTGGGGTCGGGCGGAAACGCCGTCCACGGTGAGGCGGGCCAGATCGGCCGGTTCTCGTCCGTGAAAAATTAGCTCCACCGTTTTATGGGGGGAGATGAAGCGCCCTTCGGCACGGGTCCAGCGAAAGCGTCCCGGGGCCAGGGTCAGCTCGCGCCGCAGATAGAGGCCGTCCCGGTGGGCCAGGGAATCGCCGTCGTCTTCGTACACCGCGGAGACGACGGCGGGATCGCCGGGCGGGACGGGGTAGAGATGGAAGCGAAGCGGCCCGGCGGCCGAGGCGCCGGTGTGGGCTCGCGGCGGCGTCATGGACAGGACCCCGCCGCCCCGGACGAAAAGCGGCAGCCGCTCCGGCGGCGCCTCGGCGTATCGCTCGCACGGGCCGGTGATTCGTTCGTCGGTGTAAAAATCGTACCAGAGCCCCTCCGGGAGGTAGACCCGGGCGATCCGTTCGTCGGAACGGACGGGAACCACCAGCAGATGATCTCCGAACAGGTACTGGCTTTGATAGGCCGGCGCGTAGACCCGCGGATCGTGGGGGAATTCGAAGGCCAGGGGACGGGCCACCGGCGTCCCGGTTCGGGCGGATTTTTCGAAGGCGGCGTACAGATAGGGCATCAGCCGGTAGCGAAGGTTCAGGTAATTCCGGGCGATCGCCTCCACCCGCTCGCCGAAGGCCCAGGGCTCCGCCGACCGGCTGCCGACCATCGTATGGGCCCGGCACAGCGGCGTCAGCGCCCCGATGCTGATCCAGCGGGCGAAGAGATCGGGGGACGCCTCGCCCGCGAAGCCGCCCACGTCCACCCCGGCGAAGGGAACGCCGGACATGCCCAGGCTGCCCACCAGCCGAACCCCGGCCATCAGGTGGTCGTCCGAGGAGATGTTGTCGCCGGTCCACAGGGCCGCGTAGCGCTGCACCCCGGCGAATCCGGCGCGGCTCAGGACGAAGGTTCGGCGGCCCGCCCGGGCCGATTTCACGCCTTTCCGGGTGGCCCGCGCCATCTGCATTCCGTAGACGTTGCGAGCCTTTCGGTGGGTCGCGCCCTGCCCCTCGTAGTCGAAGGCGATCAGATTGGGCACTTCCCGGCCCCAGGCGGCCGGCTCGTTCATGTCGGTCCAGAAGCCGTCCACGCCTTGGCGGGCCATGGCCGCCACCCGGTCGGCCCACCAGCGCCGGGCCGTCGGTTTCGTAAAATCGGGGAAATGGCAGCGGCCCGGCCAGACGTCGGCGGTCCACCGTTCCCCGTCGGGATAGCGCAAAAAAATGTCGTCTCGTTTTCCGTCCTCGAAGGCGGCGTAGCCCGGCTCGGTTTTCACCCCCGGGTCCAAAATGGCGACGGTTCGGAAACCCAGTTCCCGCAGGCTTCGGGTCAGTCCGGCCGGGTCGGGGAACCGCTCCGGGTCCCAGGTGAAGACCTTGTACCGGTCCATGTAATGGATGTCGAGGTAGACCACGTCGGCCGGGATTTTCTTTTCGCGAAAGGTGCGGGCGACCCGCAGCACTTCCGAATCCGGGAAATAGCTGTAGCGGCATTGCTGAAAGCCGAGGCTCCACAGCGGCGGCAGCGGCGCGCGGCCGGTCAGCCGGGTGTAGGCCCGAAGAACTTCGGCGATGGTCTCTCCATGGAACAGGTAGTAGTCCATGGCCCCGGCTTCGGCGGAAAAACTGGCGAATCGGTGGTTGGCGGCCCCGAAATTGAATCGGGTGCGGTGGGGATTGTCCAGAAAAAGGCCGTAGACCAGGCCGGAGTGGACGCCGATGAAAAACGGGATGGAGGCGTAGAGCGGCTGGCCGCCCTCGGCGGGGTAGGCGAAGGCGTCGGTGTTCCAGTTTTCGAAGGCGGACCCGGCGCGATCCACATCCCCGGTCTTTTCCCCCAGCCCCAGAAACCGCTCGCCCCGCATGAGCCGCTTGTAGGTGGTGACCTCCTCGCCGATCCAGGAGGTGCCGAAGGCGGGATCGTCGGCGTTGATCAGCCGGCCGTCCGGGGTTTTCAGCCGGAACCGGATCGGGTTCCGGTCCATTTCCAGCCGAAAACGATCGGTGGTCAGCGTGATCGGATCGGACGCCAGGTCCATGGTCGCGTTGCCGCGCGAAGGCTCGGCGACCACGGCGTAGGAAACGGGCTCCGGCGGCGCGTCGGGCCGGCGGATGGAAATCCGAACCGTGTCCGTTCCGTAGAGCGCGACATCCGCCGTGGCGTTCTCGGCCATGGCGGAGAAACCGGCGGCGGTTTCCCGAACGGCCCGAAGGCGGCGGATCGGCTCGTTCATGGTCGCCTCCGAGGTGAAACGTGAAGGAATGGGGGCGAAAATGGGGGCGAGAATGGGGGAAACACCCCATTGCCGCCGAACCGGATTTTTGGTACACATTTTTTCAATTCAATATCTCCCGTCAAAATCCGGGTTCCCGGGAACCCATCCCGATCTCTTTTCTTGCATATTTTTCGGCATTTTTGGCGATTTTTTTTGTCAAACGGGCCGGTGCGTCCGTCCGTCCTTGTTCGCGTCCTCCCCATCCCCTCTCTTGGGCGCCGTTTGCACGGCAACACGGAGGCGCGAAATTTTCTTCTTCCATTTACGCCTTGTTCCGGGCGAAACCGTTGCCCGGAAAAGGAGGAATCCATGTCGGAATCCGCGAGTTCCATCCCACCCAATCGTTCGGAGGCTGCGGCCCGGGAAGCGGAACGGCCACCCTCCCTCGGGACGGAAAGCGAAGTCTTTCCGCGCCGGACATTGCTGACCCTCGCCGTCATCGCCGTCGTCCTTCTGGGATTGTTGCTTTGGACCGCCATCGCTCCCGATCGTCTCCTCTTCTCCCTGGCCTGATCCCCTTCGGGGCATCGGACGAACACCGCCATCATCGGCTTGCGCCTTCCCTTTTCATCCGATTTTTCCTCTTACCATGAACCGGAATCGCGCGGAAGTCCATCGTTGCCGCCGCGGATCGTCCCGCGCCGGTAACGATGCCGCGCGATGGGGGGAAGCGGCGGCCTTTCTTCCGCCGTTTTCCTTGGCGATCAAGGCGGTTTGCAAAAATACCGATACCGAAGCCCCAAACACCCTCCGACCCCTCTCAAGGGGGGAAACAGCGAGCCAATCCCCCCTTAAGGGGGGCAGGGGGGGGTGTTTTCGAGGGG
>CAYFVR010000192.1:0-9269 GCA_964346545.1 uncultured Desulfobacterales bacterium | reverse complement strand
AGGAAGAGGCCGAGGAACCGCCTCCGGAATCCGACTTTCTTGAGGCGGAAGAACCGCCCGAGGAACCCGAGGAAGAACCGGTCGCGGAGGAATCCCCCGAAGAGCCGGATGAACCGGAAGAGGAGGGTTCCGAGGATTTCCTGGAAGAACCCGAGACGGAAACCCCGGAACCGGAGTACGAAGGAGAACCGGAGGCGGCCGAGGCCGATCCGGATTTCATCGAGGAACCCGAGGGCGAAGCGGAGGGCGATTACGAGGAGGAGCCCGTCGCCTTCTCCGATGACGCGGGATACCCCGGAAAACCCGATCCCGACTACATTTCCGACGCGCCGGCCGGCGGTCCCCATATCGAAGAAAGCGAAGTGGGCGACTCCCACGTCGTTGTTTCGGAGGAGGGCTATTTCAGCCGGCTCAAGGGCGCCCTCGTGGGCATGGTGGCGGGGATTCTGGTGTTCCTGGTGGGATTCCCGGTCCTGTTTCTCAACGAAGGCCGGGCGGTCAAGCGCTATCGGGCGCTGAAGGAAGGGGCCGGATCGGTGGTTTCCATCTCGCCGGACCGGGTCGATCCGGCCATGGAGGGCAAACTGGTTCATCTCACCGGTACCGCCACCACGGATGAAATGCTGTCGGACAGCGAAACGGCCGACGTCGGCCCGGTGATTTCGATCCCGGCGGACACGGTGAACCCGGCCAACGAAGGAAAGCTGGTTCACGTCTCCGGTAGGGCCACCACCGACGACCGGATTCCCGACCGGGACTTCGGCTTCGCCGTGCCGGCCATCCGGCTGGAACGCTCGGTGCGGATGTATCAGTGGCGGGAAGTCCGCGGCCCGTCCCAAACCGACCAAAAACTCGGGGGAGGGACGGAAACCCGCACCCAGTACACCTACGAAAAGGCATGGTCCGGCACGCCGATTTCCTCCGCCCCGTTCCAGGTCCCGGAGGGCCACCAGAATCCCGGAAATTTCCCCTACACGAACCAAACTTTCGCCACGCCGAACGTCCGACTCGGCGCGTTCAAATTGCCGCCGGAATTCATTTCGGAGATCAACCGTTTCGAACCGCTTCGCTTCAAATCCCTCCCGCCGGATTTTCCGGCGAACCTCGCGAACCGGGCCCAAGTGGTGGACGGCGACATCTTCATCGGCCGCAATCCCCGGGAACCCGAGGTGGGCGACCTGCGGGTTTCCTGGCGGCGGGTGGAGCCGCCGGTTCCGGTCAGTCTGGTGGCCCGCCAGACGGGCGACACCTTCGCCCCCTACCCCGCGCCGGACGGGCGGGAGATCGCCGTTTTCAGCGTGGGCGACAAAAGCGCGGAAGAACTGCTGCCCCGGGGCATTTCCGTCAACGCCGTCCAGCTTCGCCGCACGGTGGAAATGTACCAGTGGCGGGAACGGGAAAATACCCGGACGGTGACCGGGGCGGACGGAAAAAAGCGGAAGGAGACCACCTACACCTACGAAAAGGTCTGGTCGGAGCGCCCCATCGATTCCAGCCGATTCCGCCAGGCCGACCGGAACAACCCGGCGACCATGCCGTTCGAGGGCAAAACGGTGACGGCGGAAAAGGTGACGGTGGGCGACTTCGCCCTCCCCGCCGGCCACATCGGCAAGATGACCGATTTTAAACCACTGCCGCCGGACCAGGTCATGGCCGCCCTGCCGCCGGAGCTGGCGGAACGGGCCGCCGTCCGGGACGACGCGGTCTACATCGCCCAAAATCCGGACAATCCACGAATCGGCGACCTGCGGATTCGCTACGGCATCGTGCAGCCGGCGCCAGTCACCATCGTGGCCGCCCAGGCGGGCCGGAGCTTTTCGCCCTACCAAAGCCCGGTGGGCGGAACCATCGATGAATTCCGCACCGGAACCCACTCCGCCGACGCCATTTTCGGCCAAGCCCAGAAGCGCAACACCACCATGACCTGGCTGCTGCGGATGGGCGGCTTCGCCCTGATGTTCATCGGCCTGCTGCTGGTTCTGCGGCCGCTGTCCGTGGCGATGGACGTGGTGCCTTTCCTGGGCAACCTGGCCGGAAAAGGCGTCACCCTGATCGCCTTCCTGATCGCCGCCGGCTTCGCCCTGGTCACCATCGCCGTCGCCTGGTTCTTCTACCGGCCGTTGCTGTCGGCGGGATTGGTCGCGGGGGGGATCGCGCTGTTTTTGGGGGTAAAAGGGCTGCGGAACCGCCATGACGAGGAAGCCGCGGGCGATCCGCCCCCGCCGCCCTCGGGCGCGACGCCGCCGCCTCCGCCGGGGGGGTGATTCGATTCAAGCAAGCGCCTTCGGGGATGTCCCTGGAGGCGCTTTTTTTCACCATTCAACTCGGTTGTACCCGCCCCAACCCTCTATAAAAATCCGCTAAAACCAGTTCCACTTCCAACGTTTCCAGCTTCACCCGGGCCTCCTCCCCCTCCAGCTCCGCCATGGTCCAAAATCCCCGTCGCTCCCGATGGAAATGCTCCACCGCTATCGCATATTGATCCACCAGCAGGTAGTCGGTCATGGACCCAATCCGCCGGTAGGCTTTGAATTTGGACCCGCGATCATAGTCCCGCGTCGATTTCGACAGCACCTCAACAACCACCATGGGATTGGCGAGCACGTCATTCCGGTCCTGGCCGTAAAGGACGTCTCCGCACACCACGCTGACATCCGGATAGACGTAATGAGCCCCGAGTTCGATTTCGATTTTGGTGTCGCTGGCGAAAACGGAGCAATCTTTTCCATCCAGGGCGTTGTTGAAGGCGGTGATCACGTTGGCCGTCACCAGATTGTGCGGGATGGAAGCCCCCGTCATGGCGAAAAGCTCGCCGTGAACGTATTCGCTTTTCACCTCGGCGGACGCCTCCCGATCCAGATATTCCTGGACGGACAGGCGAGTTCTTTCCGCTCCAAGCATTTTTGTCACCTCCACGTTGAAATGGCACGTCGGAGAGGAAGGATTGAACTCATTGGCGACCCCAACCCCTCCTACGCCGCCGCCCCTCTCCCCCGCTCCTCCGTCCCCTTCCCCGGCGAAAACTTCCGCACTTCCCGCTCCAGCCCCTTCAACAGCTCGTCGTTTCCATTGGGCCGGCCGTACCGAAGCTGGACGTACCGGTTGACGACGGCATCCACCGTTCCGGCCAAGTCCGGCCGGGCGGCGGCGGCCCGCCGGGCGAAATCCCGGGGACCTTCGGAGGCTTCGCGCACCACGCCGGCCCGGGCCATCTTCTGGCAGAACCGATCATAGGCCCGTCGGGCCGGGTCCACGGATCGTTCCCGCCGAAGGTTCGCCAGCAGGGCGAAAAAGCCCAGCAGGACCGCCGCCGATCCCGCCAGCAGAATTCCCACCTTCGCCGTCCAGAGCATGTCGTCGGTGTCGATCCCCAGACGGGAGAGCAGCCCGGCCTGGTCTTCGGCGGTGTAGCTCATGACCCACAGCAGCCAGAAGGCGTTGACGGCGTCCCAGCCCAGGTTCATGCTCCGCAGCATGTCGGTGACCGCCCCCAGATCGGGCAGGGAAAACAGCCGGGCCAGATCCTCCGGCGACAAGGCTTCCTGCATCCCTTGCAGCACCCGCTCCGGCGCCACGGCCGAGGTCGGGTCCACCCGGGTCCATCCGGTCTCCGACAGATGCACCTCCACCCAGGCGTGGGCGTCGGACTGGCGAACGATCATGTACTCCGCGTAGGGGTTGATCTCTCCCCCCAGATAACCGCCCACCACCCGGGCCGGAACGCCGGCGGCCCGCATGAGAAAGGCGAAGGCCGACGCGTAGTGCTCGCAGTAGCCCCGCCGGGTTTCGAACAGGAAATCGTCCACGGCGTGGGTCCCCAGGGCGGGCGGCTCCAGGGTGTAGAAAAACGAATTTTCCCGGAAATGGGCCAAGGCCCGATCCGCCAGCTCCCGGGGATCGGCGGTTTCCGTCCGCCATTGTTCCGCCAGGCCCCGGGCCCGGGGATTTCCGGCGCGGGGAAGCTGGAGGGCGGCCCGTTCCCATCCCGGCATCGGCCCGGTTCGGGGATTCACCAGCGATCGGACCTGGTAGCGCATCCGCTTCCGAACCGGTTCCCGGGAGATGAGAGTATAATCGGTCATGTAGAACCCGTCATCGGGGGATTCCGCCGGCATTTCCAGGGCGAACAGCCAGTGATCGTCGTGGGGCTCCAGGGTGACGGCGTAGACCACCTCGCCCGTACCGGCGATCTCGGGGTCCCGAATGGGTCGCCGAAGGGATTTGTGCCAATTTCGCCCGTCGAATTGGAGGAAGGTGAGCCCCCGCCAGTATCGCTGGTCCGGCGGCGGGATTGGCCCCTCGAACCGCACCCGAAAGGCGATTTCGTCGTTTTCCACCACCCGGGCGATGCTCCCCGGACTCATCCGGTCGGAAAACCCCGACATCCCGCTCTTGTTTTGGGTGAGTCCCCAGAGATTTCCCTCGATGCGGGGAAACAGATAAAAAAGGATCACGGTCAGGGGAAGGGCCTGGAGAAGAATCACGCCGGCGAGCCGAACCTTGAGCCGGGGCGGGCCGACGGGATGGTGGACGTGGACCAGCACGGCGGTGGTGATCAGCACCGACAGAAACATGTAGAGGGTGACGGCCAGCTCGTCGTTGTAAAACAGGTTGGCCACCACCAGAAAATAGGCCAGAAACAGGGAGATCATCACGTCCCGGTACCGGCGGCATTCCATGGTTTTGAGGGACGCCATGACCGCCAAAACCGCCACGTAGGACTGACTGTAAAACGCGCCGCCGAAACTGGCCAGCGCGCCGCCGAAGCCGCCGATGGACAGGGCGGCCAGCAAGAAGCGGCCCGGCGGCGACCAGCCGCGCCGGGTTCCCGCCACCGCGTACGCCCACATCGCCACGCACCAGCCGGTGATCCAGGCCGGCAGTTCGACGACGTGGGGCGCCAGCGCCGGCGCAAGGGCGATGACCGTGGCCGGCGCGAACCGATGAAATGAAGGTTTCATTGCGGCTCTCCTCCGGTCCCGAACAGGGCCAGGGCCCGCAGGCAGCCATGCTTGTGGGTTTCTCCCCGGTCGGGCGAAATTTCCCGGCCGGGCAGCCGCAGTCCGAAGCGCAGGTCCCGGTTGTTCGCCCGCAACACCTGTCCGCAGAGCCGGGAGAGGCGACGCTCCGGGTCGGCTTCCCGCACCGCGTCCCAATCCAGCATCGCCGTGACGCCGGATTCTCCCACGAACACTTTGGTCTGGAGCCCCTGCCCCTTGGAAAAGGATTTCCAGGAAATGTGCTGAAGCGCGTCTCCGGGCTGGTAGCTTTTGAGCCCGTCGAAATCGTCCGCCCCGGCCCCGGCGGCGGCCTCTCCCTCGCCCGTCGCGGCTTCTCCGCCCGTCCCGGTCGCGAACGCTCCCCGCAACGGACGGGGATAAACCACCGTCTCCAGCTCCAAATCCATCCGGGACCAGGCCCGGAACAGGCCCAGCGGAAAAACCGTGGAAACCCGCAACGGGCCGGGATGAAAACGTCCCCGCGCCGAGGTGGGCGCGGTCACGACGATCGCCTCGTCCCGACCCGCCTCCAGATCGGCCGGAACCGCCTCCCCGCCGGAGAAATGGAAACGGATCGCCCGCCGGGTCGGCGCGGGCGCGCGGACCACCGCCCGAAACCCGGCCGGCTCGCCCGCGAAGGCCGGGGAGGGCGTGACCGACCGCACCCGAACGCCGGACAGATTCCGGTGGGTGTGCAGAATCGAGACCACCGTCATGCTCCCCAGCAGAAAGGTGAGGAGAAAGGCGATGTTGTTGTTGTAATTGATCGATCCCACCAGCATTCCGGTCAACACTCCGATGAACACCAGCCCCAACGGCGTCGGAAGGATGTAGATCCGTTTCCGTTCCAGCGTGCAGGGAAGCGCCGTGGGCACGGGCCGGGACCGGAACCAGGACCGAAAAATGGCCCCGGCCGAAAACCGCGGAAGCCGAAGGACGCTCATCACGGCACCGGCACTTCCCGGAAGACGGCGTCCAGCCGCTCCGGCGCCATTTCGGCCATGTCCTCCCGCGCCCGCAGTCGATGGCCCACCACCGCCGGCAGCACCCGCTGGAGGTCCTCCGGCATCGCATGATCCCGCCCGGCCAGATAGGCCCAGGACCGGGACGCCGCCATCAGCGCCAGCCCCGCCCGGGGGGAAAGGCCCACGTGGAAATGGGGACCGGTTCGGGTAAAGGCCAGCACGTCCTGGAGATAGTCCAGAAACGCGCCGGAGACGTGGACCCGGGCCACCTCCTCTTGAATGCGAAGCACGTCGGCGCCGGTCATCGCCGCTTCCAGCCGGGCCAGCTCCCGGTCGGCGCCTTGGCCCTCCAGCAACGTGCGCTCCGCGGCCCGGTCGGGATAGCCCAAAGCCGTCCGCAGCAAAAACCGGTCCAGCTGGGATTCCGGCAGCGGATAGGTGCCGGCCTGCTCCAGGGGATTCTGGGTGGCGATCACGTAGAAAGGCTGGTCCAGCGGCCGGGTCTCCCCCTCCACCGTCACCTGGCGCTCCTCCATGGCCTCCAGCAGGGCGCTCTGGGTTTTGGGCGTGGCCCGGTTGATCTCGTCGGCCAGCAGCACCTGGGTAAACACCGGGCCGGGGTGAAAAACGAAGACGCCGCCATCCTGCTCGAACACCGAGGTGCCCAGGATGTCCCCCGGCAGCATGTCGCTGGTGAACTGCACCCGACGAAACTCCAATCCCAGGCAGCGGGCCAGACATTTGGCCAGCGTGGTTTTGCCGATGCCGGGAATATCCTCGATGAGCAGATGCCCCCGAGCGAACAGGCAGGCCAGGGCAAGGCGAATCTGGGATTCTTTTCCCAGGATCACATTCCCGATCCGATCGATCACCGCGTCAAAATTCACATTTTTTCCTTTGGGATGTCGTGGGCCAAGGCATGAAGGCTCCCGGGGGAGCCGACGAATTTCCGTCTCTGCAATACATTTCCGTCTCTGCAATACAAATGGTCCGTCAGGAATTCAACCATTATTCTCATTCCTTGGCCCCTCGGCAACCATCCCCTTCGGCAAAAGCCCTCGAATGTCCCGAATTCCCGCGGCATGGGGGGCCGGCCATCGGGCGCCGCGGAAGAGCGAACGAGTCGAAAAAGGCCCGTTTCCCGCCGCCGCCCGTCCCCGAAAACCCTTCCGCCTCCGCCCCGGGCCCCCGTCCCGCCGCGGAGGCTCGGCCCTCCCCATCCAATAAACCCTTGCGAAGGCCGGTTTCAATCGATACGGTATGCGCCTGCCTCGGGGCCGCCCCCGGGGAAGCGGTTCGGACACCGCCCGTCACGTCCTCCCCGTGACGGAAGGAACCTTTGCCGACCGCGGACGACCCGGCCGCATTCCGCGGGCGGGTCGTCCGCGGAATGCGGAACGGATGAACATCCCATGAAAAAGCCTTCTGCCGCCGAGCGGATTCGCAGTTTTTACAGCCATTTTTCCGGCAACGACCAGGTTCTGATCCTGATCAACGCCGACCCGGACGCCATCGCCAGCGCCATGGCCGCCAAGCGGCTGCTCTGGCGGAAGGCGGCCGGCGTCACCATCTCCAACATCAACGTCATCAAACGGCCGGACAACGTCGCCATGGTCCGGCTTCTGGACGTGCCCCTGGTCCACATCGACGAAATCGGCGATCCGGCCCGCTACGGCCGGGTGATGATCGTGGACTCCCAGCCGGACCACGCGCCGGCCTTCGAAAAATTCGCCATCGACCTGGTCATCGACCATCATCCCCGCACCACGTCCAAGGCGGCCTTTCTGGACATCCGGCCCGAATACGGCGCCACCGCCACCATTCTGACGGAATACATCCGGGCCGCCAAGATCAAGCCCTCCGCCCGTCTGGCCACCGGCCTCTTTCACGCCATCAAGACCGACACCCGGAACTTCGAACGCCAGACTCGAATGGAAGACGTCCGGGCCTTTCAATTCCTCTTCAAATACGCCAACACCACCCTCGCCCGAAAGATCGAGCAGGCCGACCTGCGGCTCGACTTTCTCAAGTATTTCAAGATCGCCCTGGACACCATGAAAATGCACCGGGGCCGAGTCTTCGTTTATCTGGGGCCGGTGAGCAATCCCGACGTCTGCGTGCTGGTGGCCGATTTCTTCATGCGGGTAAACCCCGTCACCTGGAGCATCGTTTCCGGCGTCTACGAGAAAAAGCTGGTGGTGATCTTCCGCAACGACGGCATCCGGAAAAACGCCGGCGAAATGGCCCGAAAGGGATTTTGCCAGCTCGGCTCCGCCGGCGGCCACAAAAGCATGGCCCGGGCGGAAATCCCGGTATCCGCCCTGCCGAACGATATCGACCTGGACGAATGCAAGGCGGTGCTTGGCTGGCTCATCGACCGGGTGGAACGCAATCCGCGCTCCGGGGGCAAGTGCGGAGAGGCCGAAAAAAAACGGTCGGACGCCAACGGCCCGTAACGCCGCCCGTTTCGCCCCGGCGTTCCCCGCCGTCCGCCCGAAGCTCCCCGCCGGAACCGCTTCCGGATGGCGGCGCCGATTTACATCCCCGTTCTTTCGTGGTATTTTCCGCGCTTATTGTACGCAAGGAGAGGAATGTCCATGAATTTGTCCGCGCCGTCGGCGGGAATCTCGGTGATCCTGCTGGGATCGGGAACCTGCGTCCCTTCGCTCCGCCGAAGCAGCTGCGCCGCCCTGCTGCGAACCGCCGGCCAGACCCTCCTGGTGGACGTGGGGCCGGGGACCAGCCGAAGGCTGATCGAGGCGGGCGTCGCGGTCCAGGAGGTGTCGGCCCTGCTGCTGACCCATTTTCATCCGGACCACACCGGGGAATTGGCCGGCTTTCTGTTTTCCAACAAATACAGCCGGGAACCCCGACGAACCGTGCCGCTGGAACTGGTGGGGGGACGGGGATTTTCCGAATTCTTCGACGGATTGAGCGAAGTCTACCGGGGCTGGCTCGACCTGGGGCCGGATCGGCTTCGGCGGACGGAAATGGCCGTGGACGGGCCGGACGAACACCGCATCGGCCCGATCCGCCTCGAAACCCGGCCGATGAACCACAACCCCGAAAGCGTGGCCTACCGGATCACCGCCCCCGACGGGGCGTCGGTGGCCCTCTCCGGAGACACCGGCCAAACCGATGAACTGGCGGAACTGGCCAAGGGAGCGGACCTGCTCATCTGCGAATCGGCCCTGCCGGACGGAATGGGCGCGCCCAACCATTTGACGCCCTCCCAGGCCGGGGAAATCGCGGCCCGGGCCGGCGTGGGAAAACTGGCGCTGACCCATTTTTATCCCGAATGCGA
>CAYFVR010000191.1:0-9298 GCA_964346545.1 uncultured Desulfobacterales bacterium | reverse complement strand
CTTGTCGATTCCCTGTTGCGGAGCCTGAATCCTCCGGAATTGGATATTGACAAGAAATGGGCGGCCGTTGCAAGGCGGCGCTTAGAGGATATTCGATCGGGGACTGTCGAGACCATCCCCGGAGAAGAGATTTTTGAGAGGCTTTGGAAGCGATTTGAGAAATGAGCTTTCGCTTTCATCCCGAAGCGCATGGGGAGTTTTTAAAAGCGATTGATTACTACGAGGACGTGGCTTCCCATCTTGGACCGGATTTCGCGTTCGAAGTGTATGCCGCCATTCAGCGTGCCGTCGCCAACCCAAAATCGTGGGCAATGATAGACGACGAAATCCGCCGTTCATTGGTGCATAGGTTCCCATACGGTGTCCTCTACGCCGAAGAAAACGATGGTATTTTTATCCTCGCGGTTATGCACTTGCGCCGAAATCCGGATTATTGGGAAAATCGTATTTGAATGGCCAGCAAGCCGATAGGCAGATGCGCGGTAAGAATTTTGGCCTATTAGGAGGTATGATAAACGAACTGCGAGTTTTGTTTTTTTAATGCAAAAAATATATGATTAAAATAAACCTCAACCGGCCCACGCCGAAGACGTACCCCAAAAGGACGGAAACGGAATGACGGAATCTGTAAAAAAGGTGGTGCTCGCCTATTCCGGCGGGCTGGATACCTCGGTGATCCTCCGATGGCTGATTGAAACCTACGACTGCGAAGTCATCGCCTACTCGGCCGACATCGGGCAGGAGGAAGAGTTGGACCCGGTGGACGAAAAGGCCCGCAAAACCGGCGCGTCGGCCGTCTACATCGAGGATCTCAAGGAAGAATTCATCCGGGATTTCGTCTTTCCCGCCTTCCGCGCCAACGTCCTGTACGAAGGCCAGTACCTTCTCGGCACATCCATCGCCCGCCCCCTCATCGCCAAGCGCCAGATCGAAATCGCCGAGCGGGAAGGCGCCGACGCGGTCAGCCACGGCGCCACCGGAAAGGGCAACGACCAAGTCCGGTTCGAGTTGGCCTACTACGCCCTCAAACCCGACGTCACCGTCATCGCGCCTTGGAGAACCTGGGATCTGACCTCCCGCACGGCGCTCATGGACTTCGCCCGCCGCCACGGCATCGAGGTCACCAGCACCAAGGAAAAGCCCTACAGCATGGACCGGAACATGCTGCACATCAGCTACGAGGGCGGGATTCTGGAAGATCCTTGGCTGCCCCCGCCGGAGGATATTTTCACCCTCACCGTCTCCCCCCAGCTCGCCCCGGACACCCCCGAGGACCTCGAAATCACCTTTGAAAACGGGGATCCGGTGGCCCTCAACGGCAAGGCCATGTCCCCGACCGCGCTGTTCCGCGAGCTGAACAAAATCGGCGGCCGCCACGGCGTGGGCCGGGACGACGTGGTGGAAAATCGCTTCGTCGGCATGAAGTCCCGGGGCATCTACGAAACCCCGGGCGGCGCCATCCTCCGCAAGGCCCACATCGCCATGGAATCCATCACCATGGACCGGGAGGTTATGCACCTGCGGGACGGCCTCATGCCCCGCTACGCCACCCTCATCTACAACGGCTTTTGGTTCGCCCCGGAACGGGAGCTGATCCAGAAGATGATCGACGAAAGCCAGATCGGCGTTTCCGGCGTGGTGCGTATCCAGCTCTACAAGGGCAACTGCCGGGTTATGGGCCGGAAATCGGACCTCTCTCTCTACGACGCCGATTTCGCCACTTTTGAAGACGACACCGTCTACCGCCAGGGCGACGCCGAAGGCTTCATCCGGCTCAACGCCCTTCGGCTCCGCATTCAGGAGCTGGCCCGGCGAAAGCAGGGCTGAGCCATGTCCGGCAAACTCTGGGGCGGACGGTTTTCCGAGGGCACCGACCGGCTGGTGGAGCGGTTCACATCCTCCATCGAAGTGGATCGGCGGCTCTACGCCCACGACATTCGCGGAAGCCAGGCCCACGCGAAAATGCTGGGGAAGTGCGGGATCATCTCCGATGACGACGCGGACAAGATCGTGGCGGGGTTGGACAAGGTCCGCGCCGAGATCGAGGCCGGCGAGATGGTCTGGGACGACGGTTTGGAAGACATCCACATGCACGTGGAGGCCCGGCTCACGGAGCTGATCGGCCCGGCGGCGCGGAAACTTCACACCGGCCGCAGCCGGAACGACCAGATCGCCTTGGACGTCCGGCTGTTTCTCCGGGACGAAACCCGTGAGCTGCTGGCCGATCTGACCGCGCTGCGGAAGGCGCTGGTGACCCTTTCCGAAGAATATCTGGGCGCGGTGCTCCCCGGATACACCCACATGCAGCGGGCCCAGCCGGTGCTGCTGTCCCATCACCTGATGGCCTACTACGAAATGTTCACCCGGGACGCCGAACGGTTCGCCGACGCCCTCAAGCGGATCAACGTCCTGCCCCTGGGGGCGGCGGCCTTGGCGGGAACGCCCCATCCCATCGACCGGGCCTACGTGGCGGAGCTGCTGGACTTTCCGGCGATTTCCGCCAACAGCATGGACACGGTGGCCGACCGGGATTTCGCGGTGGAGTTCATGGCGGCGGCCAGTCTCTGCATGGTCCACTTCAGCCGGCTGTCCGAGGAGTTGATTCTCTGGTCCACCTCGGAGTTCGGCTTCGTCGAGATCGGCGACGCCTTCACCACCGGCTCCAGCATCATGCCACAGAAGAAAAATCCGGACGTCTGCGAGCTGGTGCGCGGCAAGACCGGCCGGGTGATGGGCGATCTGATGGCGCTGCTCACGCTGATGAAATCCCTGCCCATGGCCTACAACCGCGACATGCAAGAAGACAAGGAGCCGCTTTTCGACGCCGTGGACACGCTTCGGACCACCGTGGCGGTCTACACGCGAATGCTGCCCAACGTCCGGTTCCGCCGGGAGCGCATGGAGAAGGCCACCGAGACCGGTTTCCTCAACGCCACCGATTTGGCCGACTACCTGGTGGCGCGGGACGTGCCGTTCCGGGAAGCCCATGAAATCGTTGGAAAGGCCGTGGCCCATGCGGCCAAGGCCGGCCGCGAACTTCACGATCTGGATTTGCCGACGCTCCAGGGCTTTTCCGACCGGATCGAGGCCGAGGTCTACGACGGCCTGGCCACCAAAACGGTGGTGAACCGGCGCAACTCCATCGGCGGAACGGCGACGGAGCAAGTCCGCGCGGCCGTTGCGGCGGCGCGGAAGTCCCTCGACGGCGAGAAATGAACCGGTTTTTGGGAATTGCGCTCCGGGGCGGTATCCTGCTCGTTCTGCTTGTGGCCACCGGCTGCGGCGTAAAGGACCTCCCACGTCTGCCCGCCGTCGAACCGGCCACGTTGACCGGCCTCGCGGCGGAGCGAGAGGGCGACCGGATCGCGCTCCGCTGGTCGCTCTCCGGCCCCGGCGCCGTTCCCGCCGCGTTCCGGATTTACCGCTCCCAGCCGCCGCCCTGCGAAGGGTGTCCCCGGCCTTTCCAGCGGATCGCCGACGTGAGTTCGGCCGACGCGGCGGAAGGGGACGGTTTCCGGTACGTGGATGATCCGCCGCCGGGAATGGAATCGGTGCGGTATCGCGTGATTCCGATCGGCCCCGGCGGCGCGGAGACGGGCGCGGGGGGGCTTGTGGAAATCGACCTCGGGTCCGCCGGAGAAACGACCGGAAACGCATCCCCGTAGACCGCGGGATACTGGAAGCGCACCCTGGGCACAAAGACCGATTTCCGATTCTCTCACGAATGCAATGCCGAATCGAGTCCGGCCACCGACAGCCGCCTTTTTTCGTTGTTTTCCCCCGATCCCCTTTATGGAATCCTTTGACTCGTGACCGCGACCTCGCACGATCACAATTTCAAAAATCTGTTCCAGGATTTCCCGAAGGAGGCTTTGGAGTGGATTCTTCCGGAGGTCCTCCAGGAATACGGTTCGGTCCGTCAAATTGAATTTCCCAAGCAGGAAACCCGAAAGCGCCGTCTTTCGGATTCCCACCGGGCCCTGGATCTGCCAATCCTGTTCCGGTTCGACCAGGCGGAAATCCTTCTTTGGCTGCTGGAGTTTGAGGAGAAAAAGGCCCGTTTTTCCATTCATCGGCTCCTGCACTACACCGCCGATATGACCGAGGCCTATCCCAAGGCGCTGATCATCCCCACCGTTCTGTTCACGGATCGAACCAACTGGAAGAAGGAGCCGGAAAAATTCCTGACCCATCGGTTTGGCAACGAGCTGTTTTTGCATTTTCAGTACATTCCCGTCCATCTGTTTGACCTTCAGGCCAAAGACTACTACAATTCCAGTAATCCGCTGATTCGGATCCTGCTGCCCAAGATGCGGTACGAGGAGGCCGAACGCGGAGAGGTTTTTCGACGTGCGCTGAAAGGGCTTTTTGAACTGACGTCCCTCGCCTTTTTCGAGAAATACGTCGATTTCATTGATCTCTATTCCAGCGTCCCGGAACCAGAACGCCTTGAGGTATTCCGGGAGTTGGAGGAAACGCCGGATATAGCCATGATTACGTTCAAGCAATACTTGACCAACAAAGGAATTGAACAAGGAATTGAACAGGGGATTGAACAGGGGATTGAACAGGGGCAAGCTCAAGTTCTGTGCCGTCAATTTGCCCGGAAATTTGGGATATCCGAGGAGATTGTTGGAACCTATCTCAATCGATTGAATCGTGCGGCCCGTATTGAGCTGAGTGACCGGATATTGGAATGGGATTCCTTCGATCAAGCCAAAGATTGGTTGGAAAGAAACGCCGAGAACTGATTTCTTCCCTCTTCCACCGACATTTCACCGAACCAGAATTCCGCCCGCAATCTATGGATTGCCGGGCGATGGCCGAAACGGAAACGGAACATGACCGAAACGGAAAATGCTCCACGGGGCATTCCTTTTTATAAAATGAGCGGAGCCGGCAACGATTTCGTCTTGATCGACAACCGGGAGGGAATCGTCTCCGAAGAAAACCTCCCGCAGTGGATTGAACGGGTTTGCACCCGCAGGCTTTCAGTGGGGGCCGACGGGCTGATTCTGATCGAGAATTCGGAATGGGCCAATTTTTCCTGGCGTTTTTTCAACCGGGACGGCGGCGAGGCGGAGATGTGCGGCAACGGCGCCCGATGCGCGGCCCGCTTTGCCTTCCTGAACACCATCGCAGGCCGCTACATGAGCTTCGAAACCCTCACCGGGATCGTCAACGCCGAGATTGTCGGGCGGAAGGTGCGGGTGAAACTTGCGGACCCGGAATCCGCCGGTGCGGATCGGGTGGTGGAATTGGCGAGCGGTTCGGTTTCTTGTTTTTCCATCAATACCGGCGTTCCCCATGCGGTGCTTCGGGTAAAAGACCTGGAAGCCGCCGACGTTCTTGGCATGGGGCGGGAGATTCGAAATCATCCGGACTTCGCCCCGGCGGGGACCAACGTCAATTTCGTGGCGGAGGGCGCCGACGGACAAATACTTCTGCGCACCTACGAACGCGGCGTGGAGGACGAAACCCTGGCCTGCGGAACCGGCGCGGTGGCCGTGGCGCTGGCCGAGGCGGCGGAGGGAACGAAATCTCCGGTAACCGTCATGACCCGGAGCGGCGCTCCGTTGCAAGTTCATTTCCGGCGGGATGGAGATCGCTTCGTCGAAATCCAGTTGGAAGGGGAAGCCCGCGTAATTTACACCGGCGTGCTTCACAAGGAGGCGGCGAACTGGTAGCGGAAGCTGAACATACCGCCTACGTCGGAATGGGGACCAATCTGGGCGACAAAATCGCTCACTTTCGGGCGGCCTTGTCCGCGATGAATTCCTGGGGCCATACCGAGATCACCGGGCGTTCCGCGCTGTATCGCACCGCGCCGGTGGGCTACGCCGATCAGGACTGGTTTCTCAACATGGTCGTTCGGCTGCGGACCCGCATGGAACCGCCGGAGCTGCTGGCGGCCCTTCAGACCGTGGAACATTCCCAAGGCCGGGATCGTTCCGGTCCCCGCTTTGGACCGCGTACCCTGGACCTGGATATTCTCCTGTTCGACGACCGAATTCTGGAAACGGAGGCGCTGACCATCCCGCATCCGCGCATGGACAAAAGGCGCTTTGTGCTCCGGCCGCTTTGTGATATAGACCCGACCGTTTGTCACCCGGGCCTGAATGCGACGGTCCAAGCGTTGCTGGACCGGCTCGATTCTGCGGACCAGCCGATGGAACGGCTGGAATCGGAGACGATTTGATACGACTACTGGTCATCGCCGGCCTTGTTTATTTCGGATACCGGAAGCTGAAAGCCATCGCCGGCCCTTCCCGTTCGACCAAGGGCGCGTCGATGGGACCGGTGGAAGATATTATGGTCAAGGACCCGGAGTGCGGAACGTATATCCCAAAACGGGAGGCGGTTCGTCTTCGTTCGGGGGAAGAGGAATTTTTTTTCTGCGGTTCCGCATGCCGGGATCGCTTTGTCGAGCGGAAGGAAGCCAAGTAGGCGCGGAAGGTCCCTTTCATCGGAATTCGCCGTTTTTTTCTTCGGTCGATCCGTGGACTGAAATTCATTCGCGCTTATTTTTTTTGAACCATTTTGTCGAAAATGCGGGGGTGAATCCCAAAAGCCCCTTGTTTCGGAGGAACGCGATTCATGAAGTTTTTCATCGATACCGCCAACCTGAGTGAAATCCGGGAAGCCCACCAGATGGGCATGGTGGACGGCGTGACGACCAATCCCAGCCTGGTGGCCAAGGAAGGCCGGGATTACGAGGAGATTGTTCGGGAAATCTGCGAGCTGGTGGACGGTCCCATCAGCGCCGAAGTGATCGCCGTGGACTACGACGGCATGATGGCCGAAGCCCGCCATTGGGCCGGCATCCACAAGAACGTCGTGGTCAAAATTCCCATGACGGTGGACGGGCTCAAGGCGGTCAAAACCCTGCGCGAAGAAAACATTCCCACCAACGTGACCCTGATTTTTTCGCCGCTCCAGGCCCTGATGGCCGCCAAGGCCGGCGCTTCTTTCGTAAGCCCCTTCGTGGGAAGGATCGACGATCTTTCCCAGGACGGCATGACCCTGGTGGAGCAGATCATGGACATCTACGGCAATTACGATTTCGACACCGAGGTGATCGTCGCCAGCGTCCGCAATCCGCTTCACATCCTGGAGTCGGCCCTGGTGGGGGCGCATATCGCCACCGTGCCCTTCGGCGTGTTGAGCAAGCTGGCGGGCCATCCGCTGACCGACAAGGGCTTGAAGGCATTCCTCGACGACTGGAACAACCGAAAACGGTAATTGTCAAACGGTAAATGATGTTTCGGAAAGGCAACGGAATGGACCTTGGCGGTAAAATCGGTCACTGGCTCAGCAATCCCAACGCCCTCACCATGTTCCGGATCGCCGCCGCGCCGGGTATCGTGGTGCTTCTGCTGTTCCCCAGCCGAATGACCGCCTTTCTGGCCGCGATCCTGTTCAGCGTGGCGGCCATTTCCGATTACCTGGACGGCTATTTCGCCCGAAGTCGAGACATGGTTTCCACGTTCGGCAAGGTGATGGACCCGGTGGCGGACAAGCTGGTGGTCAGCTCTTCCTTCATCATGATGGTCTCCCACGGCTGGATTCCGGCCTGGGTGGTTTGCGTGATCATCGGCCGGGAGCTGGCCATCAGCGGCATGAGAAGCGTGGTGGCCGAATCGGGCGCGGACATTTCCGCCTCCTGGCTGGGCAAATACAAAACCGGTTTCCAGATCGCCGCCATCATTCCGCTGCTGTTTCACTATCCCTATTTCGGGATCAATCTGCACGCCATCGGAATGTTTTTCCTCTGGGGAGCGCTCCTGTTTACGGTGTGGAGCGGCGTCGATTATCTCCGCGGATTTCGAAAGCTGCTTTGGTCCTAGATTTTGGGTTGACATTGGTCGGCGAAATCTGTATAAAAGCCGACGTTTCCGAGCGGGAATAACTCAGTGGTAGAGTGCGACCTTGCCAAGGTCGAAGTCGCGGGTTCAAATCCCGTTTCCCGCTCCATTTTTTTTGGCGGCATAGCCAAGTGGTAAGGCAGCGGTCTGCAAAACCGCTATTCACCAGTTCGAATCTGGTTGCCGCCTCCATTCGCTTTTCCGCGCGGTGCGATTTTTCGTCCCGCCGCGCTATCGAGCGGGAATAACTCAGTGGTAGAGTGCGACCTTGCCAAGGTCGAAGTCGCGGGTTCAAATCCCGTTTCCCGCTCCACCTAATAAAAAAAGCCCGGACGCCGCAAGGTGTTCGGGCTTTTTTCGGCTGTTGGAGACCGTCAAAAATCGTTTTCCCAGGCAGATCGTGCGAATGACGGTGGTCCGCGAGGACGGTCTGCTCTCTCCGGCAAGCCTGTAACGGCGCCAACATTCTCACCGTGAACCTGCCGGAAGGGGCGTTGGGACGATGGACGCGCCGCGCGTTCCGTCCCGGCGTCTTTCGCCGGTTCCCCGGAGGATTCCATGAAAAAAGTCGGTTTTTTCGTGATTCCGCTGCTACTGCTGCCGCTCGCCCCGCCCGCTTTCGGGCAGGCCGAGAGCCTGACCCTCAATACCGCCTTTTCCGGTCCGGTTCGACGGATTTTCGAAGCGGTGGTCCTGGAAGCCGGAAAACGGCTCGACATTCCGGTATCCGTCCGCATCGCGCAGGCCGAGCAGGGTTTGCGGATGGTGGAAAGCGGGGAAGTGGACGGCGACGGCCCGCGCATCGGCGGTCTGCAACAAACCTTTCCGAGCATAGTCCAAGTTCCCGAGACCATCGTCGCCGTGGATTTTTCCGGATTTTCCAAGGATCCGACGATCCCGACCGACGATTGGGGCGACCTTTTGCCCTATCGGACGGGGGTCGTATCCGGCTGGAAGATACTGGAGAACCGACTCGCGGACGCCCGGGCCCTGCATCGCATGGGCGATATCGATTCCCTGTTCCGGATGCTGGAAATCGGCCGGATCGACGTGGCGGTGATCGATCGCATGGAGGGCGAAGCCTTTCTGCGCGAATTTTCGGCGCCCGGGGTTCGTCTTCTTTCGCCGCCGCTTGAAACGCGGGAGATGTTCCTGTACCTGAATGCCCGCCACCGCGCCTTGGCCGGTCGAATCGCCGATGTCTTGGCCGCCATGAAAGCCGACGGAACCCACCGCCGCATCGTCGAAGCGGCCTCGGGACCCTGATTGCGTGGGCGAAGTGTTCCGGCAAGGCGAGGAGCTGGAGACGGGGCGGATCGACGCGTCCATCGGTTCGGAGGTCGCCGGCGGGAACGGTGGAACTCGTGGCCGAGGCGGGGGCGTTTTCCCTCGTTCATCCCCCGCTTGAACTCTCCGCTCTGAATCGACGAAAG
>CAYFVR010000190.1:4226-9320 GCA_964346545.1 uncultured Desulfobacterales bacterium | reverse complement strand
GATACGAGCCCCTTTCTGGAATCCGAGTTCACCTCGGCCCTTCCGGATTACGCCGCCCAGCTCGCGACCTCCGGCCGAAGCCGGACCATTCGAACCCTGCTGGAAAAGTTGAGCGTCGGCCTCTCGGACCCCCGGGCCGAAGTGCGGGAAAAAGCCGCCGAAACCCTGGCGGCGGCGGGGCGTCCCCTGCTGGCCGACGGGCGGCTGGCGCTCCTGGCGGAATCCGCTCCTCGGTGGCTGGGGTGGCTGCAAACGGAAAGCGCGGTTTCCGACGCCTATCAGGCCATGGTCCATCTGCTGGAGAAGCTGACCCGGGAAATGATTCGCTCCGAGGTCTTCGAGGAAAGCGACGCCCTGTTGGAAACCTTTCACAACGTCCGGTACCGGGAGGGCCACCCCGACCCGGCCGCCCGAGAGATGGCCGGGGACGCTCTTCGCGAAATCGCCACCAGCGACGTCCTCGATCTGCTGCTGGAAGAGTTTCAGTCCGGCGCGGATGAAAACCGGCGGCACGCCATCCGGCTGCTGGCCCTGCTGGGCGACGCCTCCATGGACCGCCTGCTGGACGTGCTGGAGGAAAGCCGGGACATGTCCGTCCGGGTGCGGATTCTTCAGGTGCTGTCGGAAATCGGCACCCCCGCCCCCCAGGCCCTGATCCGGCGAATCGAAAAGGGCGGCTCCTGGTATTACCTCCGGAACCTGATCCTGATGTTGGGAAAGGTGGGCAAGGAAAACCACCTCCGGGCGCTGGTGCCGCTGCTGAAGCACGAAGACTTCCGCGTCCGGCGGGAAACCCTCAACAGCATCTACAATATCGGCGGCGACCGCCGGGGCGACGTCCTGATCAACGCCCTGAAGGACGCCGACGAACGGCTCCGGCTCAACATCGTGGACATGCTCGGAGCCTTGGGCCACAAGCCGGCGGCCCGTCCGCTCATGGATTTGATCGAGGGCGGCAAATCCTTTTTTTCCACCAAGGTCAGCGAACAGCTTCAGGAAAAAATCTGTTACGCCCTGGGCCGGATCGGTTCCGAAGATTCGGTGCCGTTGCTCAGCAATATCGCCGGCCAGAAGGGGCTGCTGGGCCTGCGTTCCTTTCCCGACGGCGTTCGGGAGGCCGCCGCCCAGGCCCTGGCCGCTATCGGGCGGGCCGAGTCGGCCGAAAGATCGGCCGACCCCAAGATGAGCGCGCCCGGCCAAAAGCTGACCTTGCCCGGCGCCCGTCCGCCGAAGCCCAAGACGCCGGAAGTGATTTCCACCGACCTGACCCTGCCCGCCGCCCCGGGCGAGCGGGTGGTGAAGCGCGACAACGACACGGTGGAAGAGAACGTGGTCGACATGCTCATGGGCGCCATCCGGGAGGCCGCCCGGGCCGGCGACTTCGACCGGGCCGAAACGCTGCGGCAGCAACTGGTGGAGCTGGACGGACTGGCCGTGACCGAAATCATCCAGGCGGGCGAGATCATCGAGCGGGAACGGGGCGCGCCCAAGGTGGAGGTGGACACCGACCACCTGGGCATCTGGCCGGACCTGTACGACACCCTGACCCCGGAGGAATCCGACGCGTTGTACGAGGCGCTGACCGAAACCGACCTCCAGGCGGACGAAACGGTTTTCGAACAGGGAAAGCCGGAAAGCCGCCTCTTTTTCGTGCACTCCGGCCAGTTAAAGCAAGTGTTTCTCTCCGGCGAACGGCAAACCCTGCTCAAGACCGCGGGCAAGGGCGACATCGTGGGCGAGGAGACCTTTTTCGGCATCAGCGTCTGCACCACCTCCCTGGTGGCCCTCAGCGGATGCCGGGTGAGCCATCTGGATCGGAAGGTGCTCGAAAAATGGCGGGAATCCTTCCCCGCGCTGGAATCCAAAATCCACGACTACTGCCTGCGGCGGGAACGGATTCACCAAATCCTGCAAGACAAGGGGCTGGAGCGCCGCAAGCAGGAGCGCTTCCCCCTCGCCGGCGTGGTGGACGTGCAGCTGTTGAGCCCCGCCGGCGACGCCACCGGCAAACTGTTCAAGGGCAACCTCCGGGACATCTCGGTGGGCGGCATCTCCTTCGGCATCCGCAGCCCCAACCGCAAGAACGTCAGCCTGCTGCTGGGCCGCGACCTGGAAATGCTGCTGGACTTTCCCTCCGCCCTGGGTCCCGCCCTGGGCGTGGAAATGATGATGTCCAAGGGAAGCCCCAAAATCCGGATCAAGCATGTGGGCCGCGTCATCGGGGTGTCCCAGATGGCCGGCGAGGACTACGCCGTCCACATCCAGTTTGAAAGCCTCCTCGGCGAGGAAGATCCCGAGGCGACAGAGGCGAAGAACTCCGCCGGATAACGAACCCGGCGCCGACCGCGCGCCGCAATGGAGGTTTCATGAACCGCACGCCGGGCCTCCGGCCCCTTCTTTTGCTTCTCCTTCTGTTTCCTCCCGCCGCCCATGCGGCCCGAGCCCCCGTCAGCGAAGCCACCGAGGAATGTCTGGCCTGTCACGCCTCGCTCCATCCCGGCATCGTGGCCGACTGGCGAAAAAGCCGCCACGCCGAAATTTCCCCGGAAACCGCGCTGAAAGTGACCGGTCTGGCCCGGAAGGTCTCCGCCGAATCGGTGCCGGAGGCGCTGGCCAAAACCGCCGTGGGCTGCGCCGAATGCCACACGCTTCGGCCAGAGGCCCACGCCGACACCTTCGACCATGTCGGGACCGAGATCCACGTGGTGGTTTCTCCCGACGATTGCGCCGTTTGTCATGTGGACGAGGCGGCCCAGTACGGCGAAAATCTGATGTCCCACGCCCACGGCAACCTGACCCGGAATCCGGTGTACCGGCAACTGGAAGAGGCGGTGTTGGGTTCGCCCGTCCGCGCCGAGGGACGGGTGGTTCAAAATCCGCCGTCGGCCGCCACCCGGGCCGAAGGCTGTCTGCACTGCCACGGCACGCGACTGACCGTTCGGGGAATGACCACCCGAGACACCATGCTGGGCGAAATGATGTTCCCCAAAATCGACGGCTGGCCCAACCAGGGCGCGGGCCGGATCAATCCCGACGGCAGCCGGGGCTCCTGCGCCGCCTGCCACACCCGCCACCTGTTTTCCATCGAAACGGCCCGCAAGCCCCACACCTGCAAAAAATGCCACGTCGGCCCGGACGTCCCCGCCTACAAGGTCTATTCCGCCAGCAAGCACGGCAATCTGTATTCCAGCCACGGCGACGACTGGGATTTCCGGAAGGTGCCCTGGACGGCCGGCGCGGATTTCAACGCCCCCACCTGCGCCGCCTGCCACATCAGCCTGGTGGTCAACACCGACGGCGCCGTGGTGGCGGAACGCACCCACCGCATGAGCGGCCGCCTGCCCTGGCGCATCTTCGGGCTGATTTACGCCCATCCCCATCCCGCCAATCCCGACACCACCACCATCCGGAACCGGGAGGGGCTGCCCTTGCCCACCAGCCTGGACGGAACCTTCGCGACGGACCACCTGATCACCCCGGCGGAGCAGGCCCGGCGGACGGAAACCATGCAGGCCCTCTGCCTAAGCTGCCACCACGCCGACTGGGTCGCCGGTCACTGGGAGCGCTTCGAAAACACCATCCGCACCAGCAACGCCGCCATCCGAACCGCCACCCAGATCATGGGCGACGTCTGGTCGCGGGGATATGCCCGGGGCATCGGCCAAGGGGAAAGTCCCTTCGACGAGTCGGTGGAACGGATGTGGAGCGACGCCTGGCTGTTTTACGGCAACACGATCCGGTTCGCCTCGGCCATGGCCGGCGGCGGGGATTACGGCGTCTTCGCCGACGGTCGCTATCAACTGAACCAAACCATCCGCGACCTGGACGACTGGCTGAACCTGCGCACCCGCCTTTTCCCGCCGGAGGGGCCGGTGGCGGATACGCCCGGGAACGGCGATCCCAAAGACGGGCCGCGACTGTCGCTGAAACGGAATCGTTAACGCCGGCCTAAGGCCAATACGGTTCACTTAACCCAATAATGGTAGGGGCGTATCGCATACGCCCCCGGTCAACCCGGCACGATTGTTCATTTGAAATCCCAAAGTGAACGCCACTGGATTTACCCGCCCCGGGCCAGGTTCTTCAAGCGGGTCAGCACGTCCCAGGAAAATTCGGGCCAGCAGGGAACCAAGGCGTTGTTGGTCAGGAGGGGATCGGATTCCAGATCGTACCGAGACGCGGCGACCGCGGCGGGCCAGAGCGGGGTGCCCGGGATGGGCGTGTACCAGGCCGGGACCGGGGTGATGCCCGCCTCCCGGACGACCCGGATGGAACGTTCCACCGCCGCCACGCTTTGGCCCGGCAGCCCCGCCAGCAGATAGGCCCCCACCCGCTCTCGCGGAAATCCCGCACGCTTCAGCGCCGCCACGCTCCGCCCGAATTCCGTCTCCGTCACCTTTCGGTCCAGTTCGAATCGTTCCTCGAACGCCGCCGTTTCCAGCCCCAGTCGCAGGGTGTGAAATCCGGATCGAAACAGCATTTCCGCCATACGACCGTCGATTTCCCGGATGTGGACGGCATTGGGCGTGTGGAATCGGATCGGAAGCTCGGCCTGCATCACGGATTCCAACAATGGCAGCGCGTGGCGCTCGGCGTCCAACAGGAGGGCGTCGTCGTAAAAGACAAAATCCCGGACGGCGTGGCGTTCGTGCCAGAAGCGAATTTCCTCCAGGATGTGTTCCGGGGAGCGACGGAGGCGGCGGGGGGCGAGGCGGTCGGACGCGCAGTAGGCGCAGCGGAAGGGGCAACCCATCGCCGTCAGCAAGGGGGCGAAGGGGATTTCCCGCTGAAGCTCCAGGGCGGGGCGGGGCCAGCCGTCCATCCGGTCGGGGTCGGGTTGAAGGGCGGGGCGGAAGCCGGTCATCTCTCCGACGATTCCCAAGATTTCTCCGAAATCGCCGCCGGAGACGACCCGATCCGCGCCGAGGCGGGCCGCGTGTTCCGGCAGCAGGGTCGCGTAAATCCCGCCCAGCAGGATCGGCGTTTCCGGAAACGCCCGGCGCAAATGTTCGATGGTTTCCCGGACGCCGGGATACCAGTAGGTCATGATCGAGGTGACGAGGATGAGATCGGGGCGGGGCCCCGCGCGGAGAT